>JAMPAB010000059.1 GCA_023667435.1 Corallococcus sp. | reverse complement strand
AGAGCGCGCAGGATATGCTTCGTAGGCTTGTAGTGTTCGATTGCTGTATGGCTAACTACTGTTTATTACATTGTACCGCGTTGATAGTTATGCATTGCAATAAGTATTGTACGCGTACGATATTGTATCCGTCGTTTTACGATACGCATGTCGGTAAATAAATTTATCTGCGTACGGGCGCGGCAAGATTCGGATTATTTTTTAAGATTTCAGATATTCTTCGGTTTAGGAACTATTCGACGTATATTGACAAGCGTCCGAATTTATATTAAAATATCGGCGTACAAACGTAATGGAGGAAACGTTAATGAAAAAGATTGCATTGTTTTTGACGGTTATGGTATTGGCAACGTCCTGCGCGCTATTCTGCGCTTGTACTTCCGACGCTCCTATTGTCGGGACGTACAAGCTTTACAACGTAGTGATGACTAACGGTACTACGCAAAACGTTTATCTTGTGGGCGGCGTCGATTCTGTCGTGACGGAAAATTCCTTTGTGTTGACAGTAAAAAATAATTACAAATGGAATATGTCTATCAATCTTCCTGGAGTAGACGAAACGGAAGACGGCAGATGGGCGGAAAAGAACGGCGGATACGTATTAAAGGAAGACAGAGACGACCCCGACGTAGAATTGACGTTAAATAACGACGTGCTTACTTTCAGTTTCAACGAAGACGGTTGGTATATGCTCGTTACTCTCATTAAGGCAGACTGATTTTAACGCGTACTGTGGCGCTTTGATAAAGATAAGATTACATTAGACTGTACGCATCGTCAGTATTTTTCGTCGGCGCGGGAGCGCTTATTGCTACGCGTTCCTTCTTATCGTTCGGCGCGTCAATTTATTTTCTTGCAAATAAGCGACGTACTGTTTACGGAAGTTTATGCAGATACGCATTCGAGAAATGCGCTTTGCGCAAACAAGCTTCTTCGGAGGAAATATGTTTTTTAACTTTTTCAAAAAGAAAAAACGCTGTTTGACAGAACGGGAAATCAAGTGGAATCTGCTATGGCAGAAGTATGCGGACGGCGCGTTGGACGCCGATTATTTCGTCCTTTGCGATTACCACGCAGGCGTTAACGGCGGCGGTCATTATTGTTTCTTCGACAATAAGGAACAATATCTCGAACAATATGCCGCATCTCTTAAACGGCTGCTTCCGACGGAGTTTTTTGCGGAATTCGACAAAGCGTACTCGGCGTACGTTTCGGACGCCGACGCGGAAAAGATATGCGACGAAGCGGACGGATACTTTTACAAAAACGAGCAGGTAGTAACGGATATTTTGCAGGAATACGCAAACTCTTTGCGCGAGTAAATTTTTGTTCGGGTATTTCAAAAATAAACCGAGAGAAACGACGCGAAAAGACTGTAATTAAACGACGCGGAATAACGTCTGCGTCGTTTGTCGTAAAACGTTTGGGATATTTTATATACGTAAACGGAAGCGGGGTATCGACCTTATCATATTTCTTTAAATTCTGGACAAAACGCTCCCGTTGTTATATAATTTAATTAACAATAAAAAGTTGGCAACGCACCGAAATATCCATCGAATGCGAGTAATTAAAGTATTTCGAAAAACAGAGTATCATTCGATGCTATAATTGATTTATAAAAATTTTTAAAAGCGTAAATTTCTATGACAAAACAATCTAACGTTCGTAATTTTTGCATAATAGCGCATATCGATCACGGCAAAAGCACGCTTGCGGACCGCCTAATGGAATACACGGGGCAAGTCGCAAAGCGCGATTTGGAAGCGCAAATGCTCGACAGCATGGATATCGAGCGCGAGCGCGGAATAACCATCAAGCTTACGCCCGTGCGTATGACCTACGAAAAAGACGGTATGGAATACGTATTCAATTTAATCGATACGCCCGGTCACGTAGACTTCAATTACGAGGTCTCGCGTTCCCTTGCCGCTTGCGAGGGGGCGCTGTTGGTGGTGGACGCGTCGCAAGGCGTAGAAGCGCAGACATTGGCGAACTGTTATTTGGCGCTTGAAAACGATCTCGAAATTATTCCCGTTATCAACAAAATAGATTTACCTTCCGCAGACGTTGAGGGCGCAAAAAAGGAGATAGAAGAAGCTATCGGTTTGGATGCAAGCTCGGCTCCGCTTGTTTCGGCAAAGGAAGGCATAAACATCAAAGACGTTTTGGACGCGGTTGCGGATCTTGTTCCACCGCCGCAAGGAAACGCGGACGCTCCTCTTAAGGCGTTGATTTTCGATTGCCAGTACGACAACTACAAAGGAGTAATTATTTTTACCCGAATAGTCGACGGCGAGGTCCGCTCAGGCAACACAATCAAAATGTTCGAAACTAAGGGCAAAACGTTCGACGTTACGGAAGTAGGAATATTCGCTCCCGCAATGAAGGCGGTAGATAAGCTGTCGGCAGGCGACGTAGGATATATTTGCGCAAGCATCAAGACGGTTTCCGATACGAAGGTTGGCGACACCGTGACTGACGCTCAAAACCCCTGCAAGGAGCCTTTAAAGGGCTACAAAGAGGTCAAACCGATGGTGTTCTGCGGAATTTTCCCCGCCGACGGAAGCAAATACAACGATTTGAAAGATTCTCTCGAAAAGTTGAAATTGAACGACGCGTCGCTGTCGTACGAACCCGATACGTCGGTTGCGTTGGGTTTCGGTTTCCGCTGCGGTTTTTTGGGACTGCTTCATATGGAAATCATTCAGGAACGACTGGAACGCGAATTCGATCTCGACCTTGTTACTACCGCGCCCAGCGTAGTTTACAAAGTATACACGACTCAGGGCGAAGTGCTCGATATAGACAATCCTACGAAATTACCGCCCGTAACGAGTATAGAGCATATCGAAGAACCGATAGTGCGCGCGGAGGTGTATTCTCCGCCCGAGTACGTAGGCGACGTAATGGGGCTGTGTCAGGACAAAAGGGGGACGTTTGTCGATATGACGTACTTAGACGCGCGCCGCGTCAAACTGACTTACGAAATACCTTTAAACGAAATTATTTACAACTTCTTCGACGCGTTGAAATCGCGTACGCGCGGTTACGCTAGCTTGGATTACGAGTTGATAGGGTTTAAGACGGGGCGTCTTGTGCGTATGGATATGATGCTTAACGGCGAAGTGTGCGACGCGTTGTCGATTATCGTCAACGAGGAACGCGCTTACGCAAGGGGCAGGCAGATGGCGGAAAAACTTAAAGAAGCCATTCCCCGCCAGATGTTCGAAATTCCCGTTCAAGCCGCTATAGGTAACAAAATTATTGCTCGCGAGACTATCAAAGCGCTGCGTAAAGACGTTTTGGCAAAGTGCTACGGCGGCGATATAACGCGCAAGAAGAAGCTTTTGGAAAAGCAGAAGGAAGGGAAAAAGCGTATGCGCCAGGTCGGATCCGTTTCCGTGCCCAGCGAGGCGTTTATGTCCATTTTGAAAATAGACGACTGATTCGAAAACGGAGTTTTGACGAGGACGGCGAAAATGTATAACTACGGCATTTACGTTCATATACCGTTTTGCAAAGCGCGGTGCGGATACTGCGCTTTTTCGTCGTGCTGCGATTATTCCTTGCAGCAGGCTTACTTTCGTAAGCTTTTCGAGGAAATAGAAGCGCGTTCGGATAAATCTGTTGCCGTATCCACCGTATATTTGGGCGGCGGTACGCCTTCATCGGTGGATATTGAATATTTAGACAGGCTGTTTGCTTGCCTTGCGGACAGTTTCGATTTGTCCGCCGTTTCGGAAATTACCGTCGAATGTAACCCCGAAAGCGTCAACGGAAAGCTGCTTGACTGTCTCAAACGCAACTGCGTCAATCGCCTCAGCTTCGGGTTGCAGTCGGTTAACGACGCAACGTTGAAACGCATCGGACGTTTGCACCGTTACGGCGACTTTTTAAAAGCGGCAGAGGAGGCTCGAAAAAAAGGTTTCGACAATATAAACGCAGATTTGATAGCGGGCTTACCCGAAACGTTCGAAGATTTCAAACGTTCCGTAGACTGCGTTGCATCGTCGAATTTGCTTACGCACGTAAGCGTTTATGCGCTCGAGCTTCACGAGGACTCGCCTATTTACAATATGTGCCTAACGGAATACGCTTTTTCCGACGACGAAACGGCGGATATGTACGACTACGCGGCGAACGTGCTTTCTCAACGCGGTTTTGCTCGCTACGAAATATCCAATTTCGCTAAAGCAGGGCGGGAGTGCAGGCACAACGTCAATTACTGGGACGAAGGGCGATACTATGCTTTCGGAGCGGCGGCGAGCGGTTTCGTAGGCGACGTTCGTTATGCCAATCCTTTCTCCGTCGAAGATTATATTTTCGCGCCGCTGTCGAAAATTTTAAATGCGGGCGATACGGTAAGTCTGTCCGAGCAAGCTAACGAGTACGTTATGCTTCGTCTCAGACTTTCGTCGGGCGTGGATTTGCGCGAGTTCCGTAACCGTTACGGCAACGACTTCTTCGCGTTTTTTCCTTGCGCGCGTTCTCTTGCCGATCGCGGATTTTTGACTGTTAACGACGGTTTTGCGCGCGTTCCCGATTCTAAGCTGTACGTTGTAAACTCTATACTGTGCGAGCTGCTTACGCTGTAAGAGAAGACTTGCTTCTAAAACGGACGTTTCCGCCTTTTCGACGCCGTACAAAATTTTACTGCGAAGAAGCGGCGGTCGTTCTTACGGTCGCAAGCGCCGTCTTGATGAAAGCGGACCGTTCATTAGCCGAAAATCACATTTTCTGATATACTATTTCAAACATAGTATGCCTTGCAAATAGCTTTTTTAGTTAAAATTTGTTTTTATTAAAGATTTTGTTATAGAAAAACTTGCTTAATTATAAATAAAATGCTATACTGTCATAAATAAATTTTTATATCTTCTGCAGCGAACGGAAGGTAAATTTCATATAAAAGGACTACATAGAATGAAACTTTTGCAAATGAGGTATTTTCAGACCGTATGCCAATACGGCAGCATTACGCGAGCGGCGGAAGAGCTGTTCGTAAGTCAGCCGACGATTTCCTTCTGTATCAAGGAATTGGAAGACGAATTCGGCGTCAAGCTGTTTCACCGCAGACACAACCGTTTGCAGTTGACGGTTGAAGGCGCGTATTTTCAGGATAAGGTAAATTACATTTTACAATCGGTAGACGCGCTTGCCACTCAGATGAAAGATATGGGCAACAATCACAATCACGTAAAAATTGCCGTGCCCGCTATGATAAGTACGTTTTTGTTTCCTCAGATGTTCAACGCTTACAAGGCGCTGTATCCCGGAGTAGAACTGGAAATGCTGGAAACGGGTTCTTTGCAGGCGCGTAAACTTGTGGACGCCAACTCTGTGGATTTGGGCATTACCATTTTGGATAACGCAGTGTCCGACGCGTACAACGTGCTTCCTCTCGTGTCTACGGAATTGGTATTTTGCGTAAGCAAAGATCATCCGCTTGCGCAACGTCAAACGGTTTCTTTCAAAGAGCTTGCCGACGAGCATATCATTCTGTTTAAGGCGGACAGTTATCAGAACATTTTTATCAAGCGCGCCTTTTCGGAAGTGGGCGTAACGCCTAATATACTGCTGTACTCGTCGCAGCTGTTCACGATCAAAAAATTTCTGTCCTACGGCAATGCGGGCGCATTCCTGTACAGGCAGGTTGCGGAAATCGACAATGATTTGGCGTGTATTCCTCTCGATATGCCTATTATGCAGGACGTGGTGTTGATTTGGTCCAAAAATACAAGTTTGTATTCCGATTCGGAAAACTTCATACAGTTTGCAAAACAGTTCAAGTACGAATAGACGTTTTGCGGCAACCCAATACAAATCAAGGAGATTTAAATATGAATATTTGGCACGATATTTCCCGTAACCGTATCAACGCGGACGACTTTTACGCGGTAATAGAAATTACCAAAGGCAGCAAAATGAAATACGAGCTGGATAAGGAAACGGGATTGCTTATGTTGGACCGTATTCTGTATACGTCGACGCACTATCCCGCCAACTACGGTTTTATTCCCCGTACGCTTGCCGACGACGGAGATCCTATGGACGTGTTGGTGCTTAGCAGCGAACCGCTCGCGCCCATGTCTTTGGTGAGGTGTTATCCTATCGGCGTTATAACGATGAACGACAACGGCGCAACCGACGAAAAAATAATAGCTATAGCTTTTACAGATCCTACGTATAACGGCTATAAGTCGATTTCCGAGCTTCCTAAGCATATTTTCGACGAAATGCAGCATTTCTTCCGCGTATACAAAGAGTTGGAAAACAAGCCCACTTCGGTATCCGAAGTGTACGATCGCGACGTGGCTCGCGACATTGTACAGAAGTCTATCGAGAATTACGTTGAAAAGATTTTGTCGAAACGTTAGTCGCTCGGGGTGTCGAATTGCTCTCGGTTTCGATTGCTTCGCAATCTGCAAATGTTCACAATTCGACACCCCTCGCTCCTGTTGGAACAAGGATACTCTTTAATGGATTAGTTAGTAGAGAAGTAGTTCTCGGTTTCGTCCCTCTGCAAATGTGGCGTTATGCTACGCTTTACTCCCAACAGGGCACAATTCGACACCCCTCGCTCGGATTGTTAAGCGGTGAACGTTAATAGACTTATTTGTAGACGGTATAGTTCTCGGTTTCCCTCGCTGCGCTCAGTATGTTGCGTCGGGTATTCGCTCAAAAAAGGCTTCACTTCGCCTAGCGGCTCGTTGCAGATTAT
>JAMPAB010000058.1 GCA_023667435.1 Corallococcus sp. | reverse complement strand
ATGGAAATGTAAAACGGGCAAGCATTTTCCTATGCTCGCCCGTAGTTGGCGGAAGCGGAGGGATTCGAACCCCCGTGGGCTTTCACCCTAACAGTTTTCAAGACTGCCCCGTTATGGCCACTTCGGTACGCTTCCATAAAAAATATTAAATTTTAAGTGCAAAATCGGGTAAAAATGATTTTGTAGAAAAATTTGTAGAAATCTACAAAATCGCTCTTTCGTTGTAGAAAATGTCAACCGCTCACGCGGTTGCGCGTTACCGCTAAAATTACGCTGTTCCAAGCCGAAAATCGGGCGTTTTAGCAGGTTTCAAAGCAAGCACACAAATCCGTTGTAGAAAGATTTAGGGGAATAAACCCATTGAAATCAATCGCATTTCAAGACCGCCTCGTTATGACCGCTTCGATAAGCCTCCGTAAAATTAATCTATAGTATATCAAGTGTCTGCTGTTTAGATATGTGTCGACGAAATTAGCGGTCGGCGTTCGCTGCGCTCGGCTGAGGACCGCTTCGCTTGTTGCGGCATTGCCGCAACCTTCGTTGCAAAGCAACGAAATAAGCCTCCGTAAAATTAATCTATAGTATATCAAGTGTCTGCTGTTTAGATATGTGTCGACGAAATTAGCGGTCGGCGTTCGCTACCATTCCTCAGGCATAGCCTTCGTCGCGCTTTGGCTACGCAGTCCGCACAGCAGACGTTCGCTTTACGCGTCGCGCAGCTGAATACTGTCCGATTTTTCAATCAATCGCCTTGCCGTAGATTTCAACGGCGTCCTTATGCGCTAATTATATCAACACATTTAAATTGTGTCAATTTTTTCAAAAAATCTTTCTTGTAATTTAACAAAAAATATTGAAAATTTCTTCGCAGTATGTTATCATATTACAGTATTCGTAAGGGAGTAGTTCGCTATATAAAATAGTTGGCTTGCCTACATTATGGAGTAGACCAGGTTAGTCATTGAAGAACGAGACTTATGCTGACAACGGCTGTTAGCGTAAGGCTCGTATTTTTTTAGGGCGGCAACTTTTCTTTCGACTGTTACAGAAAACAAACAAAGGTAAAATTATATGAAAGACATTGTCGAACTGTTAAATCGGTTAGTGGAAAACTGGCATCCCGCTCTTCAGATTGCGATGTACGTCGCGGGACTTGCTTTGGGCGTATTTTGCTTAGTTAAGTTTTGCGATATTTTTGTGGATTCGTCAAGCTCGATAGCTAAAAGGTTGAAGGTTTCTCCGCTTATTATAGGACTGACGATAGTAGCGATGGGCACTTCTTTGCCGGAGCTCGCCGTGTCCGTATCGGACTCTATTACGGCTTTGTCACACGGAAGCAATGCCGATATAGCAATAGGTAACGTCGTCGGCTCTAACATATGTAACATTTTGCTTGTTTTGGGCTTCTCTGTAATTTTTACTCCGATAGCGGTTAAAAAGAACGTCGGCAAGCGCGAATTGCCCATACTGCTCGGAGTTTCGGCAATTACCGTTTTATTTATCTGTTTGTTCGGGCTCAATTCCGTTGCGGGAGATTTTGCGGTAACGCGTTGGGAAGGTATTATACTGGTAGTGATAATGATAGCGTACATGACGTATATTGTACTGATGGCAAAAAGACATCCCGAGCAATTGGAAGTTGAAAGCGAAGACGAAACGAAAGCAGTGATGCCTATGTGGAAGGCCGTCATACTCGTTATAGTAGGGGCGATCGGAATAATTTTGGGCGGACAGTTTGTGGTGTTCGGCGCAAAAGGTTTGGCGTTAAAAGGTTCGACGGCAATGGGGTTGGAAAAAGAACTTGCCGAAAATTTGGTCGGATTAACTATCGTTGCTGTGGGCACTTCCTTGCCGGAGCTCGTTACAAGCGTTATCGCAGCAAAGAAAGGCGAAAACGAACTTGCTTTGGGAAACGTGATAGGCAGCAATATGTTCAATATGCTGTTCGTCATGGGAATCGCCGCTACAGTCAATCCGCTTGTTACAGGCGCTTACATTATTGTAGACGCGTTGGTAATGTTAGCGGTTACGGCAATGCTGTTTGTATTCGGTCTTAGGGGAAAGCTCGGTCGCGCGCACGGTATCGCGTTGCTGTGCTGTTACGCCGTTTATCTTGTATGGCTTATATTGCGTACGGTTTTGGGGTTGACGTTTTAATTTATGTGGCAGTTGATATTAACTAGCATATTACTCGGCGCGGGACTGGCGATGGATGCTTGCGCCGTTTCTATGACAAACGGGTTAAACGAACCCGATATGAAACGCGGAAAAGCGGTATTGATTGCTTTTACGTTTGCTCTCTTTCAGGCGCTCATGCCTATGATAGGTTGGCTTTGCGTAATGTTCGTTGCCGACAAATTTGAAAAGTTTACGTTGTGGATTCCGTACATAGCGTTCGCTTTATTGTTGATTATAGGCGGCAAGATGATTTATGAAGGCGTAAAACATAAAGTCGAAACCAAGCGCGCCACATTGAAAAACGATGCAGAATCGCAAGACGGGCATACTCCTGCCGCAATCGGCAAACCGCTTGTTTTTGCCGCATTGCTCGTTCAAGCCGTAGCTACGTCTATCGACGCATTGTCATGCGGTTTCTCTCTCGGGTCGGAGGACATGGCGGGCAATATTTGGTGGAAAGCGCTTCTGTCCGTCGGCGTGATTGCGGCAGTGACCTTCGTACTGTCGCTCGGATCGGTTTATATAGGCAAGAAATTCGGAAACAAACTGGGGCAGAACGCAGAAATTTTGGGAGGAGTTATCCTGATTGCAATCGGGATAGAAATATTTATTACGGGTGTTTTCTTTTGAGCAAAACGACCTTACGAGAAATGAAGGGGCTGCCGCAAGTTTTTTACTTGCGGCAGCCCCTTATTTTGTGACACAATGAATTCGTCGAGAGAAGTTTGTCGAAGTTTATACGACATGTCGGTTGATTTATAGAAATATCCGATTTTTTCTGGGTGTAGCTTTTGTTTTTATGCGTTTCAGAAGACTGTCATTTATTTAATGCGATAGCTCTTCTTCGGCAAATTGCGCAGCTGTTCTAAACGCGTTTAACCATCGGTTATCTTTGAAAAACAGGAAGAAACGATGCTGTTTATTCCAACTTAGAAAGCAGTCTGCGCCTGTTTTGCCGTTGAAAACAGCCGTAACAAATAAACGATGTTCTGTCGAGAAGTTTAACGTTGTCGCGTCGCAATATCTGCCGCGCGGCGTTGTATCGAGTTTGGATAAGATAATGTAATGTGCCGATTTTTAACAAGTCATTTTGCATACGGAATATCGAGTTCGTTTAAAATCCGTTTAAACTTATCGACAGAGTCTGTTTGTCCTTTCAGCGATAGGTATTTAATGCCTCTCGATTCTAATTGTCTGCGATTTTGATCACTGAGAGTATCGGCCACAAAAATATCCGTATCTCTCGCTATCGTTGCATCTGCGCTTTCCGAATTGCCCTTACCCATAAGCTTTACTTCGATTCTGTAAACTTTGCCTGTTCTCGATATCAATTTGTAATCGACCTCTCTGTCGAAGTTTTTGCTTTTGTCTTTTTTGAAAATTTTGTTGTCGATATTTTCAGACGGAACGCCGACGACGGAGCAAAGCTTATCTATTAAAGGTTTTTCGACCTTTTTGCCGATTGAACTCCAATTGATTACCAATAAACTTTCCGACAAAGACAAGTCAACCGTTATATTGTTGTATGATATTTTTATCGAAATAGCCAACCCCGAATTAGCGTCGTTTTCAAGTTCGCCGATTATAGCGCTTAAATATTCGAAATTTTCATTTGCGACGTTTAATACGACGTCTTTATTCGCCGTTCCGTATATGTTGGTAATCGTCTTTTTATTTATTCCTGCGTATATCGCCGCTTCATCGGCGGAAAAATTATTCGAAGTAATAAAATATTTTTTATACCAATCGAGATTAATATCTTCCGAATTGATTTTTGCCGACACAATTTTCTTGAAAAATTCAACGGTGAAATCGAGAAATACGGCATTGATAGAGCGGATGACTTCTTCTCTGTAATCGAGACCTTTTATCAGTTTTTCTACGGTTTTTTCAATTATCTCATTTTCGAACGTCATATTTGATTTTATCCTCTGTTATTAATTTAATATAATGTTCGTCCGTTTCGCACATAATCGGAATCCGTTTCATCTTATGCGCAACTTTGCCGAACGTCCCCGATCCGGCAAAAGGGTCAAGAACGGCGTCGCCTTCGAAGGAGTAATACTTTAAAATACGTCTGCATAGCTCTTCGGGGAAAACGGCGGGGTGTTCTTTGTCGCTTTTAGGCGTGATATACCAGCAATTCGTCGTATCTATTTTTTCGTCGGGATATTTATCGTAATTATCGTATTCGTCAATATTCTTGTCTAGTAAAAACGGACATTTTTTTCTGTATACCAGGACGCTTTCGGTTATGCAGTTCGGTTTGTAACTCAACGCTTTTCTCGTCTGCTGATAACCGCCGACGCGGTTTTTGACGCACGGTTCCGGTTTTATCCAAATAATCTCGTCGATGAAGTAAAATCCCGCCTCTTCTAAAATTTTGTGGAAATCGAAATGAATTGGATATCGGATGCTTTCGAATTCTCTGCCGGGTCTTTTCGTGATAACGGGGGAGACGTTAACTATTAAAAATCTGCCGTCTTCTATAACTCTGTGGCATTGAACGAAAACCCGTTTCATTTTTTCCAAATAATCTTTATAAGAGTGATAGTCGGAATATGCGCGCGCGTTGTAATACGGAGGTGACGTAAAAGCCAATTGAACGGAATTTTCCGACAGTTTTAATAAGGTGTCCTCGCAATCTCCGACCAACAGTATAGGAGTATTGATTTTATTTACTTTTCTCTTGCCGCCCGTATGTTTGTATTCATAATACTCGTTCATTTTATACAGAATTTCATTTTGATAATAATCCAGTATACGTTGTTTTAATTCCGCAAATCGAGAGTCCGTCGATTGCTTGTACAGACATGTTCTGAACATTTGATAAACGTATTCCATTATCGTGGACTTTTTAAAAGCGTACTCGTCAATAAATCGGTATACGGCATCGAGATTCGTCTGTCGCCCGATAGAGGAAACCACTTCCCGTTTTATATCTACGTCCAGATCCTCACGTTTGTATAAATCGATAAGCAACGACAAGTTTGCGTCGCTCTTGTTCTTGCCCAAAGACTTGACGTCTTTAAGCGTATAAGAAGGTTGCTTGCTCATTTAAAGGCTCCTGCTGTTAAATGTGTAACTAATATATCATAAAACGTAAAATATTTCAATCTCTTTAGCTATAAAGCGTTCGAACCCGCAAAATTACCGCATTGTTCCGGGCGTAAGCTCGAAACTTTACGGCCGAGAATACCGCAAAGAAAAACGGAACCGAAGCATACGGTTCCGTGAAAATTATTAAATTTGTCGCCTACGGCAATCGAAGTCGAGTAAGATGCAGACACGCGAGACGTTTCCGTATCGCGCAAAGCCACATCCATTTCGCCTTTTTGAATGGCCCCAAATTTGGAGACTACATATATGTTGAATGCGACGGCAAAAGATTATTTAACGATGCGGATAAAAGTGTTCTTTATAAGCGTTCGCAAAAATGTGCAGATGCGAGTTGTTACGTGACAAATTATAAAGAATTAGAAGTTGACCATATAGAAGCCTGGAGCGAGGGAGGCAGAACAATAATCGACAATGCTCGATTACTTCTAAACTTCAGTAATGCAATGCCGTTTGTAATTGCCGATTGCTTTGCAATCGAACGCGTCGCGAAAAGACGGAGTTGTTTCGGGTGGCGAACGGTTAATTGCTTTGTCCTCTCAGATATTCCAGAATTTTATCTCGACAGTCGGCGGACATACATTCGTCGTCGGTAACGCAAGCGCATTGAGCGCAAGCGTTATCCGATTCGATTATTGTTTCAGCAAGTTCGTTGATATCCATAAGTTATTCCCTTTGTTTTTCCGTTTAATGTTGTAATATGCGATATACGACAACGCAATTAATCGAATTGAAGAGTTTTAGAAGCGGCAGTCGTCGAATTATTATAGGCGATTATTTGTTTTTCACAAGAGCATATGCGTTCTTCGAAGCGCTAATCGTGCGGCAATTATTGTTCGTCCGCGTAGCTGTTTGAATTATTCTCGATGCCGTTATTCATTTTAGCACGCCGTATATAAATTTAATCTTTCATTTTTTGAAAGATTAAAAAGCGTAATTTTTTGTCGATATTTTTTCGACAAGCGGCACTTATTATGTAATAAACGAAAACAGTCGAAAGGGTTATGTTGATTATGAACAAACGCATGGACTTTATAGATTTGTTGAAGATAAACAACGAAATTCCCGAATGTCGTAATTTGTTAGATAAACTGCTCGAATACTACAATCTTAAGGACATTGAAACGGGCGGCGTTTACGGAAAAGTGTTTCACGCGCTTTATTATGAAAATTACGGTACGTACGACGAAATAATGTACGAGTATTGCATAACGCCCATTACGTTTCATAGATACCGAATACAATACAACAATTTAGCTTTGGAGCTGTCGTCGGAACAACTGAAATCCGATTTCAATCTTTCTAAAAACGGAAGATAACTTTCCAATCGCCTAAGATAATTACGCGCATAGCGATAATTTAAACGGCGCGCACAATATGAAAGAGGATTATGCAATATCGACGGTAAAATATCACTTAACGCAAATGTCGGCAACGGAGATTGCGAAAAGTATAATTAACGTATAAATACGATTAAAAAGGAGTTTTGCAATTTTGAAATGCACCCCAAAAGTTAGACAAAACTTTTGGAGGTGCATTTTTATGTC
>JAMPAB010000057.1 GCA_023667435.1 Corallococcus sp. | reverse complement strand
CGCTAGGCGAAGTGAAGCCTTTTTTGAGCGAATACCCGATGCGACATACTGAGCGTAGCGAGGGAAACCGAGAGTAAACGGAACACCCGAGCGAATACTTGATATTTAATTTATTTTGTGTTATCATATTATACGATATGTCCGCAAACGGCATAAGCAAAGGTCAGGAGCAGAAAAATGCGTAATTTTATCACCATAGAGGGTTGCGACGGCGTTGGCAAAACGCATCAAACAAGACGACTTAAAGAATACTGCGAACAAATGGGTTACGACGTTGTTTTCACGCGCGAACCGGGCGGCAGCGATATCGCGGAACAAATCCGCAAAATCATCTTGGATGCCAACAATAAATCTATGGACGATATGTGCGAAGCGTTTCTTTACGCTTCGGCGCGCATACAGCATTTAAAAGACATTGTAAAACCCGCGCTTGCCGAAGGTAAAGTCGTTTTCTGCGACAGGTTTGTACACTCCTCTTACGTATATCAGGGGCTGGGACGTGGACTGGGATTAGACAATATAATCGCGCTCAACGAAATCGCCGTCGGCGACTATATGCCCGAGTTTACGGTCTTTTTGGATTTATCCCCCGAGCAAGCGTTTTTACGCAAAGGAGGCGCCGATCAAAACGACCGTATGGAAGCGGTAGATTTCGGTTTCCACACGAAGGTTTACGAGGGTTACAAAGCGATTATTAAGCGCGATCCTTCAAAATTCGAGGTTATCGACGCAAGCGGAACGGCGGAACAAACGCAAGCGCTACTCAGACAGGCCTTAATAAAAAGGGGTGTATTTAAGTGAGCTTCGACAAAAACATCGGCGAATATCTTGCTTCGGCGTTTAAAAACGGACAGGCTGCGCACGCTTACGTAATAGTAGGCGAAAAACAGCATTTGCCGAACCTGCTTAGAGAGTGCGCGCTTGTCGCAATGTGCCGCGAACATAACGGACATGACAATTGCGATACGTGCGGCAAAGTTAAACAGGGTATTCATCAGGACGTAGCGGTTTTACCGCGCGATGCGCAAAAAGACAGAATAACCATTGCCGACGTTGCCTATTTGGTAGAAGAAAGCGCAAAACGTCCGATAGACAACGGCGAGCGCAGAGTTTTTCTTATTAACGCAAGCAATTCCGTTACGGGGATAGGCTCGGAAATATGGCAGAACAAACTGCTTAAAACACTGGAAGAACCTCCCGACGGAATATATATTTTTATAGGGGTAAGCGATGCGGAAGGTCTGCTGCCGACGGTACGGTCGCGCTGTCAGATACTCAGACAAAGCAAATTCAGCGTAGCGGAAGTCAAACAGGCATTGCGAGCGAAGGGGTTCGACGAACGTTCCTGCGAAATGGCTGCTGCAATGAGCGGAGGAAGCGTGTATTCGGGCGAGAGACTGCTTGCAACTCCGCAGATTTTCAGAGCGTACGAAACCGCCGTCGATACGGCAAGCAATATGACTTCTACGAAAAACGCTTTGAAATTCGCTTCGGAAATAATTGCAAACAGAGATTACGTTACAGACTTTTTGGGTTTCTACGCGTTGCTGCTTGCCGAAAGCATAACTTACCGATTGCAACCGAAGCTTTGTATGTTGCCGTCGTTTACCGATAATATTGACAAAATTTGCTCAAACTACACCCTATCCGCCGCAACGGCGTGCATCGAACGTCTAAACGAGGCGAAACGTCAACTGGACAACGGCGCAAACGTTTCGATAACGGTTGACGTGCTTTTAAACGAAATATTACAGCTAAGATACTTATGCCGAGAGTAAGTATAAATCTCAAAAATCGAAAACGGAGAATGAAATGCCTAAAATTATAGGAATTAAATTTAAAGAAAGGGGAAAGACGTATTTCTTCGACCCGAAAAACATCGAGTTCAACGTCGGCGACGGCGCGATAGTAGAAACTGCGCGCGGTTTGGAGTACACCACCGTTGCGATTTCCAACACCGACGTGGACGAAGCGAACGTAAAAGGCGAATTGAAACCGATTGTACGCAAAGCCACCGAAAAGGACGCGCAGGTTCACGCCGACCTTGTCAGCAAACGCCTCCCCGCGATTCGTCAAGCGCAAGAATATGCCGCAAAACGCGATTTGAATATGAAAATCGTAGACGCGGAATTCGCGTTCGACGGCAGTAAAGCGATATTCTATTTCACGTCGGACAACAGAATAGATTTTCGCAATTTGGTAAAAGATTTGGCGTCGAGTTTTCATACCCGCATAGAGCTTAGACAAATAGGTATACGCGACGAATGCAAAATGAAAGGAGGACTCGGTCCCTGCGGACGCATATGCTGCTGCAACGATTTCCTTGCCGACTTTGCGCGCGTATCGATAAAGATGGCGAAGCATCAGGGACTGTCTCTTAACCCTACCAAAATTTCGGGACTGTGCGGCAGGCTTATGTGCTGCTTAACGTATGAAGACGAATATTACGCAGAAACGCTTAAATTTATGCCTAAGGTTAATCAACAAATTGCAACGCCTAACGGAAACGGTACGGTAGTAAGCGTAGATATGCTGCGTCAAACGGTTGTTTGCCGCATCGCGTCTGCCGACGATACAACGGAACTGCGCGAATATACGCTGGGCGAGTTGGGAATCACCCCGTCGTACGGTTGCGACAGCTGTAAGGCTTGCAACGAAGCGGACGAAGATGACGATACGGATATAATCGACGCAGAAAACAGCGACAACTGATTACGATGCGTACCTTACAAGTCTGAGGTACGCATTTTTCATTTAAGACGGCGACGGCGTCGTGCCTTGCCGTCAATACGAGCCGTACAGCGTTCGAATGTATGGGTAAAACAAAGAAGCACCTTATATCGCGGTACTTCTTTTTGATTGTAGAATTATTTCAAACGTCGAACGAATAAATACGTACTTGCGCGCTTAGACGGCGTACGTCTGCGGACAAAGGCGTCAAGACTAAACCCTTTGCAATCGGCGCATTGCGCAATCTATTTATTTTCAAGCAGTATTGTTTGTTGCTCCACAGCTAAATTCAACTTTGTGGTACATCCGAGATTTTCCAGTTGCTTAAAGCGGTATACCGCTTCCGCCGTCGGCAAATACACGTAATCGTTGTTGAACGAAAAAGTATAAAACGCGCCCGCTTTATAATGCAAGGTTTCGCTGTTTAACGTAGCGGTTATGCCTTCGGCATTGTGAGTAATGACTGCTTCACCTATATCGACGTAATTGCTTCCGACAAGCTTTTCCGCCCGAAAATTGCCCGAATAGCAATAATCCGATTGCGCCACTTCGTTGCGCGCGCATTCCGTCTGCCACAAATACCAATCGGTCACTTTGTCGAAACAGCACCCTTCGAGTCTGCCCAGCTTATCCTGCGTAACCTGCGCGCCGCATTTGGTACAAGTGAGAGTATGTCCCCGTCCGCTCATGGCAAATTCCGTATTGCAAGTCGGACATTTGTACAGGACGCCTTCCAGTCCTTCCACCAAATCGGGGACGTCTATCTCGATACCGTTTGCAAGCTGATAGGCGTAATCGTCGTAAGTAAGGTTGTCAATTATTCGACGGTGAATTTCGTCAACGGTTATAGAGGAAATTTCGTCCTGCGAAACAGCCAACTTGACGTCCATAGTAACGGGAACGCGGCGTTTGCTTTTTGCCCAGCGCGGTTTGTGCAGGTAGCTTCCGTTAAAGCATACCGTAACAAGGGGCGCCTTTAAAAGTTTTACGAGCTTTGCGATATTAGGTTTGATTATATTAGGCGTTCCAACAACGGATAATTTCGCTTCGGGATAAACCGCCACGATACGGTTTTTCGAAAGTACGTACTTGATATCGCGAATAAGCGTGGTATCTACGGAAAACTGTTTTTTAGGCAAAATTCCCATATACTTTATCATTTTAGGCCATTTGACTATTTGCGTTAAGGAAATGACGAAGTTGATACAGTTGGGGTACGCTTGCGTTATCAGACCGCCCACGTCGGCAAAACCGCTGTGATTTGCAACAATGATATACGGCGGTTCAAGTTTTTTCAAACTTCCGTCGGAAATAAGTTTGACTTGTTTTTTAAAATATCTTTTACCGTAAAACGCAACTCCCAACCCAACCAGCGGCTTACTTGCAAGACGGGGATGCTTATGTTTAGATTTTTTATCAGACACGATTTTCTCCCTACCGTTACCGTAGATTTACTGCCTGCGCCGCAACACGACGGAATACCGCGCAAACACTTACTTAGTATACGCAATTGCTCTAACAAAAAACTCCCGCAGAAAAAGCGAGAGCCGCATTTAATTGTTGCCGTTTAAATTTTCCTCTATCCAACGTTGATCGTCGGAAGAAATCATATTATACCGCTCCGCCCACTCTCTAACGTAATCGTTTGTTTGCATGTAATCGAGCAGTTCCTGCGTTGCCTGACCGTTTGCCTTTGACTCGTCTATAAGCTTTTCGAAATATTCCACCTTGTTGTTCATCGATGCCATTTGAGTAAGAGTTATCAGTAACATACATATCAGCAGCAACAGTATCAACATTGCTACCACAAACAGTATCGACGTCTTTTTGCTGTAAAATATCCGACCCATTCGACTTGTCCTCCAAATAAACGGTGAACAAATTATACAACGCGAAGGAAACCTTGTCAAGCAAAGTTTTACAAGTGAAAAGCGATATAACCGCTCCGAGTGCCAGTCCCGCTAAAATAAAGACGCGGAATTCTCCGTTGTTTACGGCAAGATTTACCGCCCAAACGGCATACAAAGCGGTTCCGAAGAAAACCGCGTCGAAAACTATCCCCGAAAGTCTGCCCTTAAATATTCCCAAAGCGAACACGTATATACACGTCAGAAACAACCCCAACGCAAAAAACACGGCAAACACGCAAAGCTGTTGAATTCCTTCTCCCAACATCAGCGGAACAGTCCTTTGATGCTCATTCCGTTTTGTCGGAACGCGACGGAAGTCAAACTTGCGTATTCCATTACTACAACTCCCTGTTCCTTATCCAAACGCGTAACGTTTAAAGCAACGCCTTTAATTATCACAGTGTCGTAAGCAAGCTTAAACTGCGCCTCCCTTTCGGTAATTTCCAACGCTTTTGTAACGCCTTTTATCGTAAGAACGCCGTTGTCGCAGCACAGATAATGCCGTTGTTTTTCAACCTTTTCCGCCATAGAAAAATCCCCTTTACACAGCGTATGCGCAAAGAGGATATTTAATGACCGATACGAAAATACACGAGAAATATTATATTGCCAACGAACCGAGCGGTAAACGACCGTATTTTACCGTCTGCCGTTTTGCAGCTAAAAGCGGCCGCTTCGTCCGACTGCTTTTATGATAACGTACGGCGTTGACAATCGATACGGCGACGGTACGCCCTTATACGTACGCAACGCAATCACTTGACTCTGACGGACAACTCGTAACCGTCCTTAGTATCTTTTATATCGTATCCCATATAGGCAATAACGTCGCGCAGTCTGTCGCTTTCCGCCCAATTCTTCTGCTTGCGCGCTTCTAAGCGCAGTTCCGCCATCGACTTGACGTCTTCGGGAATTTCCTGTTCGGGTTGCCGTTCTTCCTTTATATCGGCAAAACCGAGAGCGAAAACTTTATCGAACTGCAATGCCAGATTATACACGTCTTTCGACTTAGGCAATTTTAACATCGTCCACAATACGCCGAGCGCAAGCGGCACGTTTAAATCGTCGCAAATAGCTTCCTCGAATTTAGCTTTATATTCGTTCAACGTACTCTCGTTTGTAACGGCGTCGCCGTTTTTGTGAGCAAGTAACAGCGAACACAACTTACCGTACGCCGCTTTTGACGACTCCATAATATTCCAGGTAAAGTTTAGCTTTTGACGGTACTGCACGTTGAGATACAAATAACGCAGTTCCAACGGAGTATATCCGCGCGCGGCAACGTCGGCAACCGTGTAGTCGTTATTGAGAGATTTACTCATCTTGCCGCCGTCGATAAGCATAAATTCGTTGTGCATCCAGTAGTTAACCGCTTTGTGACCGAGCCAACATTCCGCCTGCGCTATTTCGTTTTCGTGATGAATAGGTATATGGTCTACGCCGCCGGTATGAATATCGAACGTTTCGCCCAGATATTTTTTACTCATTGCGGTGCACTCGATATGCCAACCGGGAAAACCCTTGCCCCACGGACTGTCCCACTGCTGCAGATGATTCGGAGCGGCTTTTTTCCACAACGCAAAATCGATCGGATAACGTTTGAAACCGTTCACTTCCACGCGCGCGCCGTGACGCTGATCTTCCAACTTAACTCCCGAAAGTTTACCGTAACCGGCAAATTTCTCCACAGAAAAGTAAATTCCGTCTTCCGTCTGATAAGCGTATCCCTTATCTAACAGCGCTTTGACGACTTCTATCATTTCGGGAATATTGTCGGTAGCTTTAGGACATACCGTAGGACGTTTGATATTGAGCGAATCGATATCCGCCATAAACCGATCCGTTATTTCCGCCGCGATTTCGAGAGGATCGCGCCCCGCAGCCTTTGCAGACTTGCTCATTTTATCCTCGCCGTCGTCGGCGTCGGAAACGAGGTGTCCCACGTCCGTTATATTCATTACGGACTTTACTTTGTAACCGCAATATTCCAAAATACGTCTCAGTTCGTCCATAAAGACGTACGCGCGCAAATTGCCTATATGCGCGGGCTTGTAAACCGTCGGTCCGCAGGAATACATTCCTACTTGCCCTTCCTTAATAGGTTTAAAAATTTCCTTCTTGCGCGATAACGTGTTGTAAACTTTAAGTTCTAACATATTTGCACCCTTATTGTTATTCGTTAGGAATAAAGCAACGCAATTAAACGGCGCGTTGCGTCATAAAACCTTTAAAGTTATTTTAGCACAAAAGAACGACTCAGACAAGCGGAAAACACATTGTGACGCAAAAAGAAAGAACGCGACTATCGGTCGCATTCTAAACTTTCTTTTATCGACTTTGCGTTTTGCAATTCTTTTTCCAGCAGTATATCGCTGTAATTTTCCAAAATGGCGTTGGCGTTCGGCATTACCGCAGATTACTTGCTGGGGATAATCGACAGCGAAACTCCGCGTAGGTGATGCCGCCGCTACTTCACAATTACAATTTTAACATAGTGTATACAACAAAAGGTCGCTTTGTCAGCGACCTTTTGAAATATATTGCAGTGTCGATCCGTCCACACTTCTTTTGCAAGATTAAACGTTGCCCCTCGCACATGCCAACGCAAAACAGTATGCAAATTATTGCAAATGTCAACGAGTTGTGCTAAAATATGCGGTGACGGATGCGCAAGTTTACGTAGGTTCTGCGTACGCGCTTTAGTTGTAAAATGAAAGGAGGTCATAATAGAAATTATGATTGACGTTAATCTTATAAGACAAAATCCGCAAGCCGTACGCGAAAGATATTTGAAACGCGGCAAGGATATACAGTTCTAC
>JAMPAB010000056.1 GCA_023667435.1 Corallococcus sp. | reverse complement strand
GGTTACGTGCGCAAACGCTTAGCCCAACCCAATGACGAACTTATAAAGACGTACTCTTCGGACGGTATGACGTATTACGTGGCGCAAACGGGCGAAAAAATCGCATTGTCCGCCGACGGCGCAGAATGGTACGACGGCAAATTGACCTGCAACAGCGACGGCTGCTTGCACGACTCGCCCGACTGCTACGGATTTATTTGGTATCTAAGCGGCAGCGATTACGGCGATTATGCCACAGGCGTTACGGAAGTTATCGCCAACTACACTATCGGCAACATAAAAAATATCAGCTCTATTATAAACAAACTGACGCTTTCGGATGTCCTGACTAATATTCCCGATATGCTAAACGGAATAAAGGACGAAACCATCGGCAACCTTCAAAACGCCATAACTAATTTGTATTTGGGCAGCTTCCTTAACTATCAAAGAAAACTTGTCGAAATCGAAATAAACGCGGCGGATATAATAACTTTTACAAAAGACGGCAAAACTACGGGCTACCTTACAAAAATCGGCGGCGAAATTTACCTGTCGGATAACGGCAAAACCTGGTACGAAGGAAAATTCGTCTGCGCAAACGACGAACACGACGAGTTTGCGCACAACCGCGACTGCTACTCCTATGAGTGGTACGAGGACGAAGCGCTTACAAAAATTGCCGACGGAGTTACCGGCAAGCTCGCAGACAAAAAAGTAAGCGAACTAAATTCGCTTAACGGCGTGATACAGACGTTGACGATAAGAGACGTACTGGGCAACGCTATTCCCGATATATTGCAGTCTGTGGCGGACACTCCTTTGAGCGGTCTGAACGACGCGATACAGAATATGTATATCGGCGAATTACTCGAATACGAAAGAACGCCCGACTGCGGATTAAATCACGAACACGCAGACGATTGTTACGTCTGGTACGACAAAAACGGCAACAAAGCAAGCGGAATGTTCGCCAAAATGTCCGACATAAAAATTTCCGAACTGAATAAAATAGACGAAAAGCTTAAAACGTTTACGTTGTCGGACGTATTAGGCGACGTTCCCGACATTCTCGGCTCGATAAAAGACGAACCTATCGGCAATCTGCAAAACGCAATAACTAATATGTATCTGGGCGACTTCCTAAACTACCAAAGGAAACTTGCCGAAATCGAAGTAAATCCGTCGGATATAACGACATTTACAAAAGACGGCAAAACGACAGGTTATCTTGCAAAAATCGGCGGCGAAATTTACCTGTCGGAAGACGGCAAAAACTGGTACGAAGGGAAATTCGTCTGCTCAAACGGCGAACACGGAGAATCCCCCCTCAACCGCGACTGCTATTCTTACGCGTGGTACACTGACAGCTCGGTAACCGCCGACGGAGTGTTGGGAAAACTTGCCGACAAAAAGGTAAACGAATTGAATTCGCTGGGCGACACGATTCAAACGTTCACGATAAAAGACGTATTGGGAAACAACGTTCCTTCTATGTTGCAGTCGATAGCCGATACGCCTATAAGCGG
Organism: Corallococcus sp.; assembly: GCA_023667435.1. Lineage (GTDB taxonomy): Bacteria > Bacillota > Clostridia > Christensenellales > CAG-314 > Fimimonas. Next base: position 6,792 of record JAMPAB010000056.1, on the reverse strand, counting down.
ACTGAACGACGCGATACAAAATATGTATATCGGCGTATTCCTCGAATACGAAAGAACGCCCGACTGCGGATTAAATCACGAACACGCAGACGAGTGTTACGTTTGGTACGATAAGAACGGCAATAAAGCAAGCGGAATGTTTGCCAAAATGTCCGACATAAAAATTTCCGAACTGAACAAAATAGACGAAACGCTTAAGACGTTTACGTTAAAGGACGTACTCGGAGACAATATACCCGATATGCTCAAAGAATTCGAAGATACCGAAATAGGCAACCTTTCGGCGGTTTTAAACGATATATATATCGGCACGGCAATGGGTTATCTGAGAAAACAAATAACCGATACCGACAATTACAAACCTCTTGTAACGCACGCGGATTCCGACGTAAAAATCATCGTAATGCACGTCAACGGCAAGTATGCAAAGCAGGAAAACGACGGCGAATGGTACGAGGCAAAACGCGACTGCGACGACTCCTCGCACAAAGACGGCGATCATACCGTAGACTGCTTCAAATACGTTTGGTACGTCAACGACGGTTACGATACTCATCCTACGGGAATAACCGCCGCATTTGCAAATTACAAAGTCAACGGTTCGGGCATTTCCGACGCAACGAAAAACCTCACGATACGCAAGCTCGGAATCGATTACGGCGACAATAAGCTCCTCGAAGCCATTCGGGACGTAAAACTGGACGAACTCGGTTCGTCGATAAACGATATAAAACTGGGCGTAGCATTCGGATATACGAGAGGCGAAGAACCGATTTCCGCCGCTCCGTCGTGCGGCAAAGAACATACGCACTCCGACAACTGCTACGACTACCTCTGGTACAAAGATTCCGACAGGCAGAAGGAAGTTAAAGGACTTAACGGAAAGGTCGCCAATATGACCATAGGCGGCATGGCGGGAGGAAACTCGCTTGCTAATATCGCAACGTCTCTAACCGTAGGCGACCTGATAGACAGCGGCATGATGGAACTACAAGATGAGGATAAATACAAGCTGAATATCCTGTTCTGTCAAGATAACGACCTATCGTTTGAAGCAAGCACAACAGTAACAATAGCAGGCGTATCGCATTCTATAAGCAAAGATTACCATTGCAATATGGCGGACTACTTAACGTATATAGCGCAATCGAGTACAACAGATAAATCGGCAAGAGGATATTACGAAAAATTCAACTCCCACTCCGCCGACTGCGCTGGACGTTGGAAAGAACTTCCGCTGAAAGACTTCATCGACAACTTGCTAAGCGCTTTGCAATAATTATCCGACCGATTGCCGCGCAAGCAATTTATACCGACAATACAGACAACACAAAACGCGCGCCGTATTTAATTACGGTACGCGTTTTACTTTAATTATTTTGCTGATCTTCGACGGCGCATAGCCGCAAAATTGACTGCACGTTGTCGTTTGTCTAAACGTGCGCGCGGCGCAAATCATTGCGAAAACCGTTCGGCGATTTTCATAGCTGCTTTAAGTCCGTCCACAGCAGACGACACTATTCCTCCCGAGTACCCCGCGCCTTCGCCGATCGTATATAAGTTTTCGAGATTACTCATATAATTTTCTCCGCGCAATATCCTTACTGGCGACGACGTTCTCGTTTCCACTCCCACAAGTATTCCGCAGCTTTTAAATCCTTTGATTTTTCTGTCGAACGCGACAAGAGACTCCGCAATATCGTCGGCGATTATTCGCGGTAAAAGTTCGCGCAGATTCGCCGATTTGACGCCGCGCGGATAGCTCGAAGCAACGTCGAAACGTTTTGAAATATTGTTTGCAACAAAGTCGGCGACGTTTTGACAGGGAGCGACGTAACTGCCGCCGCCGAGATTGTAAGCTTTGCGTTCCAAATCTTCCTGAAAGCGTATACCTGCAAATTTATCCCTTCCGTAACCGTAGGAAGCGACGTCGTCTTGCGACACGGTAACGACCAAAGCGCTGTTGGAATTAGGCGCAAGTCTGTCGTAATTGCTCATACCGTTTACAACGACGGAGTTTTTTTCGGAATTTGCCACTACCACAATGCCGCCGGGACACATACAAAAGCTGTAACAGCCTCTGCCGTCGGCGCATTTGTTAACAAGCTTGTAACTTGCCGAGCTCAAATCGCGGTGAGTAGCAAACAGTTCGCCGTACTGCGCCCTGTTGATAAACTCGCGCGTATGCTCTACTCTTACGCCCGCCGCAAACGGTTTGAATTCCATTTTCGCGCCGTTTTTATCCAACATAAAGAACGTATCGCGCGCGCTGTGTCCGCAGGCAAGAACAACACAGTCGGCGTAAACGTCCGATACGTTGCCGTTATGCTCCGTTTTAACGCCTACAACGTTACCGTCGCGGACAAGCAAATCTACGGCTTTCGTTTCGAACAAGAATTTACCGCCCTTGTTCGATATTCCGTCGCGCATACTTGCGACGACGTTTACAAGCCTGTCCGTACCTACGTGAGGAAGCGCGTCCGTTAAAATATCCTTTGGGGCGCCGTTTTTCACCAATTCGTCGAAAACGGTAAAAACAAGCGGCGAAGAAATGCCAGTAGTCAGTTTTCCGTCGGAGAAAGCTCCCGCGCCGCCCAAACCGAACTGGACGTTAGTAGTTTCGCTGAATTCTCCTCCGTTAAAAAAATCTCCGACAATTTTTTTACGCTTTTCAACGTCGGAACCGCGCTCTATCACCGTGACGTCCGCGCCGCATTCCGCAAGATATCTTGCGCAAAACAAACCCGCAGGTCCCGCTCCGACAACGACGCACTTCGGCTGAGCGCGCAACGACGGCGCGCAATTCAATACGTCGGTCGGTTGGACGTACTCTTCGGCGTTAGCGGGTTTCGCGCCGCATTCCACTTCGTACGAACAAACGAAATGCACGTCCGATTTATTGCGCGCGTCTACGCTTTTTTTATGCAAGCGAAATCCGCGCAAGCTGCTATCTTTGATTTTCAACAGCTTACACAGCTTGCTTCGCACCGTTTGTTCGTCGGCGCAAAGCGGAATATTGACAGCTTTCGTAAGATATAGCGACATTGCCGATACTTCCCGTTACTGTTTGGAATACGCGGTTTTGCGTTCGTCCGCCGTGAATACGTACAACGCGGACGCGGCGGCGAAATACAGGTTGTTGCCTCCGCATACGCCGTCTACGTTAAGAACTTCGCCGAGCGCAACTATGCCGTTGGGAAGCGTAAGAGTTTCGGAATCAACGTACCTTTCGTCGATACCGCCTGCGGTTACCTGACTCATAGAATAATCCAACAGTTTGGAAAAATCGAAACGCAGGTTCTTTGCGCAATACGCAAAGTCGCCGACGTTATCCGAGCCTTTACACCTTTTCAATACGTATTCGCCTATTTTGTTGTGCAGAATTCCGTAAAAAAGCTTGTTGCGTTCTTCGCCGCATTTGACGCGGTGATACAGTATTTCGCCCAAATCGAATTGAGAAATTTTAGGAACCAAATCCAGACTGAAAAAGTAATTCCCGTCTTTCCTTAACACGTTGCGGCGGGCAATTATTGCCGACAAATCGAAAATACAAATACCCGACAGACCGTAATCCTTAAACTGCACCTCGCCGCTTTCTTTGCCCAAAACGATAGCGCCGTCGTATAAGGTTACGTCTGCCTTTACGCGCAGACCGTTTAACGTTCCGTCCATATTATCCACTTTGACGGGAGTAAGCGACGGGTATAGAGGAGTAAAATATTCCTGTTTGACAATACCGAACGCGTTTGTTTCGAGCGCTTGACTGCGACTTCCGCACGCCAAAACCACTTTGTCGAAGACGTACTTGGATCTGTTTATGCGCGCCTCGTAACCTTCCGCAGTCTTGACGCACCCCGTAACCTCCGAATCGGTCATAATCTTCGCGCCGTATTTGCCGAGCTGATTTCTCAGACAGTCCACCGCGTTCGACGCGCTTTCCGATAAAGGGTACATTCTTCCGCGCTCGTCGGCAAAAGTATAAATACCGCAGCTCTTCAAAAATTCGGTATATTCTTCGACGCTCACTGCATTAAGCACCCTCGATACGATTCCGCTTTTGTTGAAACACTTAGGGGAAACGTTTGCGTTGCCTATATTGCACTTGCCGTTGCCGCTCGCCGCTATCTTTTTACCCACGCGCGCGTTACGCTCCGCAACGGTTACGTCGTGACCGTTTTTGCAGGCGACTGTCGCGTACGTCAACCCCGACATACCGCCGCCTATTACCAGAATTTTCATTCCTTATTACCTCTTAACCGCCGTACGATACCGTTTTGCAAAACGGTATCTCGCTGCAATTTTTCTTTTTTATACGTTATATTTTAACTAATTTCGGCAAAATAGTCAACCCAAAGCGTTTGACGATTTTAAATAATTATACAGCGCGCGAATGACGGAAACGTCGGTGACGATCTGCGCTTTAAAACCGTCGATATCCGCAGAAAAAACGCGCGTTTTTTCCGCCGTCAAAAACTTGCCGAAGCAGTCGAAGTTATAAACGTTATCCCGCAAAAACTCCGAAATAATACGCGTTACCTTGTGCAACGGCATACCGTGAAGCAACGTCGTAACCGTATAATTTGCCTCTTTCTTTTCGGTAAGCGACAAAATTTCATTGCGCGACCGACAGTTGGAAACAACGGTCGACGGTCCGTCGGGATTAAAATACTTGCCTATTTTTATAGGTATGCCTGCTTGCTCGACGGGAGCTATCGCGTGGGGATGAAGCACTTCCGCTCCGCATTCGGAAAGCCTGCGCATCTCGTAGAAACTGAGCGCGGGAATGGTCGCCGCGCCGCTCACTTTGACGGGGTCCGCAACGCATACGCCGTTTACGTCGGTCCAATTTTCGTAAAGCGAACTTTCGCACGCGACGGCGCACAGCGCGCCCGTAATATCGCTTCCTCCGCGCGGAAAAGTACGCCGCGACAACTCATATCCTCCGTAATAACCTCCCGTTACAGCCAAATCTACGCCCTTAAACGCGCTTTTTAAGGATTTGACCGTTTCTTTAAAAGACAAACCTCTGCTGTTGAAACGCACCGTTTGCTCCGCTTCCACGTACGCGGCATCGAGGAACTCCGCCGTTATTTTTGCCGATATTTCTTCCCCGAGCGACATACAATACTGCAACGAGAATTTACGCGCGCGGCGTTTTGCGTCGTAAAGGATTTTGTCTACGTCGGTATTAACCGCATTGACGAGAACAAGCCGTCGGTACTTATCTTCGACGGCGCTCCACGCCTTCTCGTCTTCTTCGACGTAGTAACGCGCCAACAAATCGGTAGTCTTTTCGTCGGACGGATATTCTTTGCCGACGGCGGACACCACGACGCATTTGTGAAAAGGCGTCAGACAGTTTTTTATATACGCGAGGTTGCGCGGCGTAACCGCCGTTCCTCCGAATTTTGCGGTAATCATAACTATATATTACGACGGAAACGACCGCAGTATGATGAGGGCGTACAAAACGACTTGCAAAAAACAACTCTTAAAAAATCCGCAATAAAAAACGGAGCAAAAATGCCCCGTAGTTTTAGAGTTATGGAAATTAAGCGATGCCGTAACAAATCGTAAGCGTCAAAAGTACCGCGCAGACGACGGCAAGCAGCAACAGTCCGAAATAGTGAGACATAAAATGTTTGAATTTTACGCCGAACGAACGTTTATTATCAGATTTCTTCATCGTTTGTCAACCCCCAAATACTTACTTCGGCGCCTCTGTCGGATAAGTTCATCGCCACTTCCAATATAGCTTTTAACTGATCTGCATCCAGATAACGTTTAACTTTGCCGTCGCGCACTGCAGATATAATACCCGTTTCTTCGCTTACGACAATAGCCGTAAGATCGGGAAACGCTTCCGATACGCCTATCGCCGCGCGGTGACGCGTGCCGAATTCGCGGGGAAGATTGTGCGCTTGCGTAAGAGGCAAATAGCAACCTGCCGACACCACTTTGTTGTCGGTAATAACTACCGCGCCGTCGTGCAACGGAGTTTTGGGAAAGAACAGCGTCTCCAACAACTCCGCCGAAATTTCCGCGTTTACTTTCGTTCCGCTGTCGAGAATCGTATCGGACAAATCGTTTGCGACTATTATCAACGCGCCCGTATCCGTCTTACTGAGACGCAAACAGGCTTTGACGATTTCCGAAACGGAACGGTTGAGATCGTCTCTGCCGTAATCGTCGTCGAGATTTTCCACAAAAGAGCGTTTAAGGGACATACGGAACAAATCGCGGTGAAAGTCCTGCGAGAACAGTACAAGACCCGTAGCGCATATTATAGCCGTAGCGAATAAAGCCACTATTACTGCAACCTTCTGCGGCAGAGCAAAAGACAACGCGAAGACGATCAACACGGTTACCACCGCCAAAATCGTCAACGTTTGCATATTGCACTTTTTAGAATAATAGAACAGCACGTAAAAGACCAGCGAAATAAAAATCACCAGTCCTATCCGTCCCACAATCGCAACGGCATCAGTCGTAGTAAAGAAATTTTTTATAAACTCCCACATAGCTTCAATTCCTTTAAAACTAGGTTATAATCGGTTTCTTAATAGCGAAATTTTCCTCGAGATCCGACAAAAAAATGCTCTTTAAAAGCTTGTTAAACACTGTGAAACATTTCACTGATATATATAATACAATATTTTACGAAAAAAATAAAGTATATATCTTAACTTTCAGAACATTTTTTTACAATTTTTGAAAAATTTTACCGCTTAAAGCAAGGATTGAAAGCAAACGGCATACATTTTTACGTAGGAGAACTTTTTATGAAATTTG
>JAMPAB010000055.1 GCA_023667435.1 Corallococcus sp. | reverse complement strand
ATGACAAGGCTATTTCCGACTTAAAGGTTCAACCTTTATCGTCGTTGGTGCACCAACGACGACGTAAGTTGAACTTTGTTCTGCTTACGTTATTTTTTATTTATAGTACAGCGCTTATTTAGTCTGTAATTTAGTTGCGCATTTTTGAGATTTCGCTACAAACGACAGTAAATTATAAAACATAAAATTTGGAACATATTTTTAACTTTGGCGCTGTGTCGCGCGTTTCCAAAACGAACAAATAAACGAGCGCAACGTTACAAGCAATTTTCTAATGGAATATAGAATAAACTTTTGTTGACAACCGATATAAATGATGGTATACTGATAACAACTTAATAAGATAATTTGGAGGAAACTCGAATGAAAAGAATACAAACTCTTGAAACGCGTAATCTTTGCGAAAGCGCCAAAAACGGCGGATGCGGAGAATGTCAGACTTCCTGTCAATCCGCTTGCAAAACAAGCTGCGGAGTAGCAAACCAAAAGTGCGAAAAGGAAGATAAATAATTACCGTCGCCAACTGATACCGCCAAAAAATGGCGGTATTTTACTATACGCGCAACAGCTTGCCGTTCGTTCGTAAGCTATATCGATTCTTTTGAAAAACAAACGCGCAGCGACACGTTTCGAAATCGGATTAGCGGACAAAAACAGCAATTACACGCAATTAACGCAAATTTTATTCAACCGAGAAACATTTATGATACATCAATACAAACTTAACGGATACAACGTAGTTCTGGATACTTTTTCGGGATCGATCCATTCGGTAGACGACGTGGCATACGACGTCATCGAAATGTTCGAACGTCTGCCTAAGCAAGAAATCGAAACGTCTCTTTCGGCAAAATACGGATTGCCGACAAGCGAAATCACCGATTGCATAAACGACGTAACGACGCTTAAAAATCAGGGCAAACTGTTTACGGAAGATACGTTTTCCCCTATCGCTACCGCTTTCAAAGAACGGAGCGGCAACGTAATTAAAGCGCTGTGTTTGCACGTATCTCATACGTGCAATTTAAACTGCTCGTACTGCTTTGCAAGTCAAGGCAAATATCACGGCGAACGCGCCGTAATGAGTTTCAAAGTCGGCAAGCAAGCGCTTGACTTTCTTGTAGCAAACTCGGGAACGCGCAAAAATCTCGAAGTAGATTTCTTCGGCGGAGAACCGCTGATGAACTGGCAGGTAGTAAAAGACCTCGTCGCATACGCGCGCGGCATCGAAAAACAACACGACAAAAATTTCCGTTTTACGCTGACCACGAACGGGGTTTTGATAGACGACGACGTGATCGACTTCTGCAATAAGGAAATGAGTAACGTCGTATTGAGTTTGGACGGCAGAAAAGAAATACACGACCGCTTGCGCGTCGACTATGCCGGCAACGGAAGCTGGGAGAAAATCGTACCTAAATTCCAAAAATTGGTCAAAGCGCGCGGCGGCAAAAACTACTATATGCGCGGCACGTTTACGCACGCGAATCCCGACTTTTTGAAAGATATTACCGCAATGTTAGAGCTGGGATTTACAGAATTGAGTATGGAACCGGTAGTATGCGGCGAAACAGACGAAGCTCGGCTTACGAAAGAAGATATAAAAACCGTTTGCGAACAGTACGAACAGCTCGCTAAGCTTATGATACAACGTAAAAAAGAAGGGAGACCCTTTACATTCTACCACTATATGATAGATCTTATCGGCGGTCCCTGCGTATACAAACGCGTATCGGGATGCGGAAGCGGAACGGAATATATGGCGGTAACTCCTTGGGGAGACTTGTATCCCTGTCACCAGTTTGTCGGCGAAGAAAAATTTAAACTGGGCGATATCTACAACGGCGTAACTAACGACGGATTGCGCGAAGAATTTCGCAAATGCAACGTATACGCAAAAAAAGAATGTGAAAACTGCTGGGCGAAGTTATATTGCTCGGGAGCATGTGCGGCAAACGCCTATCACGCTTCGGGAGATATAAACGGCGTTTATCCCGACGGCTGCGAACTGTTTAAGAAAAGAATAGAATGCGCTATTTGCGTTAAAATCGCCGAATCGGAACAACAGTAAACTTTTTCGGAATTTGCGGCAAATTGTTTTCGGTAAAAATTCGTCGGCGAAGCTTGCGCCTTACAGCGTCACGCTCAGTCAAAAACGCGCATGTGTTAATATATTAAAATTCGGTTAACTATGAAAAGTAAAACTCCTATTTGCGATTTCGTCAAAAAATACTCCGAGCAAAAATACGCTCGGTTTCATATGCCTGGACATAAAGGCAAAGACATTCTCGGATTCGAACGGTACGACATAACGGAAATTAACGGCGCGGACAGTCTGTACGAAGCAAAAGGCATCATCGCCGAAAGCGAACGCAACGCAGCCGAGTTGTTCGGCTCCCGTAAAACGCTCTACTCCGTCGAAGGTTCGTCGCAGTGTATTCGCGCGATGATATATCTTGCCGTTTGCAAAAGCGCAGGCGACGGACATAAACCCGTTATTGTCGCCACGCGCAACGCACACAAAGTATTTGCGCAAATAACCACTTTGTTGGACGTTGACGTCGTATGGCTGGAAAGCGAACAGCCGACCGACACGCTGTGTAGCTGCTACGTTTCCTCCCGTCGGTTAGAAGAAGTTATTTCTTCTCTGCCATACCGTCCCTGCGCGGTATACGTAACGTCTCCCGACTACTTAGGCAATATTGCCGATATACGCGGATTTGCGACTGTTGCGCACAAGTGCGGCAGTCTGCTGATAGCGGATAACGCGCACGGAGCTTATCTGAAATGGGTAGACAGTTATCTGCACCCGTTAGACAACGGCGCGGATATGTGCTGCGACTCCGCGCATAAAACGTTACCCGTTTTAACGGGAGGAGCGTACCTGCATATAGGCAAAAACGCGCCCGCATACTTAGCGGACGAAGCAAAAAACGCCATGAGTATGTTCGGATCGACAAGTCCGTCTTACCTTACGTTGCAATCGCTCGACAACCTTAACGGAATGTTGTTCGACGGATACGGCGATAAAATACGCGGAGCGGTATCGAGATTGAATTATTTCAAGAAAAAATTTACCGAAAAAGGCTGGACGTTTTTGAAAACCGACGAACCGCTTAAAGTGACTGTAGACGCGCGCGCAAACGGATACGTCGGAACGAAGCTAGCCAAAATGCTTATAGACGGCAAAGTTATGCCCGAATATTACGACCCCGACTACGTGACGTTGATGGTATCGGGAGAAACAAGCTATGACGATTTCGAAATCCTGCAAAACGCATTAAACGCCGTGCCGCTGAAAAAACCTCTTGCAAGAAAATCTTTCACGTTGACAAGAATTGCCGATATGACTATGAAAGAGGCGCTGACAAGACCGAGCGAAACGGTAAACGTCAATGAAGCCGTAGGACGCGTATTAGCTTGCCCCACAGTGTCCTGTCCGCCTGCAATCCCCGTACTGTCGGGCGGCGAACGGATAACGGAAGAAGCGGCGGAAATCTTGACGTACTACGGAATTAAAGAAATAAAAGTAATAAAATAATTACCCTAAATTACAAGTCAAGCTCGCAAGGATAACTCCTTGCGAGCTTGACTTGTATCGAAAATTTAACTTTAAATGACGTAAACCGAATTAGCGTTGTGTTTAGCCGTACAGTATTCGAACACTACAAGCCTATGAAGCATATCCTGCGCGCTATTGCCCCATTCCGTTGCTCTAACGTACATACAGTACGTCATACGCGTTTTGCTTTGCAATAACGCCAGGTGCAGGTGCGTCGCTTCCGCGTTTGAAATACGTTACGCTACTTTTGTAACTCTTGTTCCGTCATAGCAATACAGATGACCGTCGCACGTCTGACTCTGCGTTGCGTAATCGTTGACGTACGTCACTTGAGATTGTAAAAAATACAGTTTTCCGTTTAGCATCGTTATACCGTGCGCCATATTACTGCTTATCTTCGTAGTCTTTCCCTTTGAGATATCGTACTCGAACAAACCCGTATTTTGCGACGATTGCGACGAATAATAAATCTTTCCGTTTGCCGTATACATATACGTTATATCTACGTTACTTACAAGCGTTTGTACATTACTCCCGTCCAAATTCATAACCTTTAACGCGTTTTCTTTTGTTCCTGGAAATCCCAGCCACGTGCTGCTGTTTTTTACGTCGGCATAATAATATATTTTATCTTGCGCAATTACGAATAAAAAAGCTTTTTGCAAATCTTCTTTTTCAATTTCGCCCTTTTTATTCATTACGGTACAGGCGACGTTACGGTATCCGCTTTTGGGATTAAGCAGGAAGTAAAACGTATCGTTGATTTTTTCCATTCCCACCACGCTCGGTCCCGCATCCAGATCGTCCGCTATTACCTGAAAATCGCTGCCGTCAAGATTCATCGATACGATGTCGTTCCCCGAAACGGCTCCTATATGCGCGCCGTAGATTTTATTCCCTTCGAAAATCAGGTTTTCAATACGTTTGGATGATATTTTTTCAATTTCGTTCGTATTCAAATCCATACGGAATAAGGCATAATTCGTTAAAATATACGTGCCGTAATACATGTAATTTTTACCGCCGTAGGAATAGAACGAAACGTTGGAAACGCTATCCGCAAGCACTTTATATTTGGCTTGCGTAGCAGGATTATACTTATACAGGCATCCTTCGTCTAACGGATTCGTAAAATAAATTTCTCCGTTGTACGCTGCAAGCTGAGAATATCCTGTCAAAAGCGTGTCGTCGACAACTTGATAATTCGTCATTAAATCGACTTCGTTTTGTCCGTTTTTACTGTTTTTATAAAAATGCTTGTCTTTTAGCTTGTAGTAGTACAAATCGGTTCCGTCGCTCGTCAAAGACGAATAACCGTTATTGTCTGCAGCCGACAACACCTTAGTTCCCGACAAACTGCTATCGCTGTTTAAAGCGGCGCTTACTTTGTAAATACCGTCGCCGAACAACGCGGAAGTTATTTTGTCGTTATTAACGTAGTAAATATCTCCGCCTATTTTAGTAAGATATTTTCCCGAATCGGCAGTAAGCTTCACCTCGTTTCCGCTTGCAATGACATACTTCGTCACGGCGGAAGCAACGCTCGCTATGCCCGCAACTGCGGTTTTTGTCGAATTAAAGTACAGGTTTGTGCCGTCGGTTATTATATAAGACACTTTTTCATTCTTTTTGTCGTTGCGCAGCTGCGTCCCGTTTGCATTGACTGCCGACGTCGCTACCCTATAAAGCTTGCCTCCGTCGCTTTTATTCGAGTAATAAATGTAACCGTTGGCATATGCAAGATATTCCGCTTTATCGGTAACCAAACGGATCGGTTCCTGATCCGAGCCGTCCAACTTTAATTTATAAATTCCGTTTTTGGCAGTATTAAACAGAGTATTGTTTATCGCATAATATACGTACGTTCCGTCGGTCGTCAGATATTCGCCGTTAGCGGCATAGAACGGCGACGCTTTCGAACCGTCGTAATTTTTAATAACTTTACTGAACAAGCTCGAACTGAAATAATACAATTCGTTACCGTATGAAAACATATATTTGGGTATATCGTTGTTTACTTTCGAAACGCTGTTGCCGCTTACCGTATACAACTTGTTGTCGTCTAGGTTGTTTTGAAAATAAATTTTACCGTTAGCGGTAACTGCGCTGAACAACTGTTCTTCGGTTGACGTGATTGTAAGTTTTGCCGTCAACGTGAGACTGTTGTAATTTTTACCGCTGAGAACGCACCTGACCGAATATTCGCCGCTTTCCGTAACGCCGGCCGTTTGAACGTCGTTGTAGTAATACGTAGCGACAACTCCGGCAGGAACGTTGCCGACAACTTGAATACCGTGCGGCAACGAGTCGTATTCTGCGCTTGCGTTACTCAACGTCAATCCTGCCATATTCGCTTTGTTAATTTCCCAACTGCAGCTGTTGACTTCGGGCGCGTTGTAATTTACTTCGTCATAGTCAAACGTAACGTTGGCAATATAAATGCCCGCGTCTGTTGCCGTGTTGCCCGAATAACTTTGTACGGAAAGTCCGTTCGGTAAATTACCTGTTAATTCAACCGTCTTTGCGGAGCCGTCGAAAGTAAACGCCTTCGAATAATTCCACGTAACTCCGCTCATATCGTAATCGACCTTATTGATTGTCAACTTAGCATTGAGCGTAAGAGGTTTATAACCGTCGGCAATAACGGTAGCTTTTACGTTGTAAACGCCCGCATTAGTACCCTTGTTATCCTCGTAATTAACGGTTGCGCCGTGAGGCAACGTTCCTTTTACCGTTACCGCGTGTTCGTTTCCGTCGTAATCGACGGTTAAATCGCTTAACGTAATGCCCGTAAAAGTAAGACGCGTATCGGATGAATCGGGATTGATAATCAACTTTGCATTCAACACAAGCGTTTTGTAACCGTCGCAGGAAACCGTAGCTTTGGCATTGTAAGTACCTTCTTCTCTACCTTTATTATTTTCGTATACAACGTTTGCTCCGTCGGGGATATTACCGCTTACTGTCAGGCTGTGCTCCTGCCCGTCGTAAGTTACGGTCATATCTTCGAAAACAATACCGTTGAATTCTTTTTCGGTTGGCGGATTGTTGTTATTCTCGCACGCAATCAACAGCGTCGCAACAACCGTTAACACGATTATCAAACTGAACAATAATTTGTAACGTTTCATTTTTTTTTACTCCTTTAACCTTTTTATTTCGACATTATAAAATATCTTCTTTTCGATGAATTATCTTGCGGATAACGGGGATAAACGTGAACAACGAAACTATCATTGCAACAAACGACGTTACAATCATAGCGCCGATAAACACAACTGCGGAAATGATGAAGAACAGTATTTTCATAACGACGAGGAAAATAAGTCCGTCTAAATCGGCGGAAAAAATTATTCCGGGAAGCTTTATAAAGAACAAACCTGACAGCGTTATTTCACGGACTATACCGTCGAAAAACAATTGAAATATCCACATAAACATCAGTAATAAACCCGCTATCGCCGTCGCAATATACGCGCCAGTGCCGAAAATACCGCTCCATTTCGACATATTGACCAACAGTAAAATAAATACGGCTACCGATATTACTCCCGCAACACAGACGGCTATTGTCGAACGTTTGTTGAATCGCGCGGACAATGCGCTGTCTTTCGATTGTCTCTCCTGTTCTTTTACAGCTTTTTCGCGCTTGTTTTGCTCTACTTGCGCATTATGACAATTTTGGCATACCAGTTTCGGCGACTGCTCCGCCGCATTAGATTCGAATACGTATTTTCCGCATACGGTACACATACCCAGCAAATGGTCTGTGTGGGAATCCGCATTTTGAACGTTTTCTGCGTCTGTGTCCGTCGAAATATCTACGTCGTCTTCGTTATCTGCCTCCTCTTCGAAATACGAAATAGGAACATCGAAGAATTTCGCCAACTTGGAAATCATATCGAAGTCCGGCATAGAAACATTCCTCTCCCATTTTGAAACCGCCTGATAAGTTACGCCCACCTCGTTTCCCAGATCCACCTGCGACATATGCCGCTCTTTACGCAATGAACTTATTTTTTCCCCTAACATATTTTCCTCCTTTAAATCGGTTTGAATTTTAACAATATAATTTTAATATTTGCGGACACTATTTTTCAACTTTTTTTTCTCAACCGTTAGTTGAATATAATATACCGTAAGTTGAATCACGCGCATTTACCGACAAAATTCGTTTCTAAAAGCAGTATACCCCCCCCCAGTGATATTTTGTCAATATTTTAAGTGAACTTTTAATATAGAAAACTTTCAAAACCGCAATCAGACGAATACGTAAAATAAAGAACAGAACGTTAAAAAGCATTGCAAACCGCACACGCGTTTATGCGCATACAAAGCACGCAATATCGATATCGAACACACAGCAGAGCGCGGTTAACGGCAAATGCTATGCACCCCGAAAGTTTGTCCAACTTTGGGGTGCATTCCAAAATCGCCTTCGCGCGCGTAAAAACCCTGTCTGCGATAATACAGACAGGGTCAATAAATAATTCCTAATTATGATTATTATACTGTTAAATTATTTGTCAATTAAGTTGTAAGTCTTTCGACGTATTTCATACGTCTCGGCTGTATCGCAACGAGACACTTTACTGTAACCTACTAGTCCGTTAAAGTACACCGCTTAAAAATCGAAGCGAGGGCGCGACGCGTCAAACGCATATCCGCAGTGCGGATTGCGTAGCCAAAGCGGTCAAGAGCTATGCTCGCAGACTGGGGTTCCGCTCAAAAAGGACAATAACCTTCGTGTTTGGACGAA
>JAMPAB010000054.1 GCA_023667435.1 Corallococcus sp. | reverse complement strand
CTTGTTCGGATCGTTCTCGACGTACAGAGGCGCGTTACCGCCGTTGAACAGCTCGCGGAAAATAAGCTTGAAGTTGTCGTTGATCTTCGCCATTCCTTCCTCGAAACGGACTTCTATATCCGTCGTCAACCCCTTTAACGCGCCCTTAAGGTCGGACTCCGCTTTCTTCAAGTCGTCAATTTGCGCGAGTAAATCGTCGTAACGCCCTTGCGTTTCTTCCAACTCCTGAATAGCGTTAACGTTTACGCTGCCCAGCTTTAACAACGCCTGCTTGCACTCAGATATACGCTCCTTGCCGAGTTCTTTATCGAAGTTTTCGTCTTTGTACTGCATAGCGGCAGAATACGTTATGCCGTACTCTTCCTGTACCTTCTGCTGCAACTGCAAAAGATCGTCGTCGATTTTGCTCAAAATATATTCTTCTTTGTCGATTACTCCGCGTAAAGATTCCAGTTCGTTGGACAAACGCATGCGCTCGTCCGTTAAACGCTGAAAATCCGTATCGAGCTGAGCTTTAAGACTGTCGGAAGAAGCTATCTGTTCGGAAAGCGCAGTCATTTCTTCCTGCAAAGCAGTATCGACAATACTTTCGTTCATAGTCTGATACATTCCGTCAATAGCGCGTTTTACCTGTTCGATGTAAACCGAATTAGACTGAACGGCGTCTTTTAACGATTCTATTTGAGCAATATTGCTTCTCGTTTCTTTTTCGGCAGATTCGATATTTGCAATCAAAACGGCGAGACGGTAACGCTTATCCGACAACGATAACGCTATCGCGTCCTTCGCGCTTGTTTCTGCCTGCGCGGTCTCTACGGCATGCTGTAATTTATTACGCAATTGTTTTTCGGAAGCAGTGAGAGTTTGCAAATCGGACTGGAATTTGACAATCAATTCCTCGATAGTCTGCAAACGGGAATTGATTTGATTTTTTTCTGCCGATAAACCCAAAATACTCTTTTTGTCCGAATTACTTAAAGTGTTCGACGTTTCGATTTTTTCTTTTGCGGTTGCGATTTCGATATTTAATACGTTTATGCTATCCAAAACTTTGGCGTGAGTGGCGCGCGTTTCTTCAAGTTGTTTGTCAATCTTATTCTTTTCTTCCTCTGCAAGCTTAAGTTCGGAAGCAAGTTGATGCAACTTTTCGGTGCGCTCGGCAATCTGACTTTCGTAGGAAAGCAGATTTCCCGTCGACTGTTTGCGCGTGCTGCCGCCCTCCAATGAGCCGTCGTTGGAAATACGCTCGCCCGTAAGCGTGACCATACGGTGAGCGTAACGGTATTTACGACTGATCGCTACGGCGTTATCGAAGTTATCCACTACCACAATTCCGCCCAGTAACGATTCGAACACGTTAGAAAAGTGTTTGTCGAAAGAAACCAGATCGCTTGCAACGCCCAAAACGCCGTTCTCGGACAAAACCTCCGCGCGGTCTATTCCGTGAGGTTTCATCGAGGATACAGGTAAAAACGTAGCTTTACCGTAATCGTTGATTTTTAAATAATTTATCAGGTATTTGACGTCTTCTTCATTTTCGGTAACGATATTTTGAAGTCGTCCGCCTAGCGCCGTCTCTATTGCCAACTGCAATTTAGGCTCCACTCTGATAAGATTAGCAACAACGTCGCAAATGTGCGACGCAAGATCTCTGTCGCGTTTTGCGTCCTGCATCAGATACTGCACGCTTGCCTGATAACCTTTGTAATTATCGGCGAAATCTTTAAGCATTTCTATTCCGCCTTGCTCGCCCGAATAAGCCTGATGCTTACGCTGTAATTCTTTGGCAAGATTGAATTGCTTAAATTCCAAATCCTTAACCTGCTGCTTCAATTCCGAAGAAGAAACTACCATATCTTCCCGTTGTTTGCGTAAATTGTCGTATTTTACAATCAAGCCCCCTTCTTCGCCTGAGCTGGCTTGCAGCTTTTGAGACAATTCGACTTCTTTAACGGCAATTTGTTCCAAACGTTGTTTTAAAGTGCTTTCTTCCGTTTTGCAAGCAACGATTTTAGTGTTGCAATCGGAAATTTCCGAAAGACTTCCTTCTAACTTTTTACGCAAGTTTTCCGAATTTTCGTTAAACTCGTCAACCTTTGCGCCGACAGCAGCGAATTGTCTGTTTATTTCGCCTATTTCGTTTTCGAGTTCGGCTCGCTCGTCCGTTCGGCGGGACAATACGGAAGCGAGTTTGACGTTAGACTCCTGAAAGCTTTCGATTTCCCTGTTACTCGCGGCAATTTGTTCTTCACGCTGTTGTATATCCCTTAAACAGCCGTTTATGCGCTCCTGAATAAGATTCTTAGCGCCTTCTTTTTTCTCTGCCTCTACGGCGAGCGCAAGCTGTTTGTCGCGCAGAGCGGTAATTTCGCCGTCGATTCCGTTGCGGCGGTGAAACATATCGTCGTACTGCTCGTTAATTTCGGCATATAAAGCCTCTTTTAACGCATATTCTTCTTTTAAACCGTCCAAACGCTTCTTTCCGTTTTCCTTATCCTGACTAGCGTGATCGTAACCGTAAATATACGCGTTGATTTCGCACATTTTCAATTCATCGTATATAGCGAGATATTTTTTTGCATTGGTAGACTGACGCTTCAATTCGGGCAAACGGTGTTTCAATTCTTCAACAAGAATCATAATATTTTGCATATTGCCGCGAGTTTTTTCCAACTTGCGCTCGGTGTCGACTTTCTTAACTCTGAAAGTGGATATGCCTAGCGCTTCTTCGAAAATGGCGCGTCTGTCTTCCGGACGGGCATTTAATACGGCATCCATACGTCCCTGTCCGACAATGGAATATCCTTCTTTGCCCAAACCTACTCCGCGCAGCAGCTCGACGATATCGCGCAAACGTACTACGTTGCGGTTGAGAGAGTATTCGCTTTCGTTGTTTCTGTAAAGTTTACGACTTATAATAATCTCATCCATCGCAATGGGAAAAATACGCGTCGTATTGTCGAAGAATAAAGAAACTTCGCAGTAGCTCATAGACTTGCGGGTGTCCGTGCCGCTGAAAATAAGGTCTTGCATCAATTTACCGCGCAAATTTTTTGTGCTTTGTTCGCCCAATACCCAACGTATCGAATCGGAGATGTTACTCTTACCGCAGCCATTGGGACCTACAATACCCGTAATAGGCTGATCGAATTTCAATTCAACTTTGTCGGCAAAACTTTTGAAGCCGTACATTTCTATTTTTTTAAGATAAAGCACGTTATATTCTCCATTTAACTACAATTTTCTCTGCGGCGTTCTGCTCTGCCGCTTTTTTACTTGTCCCTCTGCCCGTAGATACCGGTTTGCCGTCCACGTACAAATCGAACACGTACGTCGGTTGGTTATCCGAACCCGATTTATCGGTCATCTTATATACGGGAGTAGACAATTTGTTTTTTTGACAATACTCCTGAAGCAACGTTTTGCAGTCTTTACGCACGGAAGACGGATAATCCGATAAGCGTTTAACAATCAGTTCCGATACGTACTTTCGCGCGCAGTCGATTCCGCCGTCTATATATATCGCGCCCAAAACAGCTTCGAACAAATTTGCGGCTAGCTTTTTTGAAACGGATTTAATAACTTGCGCGCCCGACGACACTCTGAGATATTGCAGAATATCCATTTCCTCGACAAACGGTTTCAAACCGTCCGCAGATACGATATTTGAACGCATCGTCGACAGCTCGCCCGCCGAATGAGCGCGGCAATTTTCGTAAAGATATTCGGAAACGGCAAGCTCCAGTACGGCGTCGCCTAAAAACTCCAAACGTTCGTTGTCCGAAACGTTTGCGACGTTAGCGTACGAAGAATGAGTAAAAGCTTGCAATAACAACAACTTGTCGTTAAAACGATACCCTATTTTATTTTCGATTTCACGTAATTCGATGTCCGTCATACAAAATCAAAGGTTACTTCTCTCGCATTTTGTATTTTTCAGTATACTATATATTCCGCCGTTTGGCAATTATTTTAAATTAAAAGAAGGTATGTTTCACAAAATATAACATTTGTTTCACAAATAAAAGGTCACCGATAAAATCGATGACCTAAACCTGTAAAACCGAACTTTAACGATTATTTATCGTCTGCGGAAACTTCTACCACTTGCTTTCCGTCATAATAGCCGCAAGCATCGCAAACTTTATGAGAAACCTTCAATTCGTGGCATTGAGGACATTCTACCAAAACAGGAGCCGTTGCCGTCCAGTTGGCCGCTCTCTTGTGCTTTCTTTGTTTTGATACTTTTCTCTTGGGTACTGCCATAGTTAATGCACCTCCGTTAGAATTTTAAATTTTTAAGTATTGAAAACGGATTTTCTTTGGACGAATCGCAATCGCACGTACCGTTATTCAAATTCCTTCCGCACTTAGGACAAAGACCCTTACAGTCGTCCTTGCACAAAAGCGAAATCGGCATTGACAATACTATTTCGTCGGAAACAGCCTTAGTAGCGTCGAGCAAACTGTTAAAATAAACGTAGTCGTCGCTTTCCAAACCGCTGTCCTTAAAGAAAATCTGCTTAAAAGGCAATTCGATTTGAGTTGTTACGCGCTCTAAGCAACGATCGCAAAAACCCGATACAAAGCAGGTTATCGCGCCGTCAATCAAAACGTTGGGATTAGTAAACGTTACGGTTGCTTCAAACGCTACTTTATCCAACGCGGAGTTAGGATACGGCAGCAAATCGTCAGGCAACGAATATTCGCCCTCGAAATGCAGTTCAGAACCTGCATGCGCGATATTTTCCGTCAAATCAATTACAATTTTTTCAGACACAGCTAATATTATACAAACTTATAATAGTTTTGTCAACGGTTTAACCCAACTTTGCCTCAACCATTGTTTCGCGCGCGATTACCAGTTCTTCGTTAGTGGGAATAACCAATACTTTTACTCGCGAATCTTTTGCTTGAATTTCCGCAATAGTGCCGCGAGGACAGTTTGCGTTCTTTTTCTCGTCGAGTTTTACGCCCAGATAATCCAAATCTTTAAGCGCTTTGCTTCTTACCGCGCTGTCGTTTTCGCCTATGCCTGCCGTAAAGACTATCACGTCAACGCCGTTTAGAGCGGCGGCATATGCTCCGATATATTTTTTCGTTGCGTATGTAAACATATTGAGCGCAAGTTCCGCGCGTTCGTTACCGTTGCCGGCAGCTTCGGACAAATCTCTGAAATCGGAAGAAACGCCGGATACGCCTAAAACTCCGCACTGCTTATTTAAGTAGTTAAGCATTTCGGATACGGTCTTGCCTTCCTTTTTTGCGAGATATTCTACGGCGGAATAATCGATATCGCCGCTGCGCGTACCCATCGGCACGCCGGCAAGAGGAGTAAAGCCCATTGACGTGTCTATACATTTCCCTTCTTTCACAGCCGTTATCGAGGAGCCGTTTCCCAAATGGCATGTAATAATTTTCAAATTTTCTATGTCCTTGCCCAAATATTTGGCTGCCTGCTGCGCGACAAATTTATGACTGGTACCGTGAGCTCCGTAGCGGCGAATCTTATACTTTTCGTAATGCGCGTAATCGATTGCGTACATGTAGGCATAATCGGGCATCGTAAAGTGAAAACCGGTATCGAAAACAAGCACCATAGGAGTGTTGGGCATCTCCTGCAGGCAAGCTTTGATACCCACTATTGCCGCAGGATTGTGTAACGGAGCAAGATCCTTGATTTCTTCCATTTTTTCCATCGACTCGGCGGTAACAAGCGTTGGTTTCTTAAACGCTTCGCCCGATGCGACTACGCGATGCCCTACGCCGTCGATTTCCGCCATTGAAGATATAACTCCGACGTCCTTGTCGGTTAACTTGTTAAGAACGATTCTAACGGCAACGTTGTGAGTAGGCATATCGATTTCCTGCTCGATAGTAACGCCGTTTGCCTTGTAAACGAAGTTGGAATGGGCGATGCCTATACGTTCGCAAAGACCTTTGGCAAGAACGCTTTCCGTTTCCATATCGATAAGCTGATATTTCAAAGAGGAACTTCCGGAATTGATTACCAGTATTTTCATAATATAACTCCTTTATCCTTAAAATTGCGTTTGCAACGCGGTAATCGCCACTGCGCCTACTATATCTTCCGGCTTACAGCCGCGCGACAGGTCGTTAAGAGGTTTGGCAAAGCCTTGACAAATAGGTCCGACCGCCATAAAACCGCCCAAACGCTCGGCGATTTTATAACCGATATTACCCGCCTGCAAATCGGGGAAAATAAATACGTTGGCATGTCCCGCGACGGAACTTCCCTTCGCCTTCATTTCGCCTACCGAAGGAACTATCGCCGCGTCAAATTGCAGTTCGCCGTCCAACTTGACGTCGGGCGCTTTTTCTTTGGCGATTCGCGTCGCTTCCTGAACCAGCGTAACGTTGTCGTGCTTGGCGCTTCCTTTGGACGAGAAGGACAACATTGCAACGCGAGGTTCGATTCCCGCAATCGCCTGCGCGGATTTTGCGGTCGCTATAGCGCAATCGGCAAGACCCTCCGCAGTGTACGTAGGATTAAGACCGCAATCGGCAAATACGACAAGTCCGTCGGGACAGTATCGATTGCCCTCAGGAGGACATATCATAAGATTGAAACTCGAAACAGCGCCGACGTTCGGAGCAGTCTTTATAATTTGAAGTCCCGGCCGCAAAGTGTTGGCGGTCGAATGGCACGCTCCCGATACAAGTCCGTCAACGTCGCCCGTTTTGAGCATCATAGCGCCGAAATAAGTACCGTCTTTAAGCAATTCCGCCGCTTGCTCGGGCGTCATTCCTTTAGAGGCGCGAAGCTCGCACAGTTTAGCGTTATATAAAGGCAGTTTGTCGCTAGTTAAAGGATTGACGACTTTGACGCCTGTAAGATCGACGTCGGGATTACTGCGCTTTATTTCTGTTTCGTCTCCTAAGAGGATAATCTTGGCAATTCCCTCTCTTGTTGCCATCGACGCCGCTTCTACGACGCGTCTGTCTTCGCCTTCGCAAAGGACTATAGTCTTTTTCAACGCTGCGGCTCTGCTCTTAATCTGTTCCAAAACGTTCATAATTTTCTCCTCGCTAAATACTTTATTTATTCGAAAATTTTGTGTATAATAATTGCGAACAAAACGGTTTGACTGCGCAGAGAAACCTTGCGCAACGGCAAACCCGTTTGACATTCACTCGGTAATTGTAACATATTTAAACGGCGTTGTAAAATAAAATGCCGCAAAATAAGGATGCAAATGAAAACCACAGTCATTATTTGCGAATTCAATCCGCTGCATAGCGGACACAAAAAATTGATAGATTACGCTCATACGTTCTCCGACAGAGTTATATGCGTAATGAGCGGCAATTTTACGCAAAGAGGATTGCCTGCCTGCGCGAATAAGTTTTCCCGAGCGACGCATGCAATTCTTTCCGGAGCAGACCTCGTAGTAGAACTTCCGACAGTATACGCAGTCGCTTCGGCAGAAAACTTTTCATTCGGCGGAGTATCGATAGCAAACAGCCTGAAAGCTGATTACCTTCTGTTCGGAAGCGAATGCGGCGACATAGACAAACTGAACGCGTGCGCGGCAATGCTTAACGACCCGTACATAAACCAAAAAATCGCCGAAGAAATGACAAAAGGAGTAAGCTATCCCAAAGCCGTAGCGATTGCAACAAAGCAGGATATTTTAAACAAGCCGAACAACGTACTCGGCGTCGAATATCTTAAAGCTATCGAAAAGATAAATGCGGATATCGTGCCCGTAACGGTCGTTCGCGAAGATAACTACAACGGAGAACCGCAAGAATACGCCTCGTCGGGAGCTTTGCGTCGAAATGCGAACCTGCGTAACATATACACGTACGACTACGTGACAAAAGATATCGACGACGAAATAGTCGGCAAATACAAAACTATGGCGGCCCAAGCGCTGTCTATAATGGATGTAAATTATCTGCGTCGAATCGAGGGGGTAACCGAAGGATTGGAAAATCGCATATTCAATGCGGACAAAACGCAAGGATTCGAAAAAATGATTGACGGGATCAAAACCAAACGCTATACCCGACTCAAACTTCAACGTATAATCCTCAATGCGCTTTTAAATATAACGTCAGAAACGATATCGGTTTTCAAAACGCAACCGCCGAACGTAAAAGCGCTTGCGGTAAACGAGAACGCCGCATCGCTGTTATCGCTTGCGAATAACGTTACGGACGAAATCACCTCGCGAGCCGATCGCTTTTATTCAAGTCTCTCCGGCAAGCAGCCCGTCTCAAAATTGATAAAAATTTAATTTTGACAACAAAAAAGACTATTATGCGTAACATAGTAGTCTATGTTTTTGCGTTTTTATATTAAATTCGGAACATAACGTTTACATATAGAAATTAAATGCAAAATATACTTAAATGTGAAAGCATTAAGAATCGCATATACTCTATCGTTTTCTTTGCTGATAATCGTATTCGTCTCTGCGCCGACAAGATTTATGCAAAGCTTTTTTGACGGGATCACAGTGTGGGCATACAACGTTTTACCAGCCATTTTTCCTTTTACACTGCTCACTGCTTTTCTGTTAAAAATCAAAAAAAGCGGTAAATTTTCCATAACGAAAAAGCTTTACGGAATACCGTGCGACGAAGTATTGCTGACAAGCCTCCTATGCGGTTACCCTATCGGCGCGAAAGCAATTTCCGAAAGCGACGAATCCGTCGAATGCGCAAGCGCAATGTG
>JAMPAB010000053.1 GCA_023667435.1 Corallococcus sp. | reverse complement strand
TTTGTAATCAATAGGTTGATGGTTCGATTCCATTCACCAGCTCCATTTTTTTTATCGAGACAATTAAATACGGGAGGGTTCCCGAGCGGCCAAAGGGAACAGACTGTAAATCTGTCGTCTCAGACTTCGGTGGTTCGAATCCACCCCCTCCCACCAGCCACAGTCTAAATCGAACTACTTTGTTTGGTTTAGGCTGTTTTCATTTTACAAAATAATGCAGAAATGCGCCGAATATTCGTTCGGCGCTTTTCTGTAATATGCGCCCTTAACGTAAATTATGTCGGCGTTATTTTTGTTTCGCGTCGTTGTCTTTTTGATTGACTTGTTTTTTTGAGAGTGCTAATATTAATTTATATCGTATGCGGGCAGTATTTGTCGCAACAGCGAATTTTCAACTCGCTGCGATGTAATTTTCGTTTAAATTCCGTTAAATGCAGTTAGTTCTTTTACATTAAAAAATTCGAGGCAAAAGTGATATTCGGCAAACACATAAATAAATATTATTTAAGATATTCATTGTGGATACTTTTAGGTATTGCCGCATTAGTTGCCGTTGATTATTTTCAATTGATTATACCCGAGATTTACCGCATAGTAGTAAACGGTATCAACGACGGCGTTGTCGATATCGACGGAACAAACGTACCTTTCGACAAAAACGTGCTGCTTAATAATGTATGTCTGCCTATGTGCATTGTAATAGTAGTGCTTGTTATAGGTCGGTTTTTGTGGAGAATATGTCTGTTCGGAACGGGTTACAAGGTTGAAAAAGATTTGCGCGGGCGTATGTTTCGTCACTGCAATTCTCTTTCATGCGAATTTTATTCCGCTAATAAAGTCGGCAATATGATGTCCTTGTACACCAACGATTTGGAAACGGTTCAGGATTGTTTCGGCAGCGGAATTCTGATGACCTTCGACGCGCTGTTTATGGGCAGCTTGTCGCTGTTTAAAATGTTCCGAATGGACTGGAAACTGACGTTGTTTTCCCTCATTCCTATGATTTTGATGTTGGTAGTGGGAATAATCGTCGGTAAATATATGACGATGAAATGGGACGCGCGGCAACAGGCTTTTTCCGATTTATCCGATTTCGCGCAGGAAAGTTTTTCGGGGCTTGCCGTAATTAAGGCGTTCGTTAAAGAGTTTAAGGAATTGCTGGCTTTCCGTTGGCTTAACCGCAAAAATGAGGACGCCAACGTGGCTTATACCAAAATAAGCACTTTATTGAATATATTCGTAACGCTGTTTGTCGAATCGGTTATCTGCATCGTTTTGGGATACGGCGGTTATTTGGTGTACGTCAAACGTTTCAATTCGGGACAGCTTATGGAATTCATAGGTTATTTCAACGCAATCGTTTGGCCGATTATGGCTATTACGGAGCTTATAGAAATGTCTTCGCGCGGTAAAGCTTCGTTAAAAAGAGTTTCGGATTTGCTTAATACTTCGCCCGACGTAACCGACAGAGCGGACGCCGAAGATGCTGAAAGCATCGAAGGCGAAATAGAGTTCCGTCATCTCACTTTTCGCTATCCCGATTCCGATTACGACGCATTGACTGATATAAACATTAAAATCGCTCGCGGTGAAAGGGTGGGCATTATCGGAAAAACGGGTTGCGGCAAGACTACGTTGGCGGATCTGATTTTACGTTGTTACAACGTCGAGGACGGAACCTTATTCGTAGACGGAAAGGACGTTAACGGAATTACGATAAAAAGTTTGCGCAATTTTTGCGCGTACGTTCCGCAGGATAATTTTCTTTTTTCCGATACGATAGCGAATAATATCGCTTTCGCGTGTGACGACGTCGATAACGAGCAAGTAATTCGCGCGGCAAAACTTGCGGATATAGACGATAATATAAGCGGTTTTTCTCGCGGTTACGATACCGTGTTGGGCGAACGCGGAGTTACCGTTTCGGGCGGACAGAAACAGCGTATTTCCATAGCGCGCGCAATTATGAAAGACGCTGCCATTCTTATTCTCGACGATTCCGTTTCCGCAGTCGATACCGATACGGAGAAGAAAATTATAGACAATCTTACGCAAGAGAGAGCAGGAAAAACGACTGTTTTTATCGCGCACCGAATTTCTACCGTAAAAGATTTGGATAAAATTATTTATATGGACGGCGGTAAAATAATAGATTACGGCGCTCATAACGAATTGCTCGGCAGATGCGATAGCTACCGTAAAACGGTTGCTTTGCAGAAGTTGGAAGACGAGGAGGGTATGTAGTATGAACGAATATCTTCCGTTGTTGATTGTAGGAGCTATACTCGGTGTCGTTTCCGCCGCGCTTATTCTGGCATTCGCGCTTATCAAAGATAAAAAAGAATCGATGGGGTTCGAACGCAACATAAAAGACAGAGAGCTGTTCGGTATGCTTTTGCGTTATGCAAGGCCGTTTTGGAAGAATTTCGTCTTAGTAGGGGTTGTTATGTTATTTTCGATTTCCTACGATATAGTGTCTCCGTTATTGATATCCGATTTGGAAGGGGTTATCAAGGACGAGTTCGAGATGATGGACGTTATTTGGCGCGTCGCCGTGTATGCAAGCATACTCGTCGTATCTCTTGCAAGTTCTTACGTTCAGGCAATAGTGCTGCAAAAGACGGGGCAAAGAATAGTGTCGAAATTGCGCGAAGACGTATTTGAGCATATCGAAAGCTTGTCGCACGCTCAGCTTGCTCAGATTCCGGTAGGGAAGCTTGTTACGCGAACCGCCAACGATACGAATGCGATATCGATGATGTTTACAAACATCTTGGTAAACCTAGTTAAAAATTGTTTTGTAATTCTGGGAATTCTTGTCGCAATGCTGTGCGTCAATTACATGCTTACTTTGATGGTATTGTGCTTCGTGCCTTTTATCGTACTGTTTACGGTAATTTTCCGTAAATTTTCGCGCAGAGCTTACCGTCAAGTAAAAAACAGCACAACGGATATAAATACCTTTTTGTCGGAAAATCTGTCCGGAATGAAAGTAATTCAGGTTTTCAACAAGGAACAACGCAAAATCGAAGAATTCGATGAGAAAAACGAAAAGTTATATCAAGCGCAGCGCGGGCAGGTATTTGTGTTCAGTATTTTCCGTCCGCTTGTGTACATGTTATATATTTCTTCGGTTCTGTGTTTGTTTTTTATCGGAAGCAAAGGATATTTGGACGGTCTGGAAATTCTCGGGCAGGTTATCGACAGCGCGACTGTGGTAGCATTTTATATGTTCGTATCGAAGTTTTTTTCTCCTATACAAAGCCTTGCCGAGCAATTTCACCGTTTGCAATCGGCGTTTGCGTCTGCCGAAAAGATATTTACCGTTATGAATTTGCAGCCTACGGTTGTTGACGAATCCGACGCAATAGAACTCGAAGAAGTACGCGGCGAAATCGAGTTTAAACACGTTTGGTTTGCCTACAACGAAGACGAATGGGTACTTAAAGACGTAAGTTTCCGCGTTAACGCCAAAGAAACGGTTGCTTTTGTGGGATCCACAGGCAGCGGCAAAACTACGATACTTTCTTTGTTGTGCCGAAATTATGACATACAGCGAGGGGAAATATTACTTGACGGAATCGATATCCGTCATATCAAGATATCTTCGCTGCGAAAGCATTTCGGACAAATGCTGCAGGACGTGTTCCTTTTCTCGGGAACGATTCGCAGTAATATTGTATTGCTGGATGAATTTGACGACGAACAGGTTATGGAAGCATGCAGGTACGTCAATGCAGATAAATTTATAGAAAAACAGTCTAAAGGACTTGACGAAGAAGTGCGCGAGCGCGGCAATAACTTCTCCGCAGGACAACGACAGTTACTCTCTTTTGCCCGAACGATAATTCACCGCCCTGAGGTAATGATTTTAGACGAAGCAACGGCTAATATCGACACCGAAACGGAAATTCTCATTCAGGACAGTTTGCATAAAATTATGAGCGTCGGAACTATGCTTATTGTTGCGCACCGTCTTTCGACAATACAGCACGCAGACAGAATACTTGTAATTTCCAACGGCGAAATTATCGAACAGGGCAATCATCGCGAATTGTTGGCAAAAAAAGGCAGGTATTACGAATTATATAATTTGCAATACAGCAAAGAACAGTTAAAAGCGCAGTAATTTTAAAAAGGTGAATAGCGAGCTGTTTCACAAGATATGAGCGTACGGTAGCCGATTAGGCGACTGTACGCTTTAGTATTATTTTTTGATACGGAAATTATTTAAGCTGTCCGTATTCGGACAAATGCAGAGGTATGTCTGCGGCGCGCAATGTGTAACAATTTTTATAAAGAGTAAATAGTATATTTCGGAGCGTATTTCAGCTACCGAATATGTACAAGGAGAACGTAAAAATGAGTTGTTGCAGAAGAACGTGTAATTGTATTCACAACGAGGAGGAACCGCGTTTGATTATAATCGAGCGCGGCGCGAGAGGCCCCAGAGGAGCAACCGGTCCGCAGGGAATTATGGGACCTCAGGGCGTTACGGGACCTCAGGGGTTGCAAGGCATACAGGGAATTCAGGGCGAAGTCGGCGCAACGGGACCTACGGGAATAACGGGAGCGACAGGACCTATCGGCGCGACGGGCGCGACGGGCGCAACAGAATCTACTGGCGTAACAGGACCTGCTGGTGCAATCGGAGAAACGGGTCCTACTGGACCTACAGGAGCAACGGGAGAAATAGGGCCTACCGGACCGACCGGAGCGGACGGCGTTGTAAATCCCGCAGCGGCAGTGGCGGACGTGGGAGCTACGCCATCCGTAGAAGATGTCGCAACTACTTTGAACGAATTGCTTGCATCGCTTAGGGCGGCAGGAATTTTGACGACCTAGTATTATAGTCTACCGTTAATCAAAATGAAAAGACGCAGAGTTTTCTGCGTCTTTAATAATATACTGAAAAGATATATTATTCTATGGGCGTGACGTTTGCCGCGCGAAGCTTGCCGTTTTTGGAATCCTCTTCGATTTCAAAAGAAACTTTTTGTCCGTCTTTCAACGTTTTAAAGCCGTCTATTTGAATTGCGGAGAAATGTACGAAAATATCTTCGCCGCCTTCGTCGTTAGAGATGAATCCGTAGCCCTTTCCGGCATCGAACCATTTTACGTTACCTGTCATACTTCTGTACCTCCATTAAAATTTGTAACCTCTAAGCAAAAACGTTAAATATCAAACAGACAATTTAGATACAAAAGCACCGCCATAGTTGTTACATTAAAATTATAGACCTTTACGCTTCAAAAGTCAACATAAAACTGATAAAATTATGATACGTTGATAACAAATTTAGCAATTATTTGTTATAACAAAAAGATTATCGGTTAAATTCATTTTTGAGACCGAGAGTTAAACTCTTTGCGTTGTTGACCGCTTGCTGCGAAGGCAATTTATACTTGTATTATACGCAAATATTCCTGTTTTTAAACGAGATTAAAAAAAATAGCCATAGGGTACTCTATGGTTGGCTAAAACAAAGCGGTATGAAATTAACGCTTGAAATTGTCAATCTTGCGTCAGCACGTTGAAACGCTTGAACGGATTAAGTGTTTTGTGGTAAAATAATATTATTGCAGCGGTTATGGTTGACTTTTTAAATTTACCGAGCGCTGCTCTTTACAGTTGATTTAAAGGAGAAAATATGTTAGTAGCGGTGATTTTGGGCAACAGGATCAATGACGACGGTAGTATGTCGGATTTGATGAAAAAACGCTTAAAAACAGCGTTGGAAATAGATAAGCTTTATAACCCGTCGAAAATTATCTTGTCGGGCGGAATAGCCAACAAGAAAGCTGTCGTTAGCGAAGCGCAGATGATGTATGATTTTCTTGCAGATAACGGCGTTGACAGGGATAAGCTGATTATGGAAGACAAATCGCTTACTACGAAACAAAACGCCGAATTCTCTGTTCCTATTGCAGCGCAAGCAGGCGCAGACGAGTTGTTGCTTTGTACTTCGACGGAGCATATGTGCAGACCTTATTTGAATCCTATCAAGCTGTTTCAAAAGCAGTTGCGCAGTTATCCTCAAATAGTATTAAAAGCTTATTGCGAATAAAATTTTGCAAATGTAAGAGGTCGCCGCTTGGCGCGGTAACCTCTTTTAGTTTCTCGGTTTATACAGCAGGTGACAGCGTCGCAACTGCGATACTGCAAAATACTATAAGCGATAAAGCATCCACTATAGTCGTTATGAACGGACTGGCAACAACGGCAGGGTCGAGTTTCAAAGCTTTCGCCAACAACGGCATCAGGCAGCCTACGAGTTTTGCAATAATTATCGTGATGGATAACGATGCGGCTACAATGAGGCATTTATCCCACGTATAGTCGTGAAATCCAAACGCCAGATTATCTATCAACATCAGTTTTCCGAAGCAAGCTACGCCTAAACAGAGTGCAAGCATCAACGATACGCGTAGCTCTTTCCACAAAACTTTTCCTACGTCGCGAGGTCGTATTTCGTCCAAAGCAAGTCCGCGAATAATAGTTACCGAAGCTTGACTGCCGGCATTTCCGCCCGTATCCATCAGCATAGGTACGCAGGCAAACAATACCGCGCTTATCGCATTCAAACGCGCCTCGTAAATGTTGATTATAAGTCCCGTAAACGTTGCCGATACCATAAGCAGTAACAGCCATGGGATACGGTTTTTCCAAATCTGCCAAACGCTCTGTTCGAAGTAAGTATCCTTCGAGGGGGTTACAGCCGCCATCTTCGAAATGTCTTCGGTCGCCTCCTGCTCGATGACGTCGATGACGTCGTCTACCGTGATAATACCGACGATACGTCCTTCCTTGTCTACGACGGGCATTGCGTATAGGTCGTATTTGGATATTTCTAACGCGACTTCCTCCTTGTCTTCGGTGGTCTCCACAGACAATACGTCCGTTTCCATTATGTCTTCGATTTTTATGTCGTAGTCGTGTAACAAAAGGTCTCTGACGGTTATACAGCCTATAAGGTGCCGTTTATCGTCCGTAACGTAACAAGTGTAAATAGTCTCTTTGTCCAGAGCGGTCTGGCGGATGCGGTCGAAACATTGCTTAACGGTCCAGGTTTTCTTAAGACTGACGTATTCTACGGTCATTATCGTACCGGCGCTGTCTTTGGGATATTGCAAGATTTCGTTTATTTGATTTCGCGTTTCGGGGTCCGACTGATTTATGATACGTTTTACTACGCTCGCAGGCATTTCTTCTATAATGTCAACGGTATCGTCTACGAACATTTCGTCAAAAATTGCTTTAATTTCGCTGTCGGAAAATATATTGATAAGCATTTCCTGACTGTCGCTCGACATTTCTACGAACGTATCCGCAGCCTGTTCCTTGCTTAGCAAACGGAAGATTAACGGCATTTCCTTTTCGGGCATTTCTTCTAATAATGCGGCAACGTCTTGCGGCATTTCTTCGTCCAGTATGGATTTGATTGAGCGAATGTTTTTTTCTTGCAGAAGCGTCGAAATTTTATCAATCAACTCGGTCAATTCATTGTATTCCATAAGTCCCTCCTTTCCGTAGGCAGACGGTTTTTTATTTAATAAAAAAACTGCGCCTTGTAACAGCGCAGAAAAAGTTTGTTTCTTTATTTGACGGAAACGAACGTCCAACCATTACAAGTTTTAGCATCACAGGGCGGTGTAGTTGCGTTAGGTTATGCCTTGGTTTCGACATCACCTGCTGACCAAACAAAACGAGTCTCCTCGCAAAAGTCGGTAGCAACCCATATCCCGGTGGTAGCCTCACCTACCGGATTATTAAGATATCCTTATTGTAGTTGCGTTTTTGCCCGCTGTCAATGATTTTTTGATTGTTTGTCGAATATTTATTAAAAAACGCTTATCAGACGATTGCTATATATTATGTTGAGCTTTGATTTTTTGTCTTAAACGTCGGTTGACATTTGTCAACTATTATAGTAAAATAAAAACAACATTTAATTACGGGATAATTATGAAAGAATACTATTTGGAACGTCTGCATTGGATATTCCGTTACACAAGCAAAAATTTCTTTTACTGTTTGGCAAAAACGCTCTGCCTTATCGTGGGCGTTCCCGTTTATGCGGTTATGTTTGCGGTAGAGATGATACTCACTGCGGTAAATATGATTTTCAGTTGGATACCGATTTTGAACGTAGTAGTAACGGTTATTTGTAAATCCTTGATTTTTATTACGGATAAAACCTTTTATATTTGTATATTGCCCGATATAAAAAAATATGTCGATGCAACGAAGGAAGAACCTGTTTACGAGGTTATCGACGTTGACGGCGACGTTACCGAGACAACGGTCGAGGCGGTGTCCGACAGCGACGATTTACCGCAAGATACGGAAGACGACGCGTAGCGACGCTGTCTGCTCGCCCGCGCCGTACTGCGCTTTGAAAGCGGATTCTTAAACTCGTGGCGACAGTAAACTAAATCGAATTTCATACTGCCATAAAATTGTAATTTAGAGGAGGAATTAAAAATGAAATGTCCGTTTTGTAACGCCGAAATGGAGCAGGGGAAGTCAATATTCAATGCGTCAAGAGCGGCGTATATAACTTTGACATATACTTCGGATAAAGAAGCCCAAAAAGGATTTTTTAAGAGAGAAACCATACGAAAAGTAATTTCCGATTGCGAAGAAGCTCAAACGTTCTACTGTTCCGAGTGCAAAAAGATTATTCCTATTTTAGAAGATAAATAAATTACAATTTAACGAGGTGTTATATGAAAGAAGTCAAAATCGAACAATGTCCTTTCTGCGGCGGCA
>JAMPAB010000052.1 GCA_023667435.1 Corallococcus sp. | reverse complement strand
AAATTCTAACCTTTCGTGCGGTAACCGTTGCTGACAGCATCAATAGTCCGTATCTTGTTCATCAGTTGATTTGCTTGTTCGTGATTGCTTATTTCCACCGTAATACTGGCAACGGCGTTTCCTTTCTTATCCTTGCGGGCATTTATTGCCACGATAGGTAGATTTTCGTTGGCAACCGTTTTAGTGATTTCGGCAAAAATATCGCCTCTGTCTTCCGATATTATATCTATCGTTACAGGGAACGTAGCCCCGTTATCCATTTGCGCCCACTCGGCGCGAACAAGCCGTTCGCTTTCGAAATTTTTAATTGCCGGGCAATCGGCGCGATGTACGCAAACGCCTCTTCCGCGCGAAATGTATCCGACTATTTCATCGCCGGGAACAGGCGAACAGCAACGGGAAAATCTTACGAGCAAGTCCTCTACTCCCTTTACGATTACGGTATTGCGATTTCCCGTCTGCTTATTCTGACGCGAAGTCTGCGGGATTTTTGCTGCTACGGCAAGTCCTTTATTTGAGGAAATCAGTTTTAACATTACCGACTGCATCGATACGCTGCCGTAACCGACGGAGGCGTACATTTCGTCTACGTCGGCGAACATATACCTTTCGCACAGCGCCTGTACCGCTTCGGGCGTCAAAAGCTCCGAAAGAGTAAGACCTCTGTGTTTGGCGTCGCGCTCCAACATGGATTTTCCCGTACGGATATATTCGTCTTTAAGTTCGCGCTTGAAAAACTGGCGTATTTTAGATTTTGCGGAGGGTGTTTTGACAATTTTCAACCAGTCGCGCGAAGGTCCTTTCGCGTTCGGGTTCGTCATAACCTCCACCGTATCTCCCGTATTCAAAACGGTTTCCAACGGAACAATCTTGTTGTTGATTTTTATGCCGACGCATTTATTTCCGACTTGACTGTGAATCGTATAGGCAAAGTCCAACGCAGTAGCTCCCGCCTGCATTATTTTTACGTCGCCTGCGGGCGTAAATACGTACACTTCGTTGGTATTGGATATATCCTTACGGATAAGATCCAAAAACTCCGTGCTGTCGCGCAGGTCGTTGTCGTAAGAAAGGACTTCTTTTACCCAACTCAGTTTGTCGTCCATCGCCGTTACTCCGGATATCCCCTCTTTGTACTTCCAATGAGCGGCGATACCGTATTCTGCGATTTTGTGCATTTCGTGAGTGCGGATTTGTATTTCGATGGGATACGTATGCTTTTCGTATTCGATGATTACGGTAGTATGCAGCGACTGATACATATTCGGTTTGGGAACGGCAATGTAATCCTTAAATCTTCCCGGCATCGGTTTCCAGCGGGCGTGTATTGCCCCCAAAACCGCGTAACAGTCCTTAATCGTATCAACCAAAACACGCACGGCGGTAAGGTCGTAGACCTGTTCTAAGGTCTTATTCTGTTTTTTCATCTTTTTGTAAATCGAGTAGAAATGCTTCGTCCTGCCGTAAATATAAAAATCGTCTATTTTTGCGGCGTTAAGCTCCTCTTTCACTTGATTTATAAAAGAGTCTACTATAGTTTCGCGTTCCTGCTTCTTTAAAGCTATTCCGTCGGATATCGCCGTATAGGCATCGCGGTCCAAATATTTGAGACACAAATCCTCTAATTCGCTTTTGACGGACGAAATACCCAATCTGCCCGCGATAGGAGAAAAAATATCCAAAGTTTCTTTTGCGATTATTTGCTGTTTTTCGGGCGAAAGGTACATAAGCGAACGCATATTGTGCAGTCTGTCCGCCAATTTGATAAGCATTACTCGGATATCCTTTGCCATAGCGAAAAACATTTTACGCATATTTTCCGCCTGTTCTTCTTCCTTGTTATGGAATTGAATTTTATCCAACTTTGTAACGCCTGCAACCAAATCGGCTATTTCGTCGCCGAACTGTTTACGTAAATCGGCATCCGTGACGTACGTATCCTCCACAGTATCGTGCAGCAACGCCGCGCAGACTGTAGAAACGTCCAACCCCATATCGATCAAAATATCCGCCACAATCGTAGGATGCGTAATGTAAGGACGCCCGCTCGCTCTAAATTGCCCTTCGTGCGCGGTTTTTGCCACATTGAAAGCATCTTCGATACGTCTTACTTCGTGAGCGTGATAATAATGCTTGACCTTTGACAAAAAATTTTTTATTGTAATTTCCGATTTTTCCTGTTCTAAATTCATTGATACCTCTTAGCCGTTTAGCGGTTGCGCACAAAACAGCGATAAATGGACGAGTCGGACAAATCACGTTTTTCCGTCTGTTCGAAATTAACGGTATAATCGTCTACTATCGTAATGAAAGACAGCTGTTGAAAAACTTTAAGGCAAACGACGTACTGAGCATAGGACATTTTACCCAAAAGGTACTTGTCGAATACGCTTTTTACGCTGTCAAACTTGTTCTTTTTCTTTAATGCGGCGTAAGCGTTTAAACATACGTCGCGGGAAAGTTCCACGTCGTAAGACGATGACGCGCTTTCGGATAACTCAACGAACAATGCAGACGGCGCCATTTTTCGGCGCATACCGCGTTTGCAGAAATATACGATATTATCGTATTTGCCGTAATTGTAATTCTCTAAGGGCGACACTGCAACCGTCCTGTCGGAGACGCTTCCTTCGAAGAAAATATCTACCGAGTAATCGGCAAGACCGAACTTTTCGAAAGATTTCAAATAAGCTTCGTAATCGTCGAAAACCGCCAACGTCGAATCGTTTTTCAAGATAGCGATTGCGGTTTCGCCGCTAATAAATTCCGTTTCGTCCGTTACGAAATTTTTGAGAAAATTCAGTTTATAAAACTCGTCGAAGCACACCGAGTTTGTTAACGTAATATCCTCTAATACTCCGCATATATTGTGCGAATAACCGTCGATTTCCAAAACGCACAACGCATCGATATTTGCGCCGTTGCGAATAAACGGAGCATATTTACCGTAATTAAAAAATCCCTTCAGTTCCAATCCGCTTGACAGCGTTACGGATAAATGCGAATTGTCCTTGCCGAAAGAATTAGCAAACTTGACGGTATCCCTGACGCGGCACACGATTTTATCCTGAGGCAAATACGGCTGCAACTTCTCCGACAACGCAAGCACGTCCGTTCCTTTGACGTTTCCGTTTAAATCTATGTCGTAATAAAACTTTTTCTCGAATTGCGACTTATCCAAAACGGCAAGAGCATTTACCAGCGCGACGCGCAGCGACTCCAGATTTTCCTTTGCAACGCTGAAACCTACCGATGCTTTGTGTCCGCCGAATTTAACCAAATAATCTTTGCACGACGAAAAAACTTCGAACAGATCGACGTCCTCTATCCCGCGCGCCGAACCTACGTAATTGTCGCCGTCTGCAGTCATCACGATCGAAGGTAAACGGTATTTCTCCTTTAAACGCGAAGCTACTATTCCCAGTAAGCCGTGACTCCAACGATCGCTGTAAATAAAAGTCATCCGCTCGGAGTAGATCGTTTTTTCGTCGCACATTGTTTCCGCTTCGGAAGTTATTTCGTCGAGAAGATTCTTCCTACGGTCGTTTAATTCGGATAATTTCTGACAAAGCGCGTTATCGACCTTATCGCGACACAGCAGAAACGACAATGCAACGTCGGGCATGCCGACTCTTCCCGCTGCATTGATTCGAGGCGTAATTTTCATTGCAACGTCGCTGCAGCTTATGTCGGAGGGGCACTTTGAGGTCTCTGCTAATTTCCGCAAATTTTTGTGATTGAAATTAGCCAAACCCAACTTGACTATACTTCGGTTCTCGTCGCTCATAGGCATTATGTCGCCGATTGTTCCTATCGCGGCAAGGCATGCGTAGTTGGTCGCAACGTCGCGCCCCGCAATCGCTTCTACAAGTTTCCAAGCGACGCCGGCGCCCGACAAATACGGGAAGGGGTATCCTAATTTGGGATTTACGCAAATACAATCAGGCAAAGTATCTGGCAACTCGTGATGGTCGGTAACTATCACTTCTACGCCCAACTCCTCCGTGATTTTCTTTACCTCCTCCGCGTTTGATATTCCGCAATCCACCGTAATAATAAGATCGTAATAATTGCGTTTGAAAGCTCTTATAACTTTGTCGGCGTGAAGTCCGTACCCCTCGTCGCGCGTCGGTATCAATACGGTATTTTCAATGCCGTTGTCGCTGAAAAACAGCGAAAGCAAGCTGCTTGCGGTAAGTCCGTCGGCATCGTAATCGCCGTAAATCAATATGCTACCGCCCGTTTCGAGCACGTACGACACGGTTTCGACCGCTTCACGCATATTTACCATATCGAACGGCGAATGAAATACCGATTCGTTGCCGAAAATGCTGTCGAAATTATCTCTTCCGACGTTACGCGCGGCTAACGCTTCCGCATATTCGGTCGGAAACCCTTTACTTTCCAAAAACTCTACGC
The DNA here is from genome assembly GCA_023667435.1 of Corallococcus sp. Lineage (GTDB taxonomy): Bacteria > Bacillota > Clostridia > Christensenellales > CAG-314 > Fimimonas. Next base: position 4,502 of record JAMPAB010000052.1, on the reverse strand, counting down.
AATCGTAGTTAAGTATAGGACGTTTGACATATTTTTCTTTCATATAAATTACCCGATTGAATATTTGCGCAAGCTGTTTGCCGCAACGCGCTACCGACACAGGCGGTAAGCAAACTATGCAAACCTGCGCGACGGTGCCTGAGGTACCGCGAACTTGACGCAGTAATTACACGCGCTCGAACGCCGCAAAAGCTTATGTGTTATGTTGTAGTACGGCTAATGCGCCGCATCATATTATGTCGTACGCAAGCGATACTTTTTTCTAATATTACCGACGACGCAATACGATGCAATAGCGAGCAGCCGACAGTAGTTAATTGCTGTCAAAAGCGGCAAATTGCCGTCATACTTATTTACAGTCAAGATACTTCTCTGCTTACTCGATAATACAACAGCCTTCTAAAACTAGAAGGCTGTAAGTTATCTCCGAATTGTGACAGATTACTTCTTAACGGTTGTTCTGCTTGTAGCTTCATAGAACGGTTCGACGAATTTAACGAACAGTCTGTTAAGAGCGAACGTAGCTATAAAGGAGATAATAGCGCCGTACACAAATACGTTTCCGAGCGGAGCAGTTACCGCAGTGGGAATAACCCACAGTATAATGCCGAGCGCCAAAAACGCCGCGTGAGCAATAAGACTCAATTTGTTAGTAGTATAAAATCCTTTATAAGCGGAGGATGCAAAGGTTTTTTCCTGATTTGCGGAACGTATTCTTTCAAACGTAATCACCGTAAAGAACGTCATAAATCCGTAAGCGAGAATCAACCCTATTGCCGCGAACAGGTTAAATATGTTGAAATAAATCAACGCCGCAGCGTAGATAAACATAATTACCGCGATAAGCTGAGATAAAATTCCCGCAAGACCCAAAAGCTTGTAACGCACCGCAAAAAATACCATACTTGCAACTATGATCGCGCCGAGAACCGCAAAATAAATCCAACCGGTTTTATTCTCGATAACGTCCGTAGCATCGTCGTAAGTAAGCTCTGCTCCCAGTTCGCCGTACTTGATATAAGCGGCAACCATTTTGCTGTTTTCTTTGCTTTGACAATATATTTGCAACGAGCCGTTGGAATATACAACAGGATAACGGTTAACGGTTTCGTCAATAGCATACTGATACTGCGAACCGTCGGAAAGACCCGCCTTTTTGGCAGCTTCCGTTCCTTCCGAAGTCAAATCGGCGCTGCAAATATAATACGTATATTCGTTCTGGACGTAACTGCGGGTACTGACGTTGCGTAAATGCGAACTATTTAAAGCAACGGAATCTTCCGAATAGGAACCGGATCCCGAATAAGAAGTATTGAGAATTTCCACTTTACCTACGCTTGCAACATACGACAACTTAGAAAGGTTCGTTGATTCGCCTTCTTTAATTACCACTTCCGGCATGGAAACGGTAGTTAATTTCGTATTTACGTCGTAACTTACGTTTACGCTGTAATAACCGTAAATAGCTTCGAGTCTGTGTCTTATAGTAGCTTGCACGGCTTTGAATTCTACGCCTTCGTTTAACTCCGTAGAGTACGATGTATCTATAGTATCGGTAAACATACCGCTCTTACGAATCAAAGCGAAAGCGTTGTGATACTCTTTGTATTCGTTTACGGGTTGTCCATCCAGTATGAATGCAAATATGCCGAAAAACAGTATTAACACTAAAAACAGGCATATTAATACAGTGGACGTCGTCTTTGTCATTGTGAGCCTCCTTGACTTTGCCTAACTTAACCATTCTATTATAATAGCAGTTATAAAAATAGTCAAATACTTTTCCGTTTTTTTCACATCAATAAGCATACAAAATGCAACAAAAATCGCCTTAGAACTTAATTACAAGTCGATATAAGCTACCAGCGTCAATGCCTGAATAAAATATCCCAAATACAACCTCAAACGGTAATCCGCGTCGGCTTGTCCAATTTCGCCGCTCATTACGGGAATTTTCATTCTGAATACGTTTCCGTCTTTAATCAAACCAAAACGCTTAACAATTCTATCGAGCACGTCGCGACGGTCGTTCAAGTCGATATCGCGCGCTTCGAGATAGTCGGCAGTCGTATGACAGTCAGAAAATACAACGCATCCCTCGTCATCCTCAGTCACCCTAATCGCAATGCTTTCGTCGCTTCCGAGATAAAAAAACGTCCAGGCGAAGAAACGGGCGTTATCTCCTGCCCCTATATGCACCGACTTTCGTATGTCGTCCAAAAAACTTTCGATATTTATCATATTGACCTCGAAGATATCCGCGCATATTGACCGCAGCGCGCAGATACGTAATAACAAACGATTTAACGCCGATACAACCGATTGTTATATTATATAATCGAAATAACAATCAACTTGCAATTAATAGAAATATCCATCGAATGTGAGTTGCTATGTTTTTGGATAAATAAATATCATTCGATGATATAATATAATACAAACAACAGTTAACGGCGTTTAAGTACAATTAACTGCAGCCAACTACCATTATACAACACATCACATTGATAATATTCTATTGTGACGAACATTGTTCGTGTGTGTTATATCATATAAAAAGAGCCTGCTTAAAAATTGATGTGTACCTCCAAAAGTATTTAACTTTGGGGGTACACATCAGATTTGGGGTACACCCCAAATCAGCAGACTCTCTACAAACCTGTAAGCTATGCGGCCTTACGACTTTTGATCAACGCCACAACTATAGCGACTGCAAGCGCTATGCCGAAATCGAGCGCAACCTGACCGAAACTAAACTTGCCGCCCATAATCAGAAACACCGCCATAGACAGCAGTCCGAATATCAGCGCGCCTATAATTGCTTTGATAAGGAACTTCTCATCCTTAACGGAAATGGCCGTACCTATTCCTACCGCTACAGCTTTTAAAACCTGATTTACAATAGGCAGAACGCTGTCTCCGATATTACACAGCTTAGCAATTAAAGCCAACAGCAAAACTCCTATACAGGAAAACACCAACGACAGCACGCCTGCTTTTATCGATTGTAAAATCGTCGTTTTCCTAACGCTCGCTTCCATAAAAACACCTCCGAATTAACGTAGTAAATTATATTCGGAGGCGCGTCTGCTTATTACAATTTATTATTTAATTTCGTCCACTTCTTCCGCTTTTTCTTTTTCGGCCTGTTCTGCCGCGATAGCTTCGGGCGTTCCGGGCGCAGGAGCAATAGAATGGATAGCCTGACGTACGAATTGCATGGTAGCCTTATTGTCGCCGACGCCCGTCAAAATCCAAATATGAGCGTCGTCGAGCTGTACGACTTCTCCGACGATTCCGCCTATCGTAGTAACGATACTGCCTATTCCCAAACGCGCCATCATTTCCTCATTGCGCTTCTTTTGTTTTCTTTGCGGAATGACCATCATAAGAATCATACCTACGATAATTACCCCGAAAATCAGCCACATCCACCAAGGGGTACCCGTATCATTCGGATTTGTATCGGTTGTACCGTCGAAAAAGTTTAATAATTCCAACATTCTAATCTCCTTTCGGGCATCAGCCCTATTATTTCGAATATTTTATCGAAAACAAAACCCGTTTCGATATCAAATCGTTTTCTGACATTATTATACAATATTTCTGTCGATAATGCAATAGATTCATCAAGAAAGTGTTTCAACCTTATTTAAGTTTCGGTTGTTTTTTGTAATATTTTGCATAAAAATCCCGTTTATATTCTGCAAACGAATCCCGTTTGATAGCCTCGCGAGCGCCTTCCGTCAGTTTAAGCAAAAAATAAATATTGTGAATCGACAGTAACTCGGCGGCAAGTATCTCCTTACAATTTACCAAATGGCGCAAATATGCCTTTGAGAAATTCTTGCAGCAATAGCAGTCGCACTCGGGATCCAACGGAGAAAAATCCTCTTTATAACAACCGTTGCGAACAACAACCTTTCCCTGCGAGGTCATTGCCGTACCGTTACGCGCTATTCTCGTCGGCAACACGCAGTCGCACATATCTATTCCGCGCTCGATTCCTTCCAAAATGTAATCGGGAGTGCCTACGCCCATTAGATAACGAGGCATATTTTCAGGCAAGTACGGACGTATATCGTCCAACATTCCGTACATAACCTCGTCGGGTTCTCCTACGGAAAGACCGCCTACGGCTATGCCGCACTCGGCATAATCGCGAACGAATTTTACCGACTCCAAACGCAAATCCGTATACATATTTCCCTGAACGATGGGAAACAGCATTTGCGCTCCGTTTGTATGCGCTTTGGCGCATCTATCCAACCAACGGTGGGTACGGTTCATAGCTTGTTTTGCATATTCGTGAGTTGCGCCGTACGTCGAACATTCGTCGAACGCCATAATGATATCCGCCCCCAGATTATGCTCCGTTTCCATAACGCTTTCGGGCGTAAATACGTGACGGCTGCCGTCAACGTGGGAAGCGAACGTCACGCCGTCTTCGGTAATTTTACGCAAATCCCCCAGAGAAAAAACCTGAAAACCGCCGCTATCCG
>JAMPAB010000051.1 GCA_023667435.1 Corallococcus sp. | reverse complement strand
GGTATGCTGTTGTGCTTGCAAAAAATTTCAAAATATGCTATATTGATTATGCCAAACTACCTGAATCCTCGAATTGAGGACTCTTTATAATTTTTTAAGGGATATTGTGCCCTTTTATACAACTATTCTTTTGAATTTGATAAAAATGCAAATTCCAACAGAATGGTTGTGTAGAGGAGTTCTCGCACAGGATTCATGTAGTTTGGCGACTATCGGAGTTTGCGTTTTTTGTGTGCTTACTTCGGTAGGCGCACTTTTTTATTTACAGAGGATTTTGTTATGAAAAAGAAAAAAGTCGTAATATCAATAATATCTGCCTTAACAACAATTATAGTTGGTGTAGGCATAACAGTCGGCATTATACTTACTAAGCATAATCATAAATTAGAGCACCATACCCCTATTCAAGCAACTTGTACATCTCAAGGGAATATAGAATATTGGACGTGTGCTGAATGTAATAAGCTATATTCCGATGAAAATGCGAATACCGAAATATTTGAAGTTTCTATTCCTGCACTCGGTCATAATACCGTAAGTCATTCTGCGAAAGCGGCTACCTGTACGGAGATAGGTTGGAACGCATACGATACCTGCTCGCGCTGTGATTATACTACTTATTCGGAAATAGCGGCACTCGGTCATAATACCGTAAGTCATTCTGCGAAAGCGGCTACCTGTACGGAGATAGGTTGGAACGCATACGATACCTGCTCGCGCTGTGATTATACTACTAAGATTGAAACAGCAGCATTGGGCCATAGAGTCAATTCAATAGAACAAGAGCAAGTAATGATTCAGAATTACAAAGTTACAAATGATACAGTATATCCGTTTGACATCAATGCTAGCGTTATTTCTTCTTCAAATAAAAAGGATGGTTCGTCTGCGACGTACACCGTTACAGCTTTAAGAGCATTTACGTTACAATTACAATATAAGGTATCCTCCGAAAGCAATTATGATTTTTTAATTATTAAGCATAATTCAACACAAAAAGCAAAAGAATCCGGCACAAAAGATTGGACCACGTTAAATATAAATATGGCGATTGGCGATACCGTAACATTTACATATTCAAAAGACGGTAGTCAATCAAAAAATGATGATTGCGGCTATATTAAATTATTTACCTCTGCTGAACAAGCAGAATTGCATGCTGTTGAAAAATTAGTAACGGTAACGCCTGAAAATATAATAACCTTTAATTCAACTTGTACAGAAGATTTTTGCTGTGAAATTTGTAGTTCTGTTTTAATTAATAAACTTGGTCACGACACGATAAGTCACGAAGGTAAAGCGGCGACCTGTACAATGAAAGGTTGGAACGCTTACGATACCTGTTCACGCTGTGAATATACAACCTACTCGGAAACTGCTGCACTTGGGCACGATATAGTAAGTCATAACGCACAGTCCGCTACTTGCACGGAGAAAGGCTGGAATGCATACGTTACCTGCTTGCGTTGCGATTACACGACATTTAGTGAAACAAGTGCATTGGGACATACTTATAATGGTGGATATTGCGTTCGTTGTAATCTTGCTAAAACTTTTGATATTAAATTGTATGTGGAAAATAAATTGTGGAAGGCATACACAGTAAGTTATGGTGATAAGTTAGCAATCCCTACATTGGAAAATAAAGATTTTTATGGTTGGAGAGGCAACAATAAAACATATTATACAGATTTAACGGGAGTTGTACTATGTGATTTGTACGATGGCATTGTTTTGAATGCTGTATTTTGTCCGTTAGGATATATACCTATTACCGACGTCGATGACTTATTAAATATGAGTATGGACGGATACTATGCCCTTTGCACTGATATTAATTTATCAGGACTCGAATGGACGCCGATTGGTTCTCAGGATGCTCCGTTTACAGGAAAATTTGAGGGACAAGGATTCAGCATTAATAATTGTCAAATACTAAAAGCGCCGGATGGTTGTATCGGCTTGTTTGGATACAACAAAGGCGAAATTAGAAATTTAGTCGTAAATAATATTATAATAAACATTGATTGTAGTTCGGGTTATCCTTCATCTTTTGCAAACTATTCTGGTATATCTTTTGGCGGAATAACTGCCCTTAATTTAGGTAGTATATCCAATGTTCAGATAAAAGGCAGTTTGGAAGTTGTTTATAATGGTGGCAACAACAGTAAAGGGGGGATATTCTTTGTTGGAGGATTAGTAGGGTTCAATAAAAGTGATATAGTTAATTGTAGTGCGAATTGCAATATAACCATAAATGCTACAAAGAAAATAACAAAGTCAGGACGAACGGCTTTTGTTACGACAAACATTGGGGGACTATGCGGTTATAATTCTGGAAACATAGAGACCTGTTGGGCAGAAGGCAATGTAAATTCCACTGCTGAGGCCTCTGCGACAGCCTCATACCAACAAGGTTTAGGTGGCTCATCGGTGGAGAATTATATCGGTGGTTTAGTTGGAAGAAATAGCGGAATAATAAAAAATAGTTATGCGATTGGGAATGCAACTGGAAGTTCAAATGTAACCGACTCTGTTGGACCATATTCTGAATCCTATGTCGGTGGGTTGGTTGGATTATGTGCGGATACAAGCGAAATAACATTCTGTTTTGCAACAGGAGAAGCAACAGCGATAGCGATTTCTTATGAACGTTCTGGGGCGCGTTCTGGCGTAAGTCGAACCTATGCGGGAGGATTGATTGGCGAGAGTAAAGGAATTATAGCCAACTGCTATGCGTCCGGACAAGTAAATTCGACTGCGACTACAGAATCAGTCTCTGGTTATAACACTCCAAGCGCATATTCTTATGGCGGTGGATTAATAGGTCAAGATTATTCTGGAAAAATAAAAAATTGCCACGCGAGCGGAACGATAATTGCGGCTTCGTCCGCGACTAGCAGCACGGCAAATGACGCTTATACATATGCGGGCGGCTTGGTTGGATATGAAAGCTGGGGATGGATCGAGAACTGTTATGCGCTTGGCGGTGTAAAAGCCACTGCAAACACGTCATCTACAGCCACTACGGATACAATTTGTTGGGCAGGCGGACTGTTAGGAACAATTTATAACAGCGTTTCTAGCGACGGCGGAAAAATTAGCAACAGTTTTGCTACCGGTTCTGTAGAATCAACTTCGATTACGAACTCCTCTGCGACATCTTCCACTTTATACTCTCGTGCAGGCGGAGTCGTGGGAAGTAATAATTCTGGTGATACTCATGGTGTAGTGAATTGTTATAAAAGTAGTTCGCAAACTATAAAAGCAATTAAGGGTAGTTCTTTGGGAGTGATTGATACCTTTGGAACTTCCACCGCCTTAAACACGATAAAAACAGCTTCGTTCTATATTAATTCATTAGAGTGGAATTCAAGTGATTGGAACTTCACACAAGGTGAATATCCTATTTTGAACAATATGCCAAGCCAAGTATGAGTTACAGCGCATTAGCGAACAACAAAGCCGAGATTCCGTAAGCGGCGTTTTGACTTTGGCTTTGTTGTTCAAATAAATAGTGTCCATAAAAATATGTCGCAGTTATATATTTTAAATAATATTGCCTCGCATCCGATTTTTTCGGTAACTGCGAGGCTTTTTATTACGCGTAATATTCGCTTAAAATCCTGATTGCGATTTCGACGTCGTCTTCGCCGACTATGCCCGTTACGATATCGCCTTTTACGGATGCGTTTACGATATTGCTTTCTATAATATCTTTAACGTAACACCTCAGGTCTTTTACGTCGCGCAATTTCAGTTTGTTTATTTGTTCCGTATCGGAGTAACCGTCGCCGTAATCGTGATTCAAAACGTAATCGTTTTGAACGGGGACATCCCGCTCGGTATACGCGTAAATTTCACCCGACTTTTTTGTGGATATTCTTGCAGTTTCGCCGTTTTCCAACTTGACTAATATATAATTGTCTTCGCAATATATATCGTTAGCTATTTCGAATTTGAATCCTATTGTCAATACTGAGAAAACTAAATCGTTTAAATCGTTTTTCATTTGCTCCTCCAACCGATAAGGCGTTTTGCCGTCGTAATTCCCGTTAACGTTTCTTTTGTTTGCGCTGTTCCGTTATTCAACCGCATGCGTCAATCGGCGTATATCGCGGTTTACAATGTTTGCGCGCGATACCGTAAATTGCATATAACGTAATTTATGCCATTCGAATAATAGTATCTCACAAACGGTCAAATATAGCAAGAGATATCGCTTACATACGGGATAATAATATTATACTGCTAAATACATATGAAAATCAACGAAATAGCTTAAGAAAAGTATAAGATTTAATCATCAAATCATACTACTATGGCAAAAATGTTGAATTTCAAAACACTTCTCAATAACGTTCTTGTCGAGCAGAACAAAACGTTCGCCGAGTTGGAAAACTGCGGCGTAATCGGCAGACGCGCTTTTTATCAGTATAAGAATTACGTTCCGCATCTTTCTACCGTAATAAAAATTGCAAATCATCTTCAAGTTTCTCTCGACTATCTTACGGGCAGAACAAACGACAACGGATTTAGAACGTACAAAACGGAGCAGACGAATTTCTATTATAAGTTGATCGGTATACTGAAAAGCGACGATATTTCTCAATCCGAAATGTCGAGGGAAATTCCCGTGTCGCGTCCTAATTTTACTTACTGGAAACAGGGCAAGCTGCCGAAGTTGGAAACGTTGGTTGCCATAGCGAATTATCTCAATTGCAGTATAGACGACTTGCTCGATTTGGAATAGAAAACATAAAGCATAAAATAACGGCGGCTCTGCATATTGCGGAGCCGTCGTTGCTTTATTTGAGATTAGTACATTTCGTTGGGGTTGGGAGCAACGGGAGCGGGGGGTTCGGGAATATCTACTACGATAGATTCCGTCGTCAGCAGCGTGCCCGCAACGCTCGCGGCATTTTGAAGGGCGGATCTCGTAACCTTCGTGGGGTCGATTATTCCCTTTTCTATCATATTGCCGTACGTTTCGGTCAGAGCGTCGTAGCCGTAATTCGCTTTCTTTGCGGCAAGTACCTTGTCTACGATAACGCCGCCGTTTACGCCTGCGTTTTCGGCGATTTGCTTGATGGGGGATTCCAACGCCTTGCGGACGATTTGCGCTCCAGTCTTTTCATCGCCTTCGAGCGTTTCGATTAACTTGTCTACGTCGGAAATTGCGGAAAGCAATGCAACTCCGCCGCCTGCGACGATTCCTTCTTCCACTGCGGCGCGCGTAGCGTTTAAAGCGTCTTCGATACGCATTTTACGTTCTTTCATTTCCACTTCGGTTGCCGCGCCTACGCTGATTTGCGCAACTCCGCCTGCAAGTTTTGCCAAACGTTCCTGATACTTTTCCTTGTCGTAGTCGCTGCTCGTTTCGGCAAGTTGATGTTTGATTTGAGCAACTCTCTGAGCAATCGCCTCAGCCGTTCCCGCGCCTTCGACGATAATGGTGTTGTCCTTGTCTACTTTTACGGATTTAGCTTTGCCCAACATATCCAACGTAGCGGTTTTAAGCTCTAAGCCCAGTTCTTCGGTGATTACCGTACCGCCTGTAAGCACGGCAATGTCGGTAAGCATTTCCTTACGTCTGTCGCCGAATCCCGGCGCCTTTACGGCAACGCAAATAAAGCTTCCGCGTAGCTTGTTGAGTATCAACGTGGTCAACGCTTCGCCTTCTACGTCTTCGGCGATGATGAGGAGTTTGGATCCTGTCTTTACAACTTGCTCCAATAGAGGCAGCAGTTCCTGGATGGAAGAGATCTTTTTGTCGGTAATGAGAATAAACGGATTGTCGAGTTCCGCAACCATTTTGTCGAGGTCGGTCGCCATATAAGGAGAAGCGTAACCTCTGTCGAATTGCATACCTTCTACGATATTCAATTCCGTTTTCATCGTTTTGCTTTCTTCTACGGTAATTACTCCGTCGTTGCCTACCTTTTCCATTGCGTCGGAAATTAACTGTCCTATCGTTTCGTCAGCCGCCGATATGGAAGCGACTTGCGCTATGGAGTTTTTGCCGGCAACGTGCGTAGAAATCTTTTTGAGCTTGGCTACGCATGTTTCGACGGCTTTGTCGATACCTTTCCGAAGGATAATGGGGTTTGCGCCCGCAGCTACGTTTTTGTTGCCTTCGCGTATTATCGCCTGAGCGAGAACCGTCGCGGTGGTAGTGCCGTCGCCTACAACGTCGTTAGTCTTTGTGGACGCCTCTTTGATAATCTGCGCGCCTGCGTTTTCAAAAGGATCTTTCAATTCGATTTCCTTAGCGATGGTCACGCCGTCGTTAATTACCAACGGACTGCCGTATTTCTTTTCGAGAATAACGTTTCTTCCTTTGGGTCCCAACGTGATTTTTACCGTGTCGGCAAGTTGATTTACGCCGCTTTCCAGTAATTTACGAGCTTCTTCGCCGTACTTGATTTGTTTAGCCATAATTATTTATGCCTCCTGTTTGATGAAATTATTTTTGATGATTAAACGCCGCCGTCGACTATTCTACGATAGCTAAGATGTCGCTTTGCTTGATGATGGTAACTTCTTCGCCGTCAATCTTAAACGTACTTCCGGCATATTTACCGTAAAGAACCTTGTCGCCTACGGAAACGACCATTTTAACTTCTTTTCCGTCAACGTTTCCGCCTTCGCCTACCGCAACAATGACAGCAACTTCCTGCTTGTCTTTCGCGGCAGAGGGAAGAAAGATTCCGCCGACAGACTGTTCGGTTTCTTCCGATTGTTTAACTACTACCTTATCAAAGAGCGGTTTCAGTTTCATAAAAATTTACCTCCGTTATTATGTAAGTTTTTGCGATTTTTTAGCACTCTAAACTCAAGACTGCTAAATTACATATATATTATACAACGAAATTGCAAATTGTCAAGACAATTATTTGCCATTTCGCTACTTTTTTTAGCGAATTTTTTTGACGGAGATTATCTTGCGCACATAACGCCGTCAAAACCCTGCGAATTCGATTGCCTTACGGCGGAATTACGCGTTTGCGATCGGTTCGGTTTAATAAAACGGCGCTTTGTAATTGCGTAATCATTATTGAAAATTTTCCGTCGTGCTTCTCGCAGTCGCAAAGCGCCTTATCTTTGCAAGCTTGCGCAACGCATTTTGCGTGTAAAGCTCGCCCGCAAGAAAGTAAAAGGTCGGCTATAAAATAAGCTACCGTACCGCAAATAAGCAGCAAACTCTGTTTGATGAATTCGAAGCGTAAATAATTAGATTATTTTTCGTTATTGTGCATATTATATATAAAATATTTATAAATTCTCTCCGAAATAATTGAAAATTTTGTCTTAAAATGTTATACTTAATCATAACGAAATTTTTAAATAACGGAGATAAATATGGAATTTTTAATGAAACCGCTGTTTACGCTTTCGGGATTCGAAGTGTTAATGTGGCACGCAATTGCCGCAGCTGCAGTATTGTTACTAATAGTAATTATCATTATCTGTTCTGTATCTTCCAAAAGAAAAAAGGCTAAGAAAAATGCCGAACGTTCGGTATCGGTAGATACTGCGACTACGGTAACGGAGGTTTCGCCTGTTGAGGAAGATCAAACTGCGCGCTATACCGAAACGGAAGCGTCGCGCGCTATTGACGGCAATACTCCCGTTGCGCAGGAAAGTATGGAAGAATTTTCTGAAATTCAAGCTACCGCATCGGAAACAACGGAGAATGACGATATGCCTGTAAACAAAACCGATCCTGCCGCAAAATCGCCGACGGAACCGTCCGTAAAGAAAAAAGCGGCAGCAGTCTCTAAAAGCGCCGAAAAATCCGAAGTAAAATCTGCCGCTAAACCGTCGGCAAAGTCGGCTCCTGCCGAAAAAACGTCGAAGTCTTCCGCAAATGCGGAAAAGTCCGAATCCGAATCGAAAGCGGAAACGAAACCGTCTAAATCAAACGAAAAAGCGGCAAGCGCTAAATCGGAAAAGAAATCGGCGGCAGAGACCGCTTCTAAAACTGCGTCTAAGACGAAAAAAACTTCCTCTAAACCTGCCGTGAAAGCTGCAAGCAAGGCGGAAAAACCCGTTGCAAGCAGACCCATCGCAAAAGTAGGCGAACCTACTCCCGAAACTCCCAAAATACCCAAAGTGTACCACGTGTCGCTGCGCGACGACGGTAAATGGCAGGTCAAACTGAGTAAGGGCGACAAGGCGATTAAATTATTCGACAAGCAGTCGGAAGCTATTTCTTACGCTAATGATTTGGCGGTTCACAACGGGCGCGTCGTAATTCACCGCGTAGACGGCAAAATTCGGAAAAAAAGATATTAGGTCGCTCGGGGTGTCGAATTGTTCTCGGTTTCGATTGCTTCGCAATCTGCAAATGTTCACAATTCGACACCCCTCGCTCCTGTTGGAACAAGGATACTCTTTAATGGATTAGTTAGTAGAGAAGTAGTTCTCGGTTTCGTCCTTCTGCAAATGTGGCGTTACGCTACGCTTCACTCCCAACAGGACACAATTCGACACCCCTCGCTCCGCTTATAACAGGGTTGACTTTAATTGATTTGCTTGTTGAGGGGATTAAACGTTTAACGCGTCGCGCTCTCGCTCGATTGTTAAGCGGTGGACTTTAACAAATCAGTCGTATAATCGGCGGTTATTTTTACCGACGCCGTTAAAAAAACAGAAAAGTAATTCGCAACAGAGGAAATACTTATGAACAAATGGGATAAAAGATTTATGGAATTGACGGAGCAGGTGGCAAGTTGGTCCAGCTGTTTCAAGGAAAACCGCCAGGTCGGCGCGGTGATAGTGCGCGGAAAGCGTATTCTCACAACAGGTTACAACGGCGCGCCGGAGGGCGTGACGAGCTGCAAGGAAAAAGGCAAATGCCTGCGCGCGGAGCTCGGCATAGAAAGCGGAACGCGTCACGAGATATGCTACGCGGTGCATGCCGAGCAGAATGCGATTATTCAGGCGGCGCGTTTGGGCATAGTGTTGGACGGAGCTACCCTTTACTGCACTCACCAACCTTGCGTAATCTGCGCTAAAATGATAATTAACGCAGGTATACGTCGGATAGTTTACAAAGACGGTTACCCCGACGAATTTGCGATGGACTTGATGCGCGAAGCGGGCGTTAAGGTGGACGTTTATGGCGAATTGTAAATTTTTAAAAAAATCCGCAATCGCGAAAAATGTTTGAGGAAATAATTACGGAAAAAGACGTTGAACTTTGGGGTACGCCCCACAAAGTTTTCAACGTCTTTTCGTATCTTCGATAAAGCGTTTAATACGATGTCGCCGTCGGGTGCAAAATACGTATTCGGCGCTTTTCGTTTTCAGATTAGTTTGCAGTCGGCGACGTATCTCAAAGGTATATCGAATACGTCCAATGCTCCGCAAAAACCGTCGTTTTTTAACTTCGGAATCGCTTCGGCGTACGTCAGCATAATTTTTGCGGTGAAAGCGGCGTTTGAATTCATTCGTACAAGCGTTTCTGCGGTGAACCCGTCGCCGTTGCAGCGGACCAGACCTCGATGAGAGGTTCTTTTTTTTAAGTCGCGAACTTCTTTTTGCGTTACGAATATAACCTGCGTGTCGTACCCTTCGAAATAGTCGGGCATGCTTTTTATCGCACGTTCCACGTCCTCTTTGTCGCTTTCGACGCAAGAAACGTAGCACACCCTGTCGTGAAGTTCGGTACTCTCAGTAACGTTTGCATTAAGCAGCTGTTCGTAGCCTGCTTTGGGTACGGTAAACTGTACTGCGTCCAACACTCCGCGAATGCTGCGTATCGCGTTGGAATGTCCTTGCGAAATTCCTTCTCCCCAAATCGTAACCGCGCTTGCGCAGCCTATTTTAAACGCGCCTCTCGCTATACTGAGCAATCCGGGATCCCATCCTGCGGACACGATGGATATTTTATTCGGTTTGACGTTTTGCATAAGTTTTTTGTAATCGCTTATCCTCGCGTGCGCGTCGAAGCTGTCAACGGTGTCGAACGCCGCAAATCGTTCCGCGCGCGTTCCGATGTCGTTGTAACTGCCAAGCGCAAGCAGCGCCGCGTCAAAGTCGTTTGCGTCGCCTATCGAAGCAAAGGTTCGAAATTTTTTGTGAGCAATATTTCTGCGCGAATAGATTGCGACGAGTTCGTGTTTTTTGCCGTTTTCTATTTCCGCTTCCAAGCTTTTACCCAAATTTCCGTAGCCGATTATAGCAAATT
>JAMPAB010000050.1 GCA_023667435.1 Corallococcus sp. | reverse complement strand
AAAAATTTATCGGTATTCCATATTTCTTGTTTCTCAGTGCACGCTATCTTTTTTAGTAATTTTATCGATTTTTGATGTTTTCAATAATAAATCTGAATTTAACGCTTTTAAACTTAACCGATTTAATTTGAAAAAGCAAGCAAATTTGTTTTGTATCGAATCGATGGTAAAAAAATAAGGGTTGCGCGATTTGCTTAACGAACAACCCTTAATGTTTTAAATTAGTAACGTTTGTAAATTTGATTGTATATTACGATCGACGCAGGAAGTAATAGAGCGATTCCTACAGGAATAAGAATTTGCTTAGAAACCGCAGCGTAGTCGGAAAACTCTATATTTCCCAAAGCGCTGAACCCGACCGATGCAGATACAATAACGAGAGCCAAAACCATAGCGACGATTAAAACGATTTTGAAATTAAACAGAGGTTTATCTTTTCGCGTGGGATCGACTATGGCGTTGATGGAAAAGGCGACGGGCACAACGAGTAACGCGCCTATTGTGATTACAAACGGGACCCAGTTGTTAATGCCGATAGAAGTGATGGCCAGTATGCCGTAATAAATAAAAGCCAACGCGTACGAAATCCATGCCGTCTGACACAGCACCTTAGAAAGAGGAATTAGCATTTTAGATTTGTAAACCGCAGTGGCGTGATTGTAAATGCGGACACGTATGCCTTCCTTAGCAAGCGTATCGGCAACGTCCTCAAGTCCGCCGAGTTGCTCGGTGTAGTAAGCAGAGCGCTCTGCCGCCAAATCGGGAGCCCTTTCCCGCATGTCGTCAAGCTGCTCGCCTAGCACTCCCATTAGAATATGTTGATAGTTTTCTCCTTCCGACGGTTCGGATTCGCCCGGCGCACGTTCGGATACTTCTCTTGCGCGTTCCTCAAAACTTTTCAAAAATACTTCGGCATTATCTTGATTAACTTCAAAACGCGCCTTGCTAGACTCCGAAGGTTCTGTAAAGGTTTTTGTTTGAGACTCAGTAGTGTCTGCGTCGCCAACAGAGGTCGCAACAGTTTCAAATGTTTCGTTAGAAGGCTCTGTTTCGATTGTGGCGGGATTTAAAACGCTTTGCGTGTCGTAAGTGGAGTTGCCAGCGTCGCCCCCCACAAGCTCGCTTAAACGACGCGCAATTTCGTCCTGCTCGTCGAGTGTAGCTTGATAACGGTTTTTGGTACGCTTATTGCTTTTACGTCCGAACAAAGGCGTGACGTCGCTTTGCGTAGCGTCGGTTTCGGATGTAACGCCGTCCATAAGGTTACCCAGTACCGAACGTTGAAAATTCCATTCGGACAGAAATCGCTCGCAATTTTCACGCCCTGTTTTGGTAATCTTGTAATAACGACGCCGTCCGCCGTTTGAATTTTCGCCCCAGTACGAAACAATCAGTTCGTCGTCCTCTAACCGTTTGAGATAAGAGTAAAGCGTAGGCTGCTTAATTTCGTACTTGTTTTCGGTTTTTTCTTTAATTTCTTTTGCAAGCTCGTAACCGTATTTATCGTTGTCGCACAATGCGCGCAATATTATAGTTTCGATATTGCCCTTTAAAAAAGTGAAATCGCCGCTCATATCGAGCCTCCTATGCAAGAATATTGTAGAATGTTAGTAAAATTTTGTCAATTATTTATAATACTATTTCTGACATAGTTTTTTAAATTTCGGTCGGAATGACACGATTTTACGATATATATTGTTTGAAGACAAAAAAATACACATATAGAATGCGATAATATTATTTATGAAAGTGGTAGTAAGCAGGACTTTACAAAAAACCGTTAAAATTCGCTACAAATCGGGAAAACTGTATGTTTTGGCGTATCTTTTTCTCACGCAGAAAAAATTGCGCGCAATTATTTAAGAAAACTACGATTGGATAAACTCCCGTATCGAAGCCGAGCGATCGGCAGCTTATTCCGATGCAAATAGTTGCGCATATAAAAATGTCGAAGATTTTTCCGATTCGCGATACGAATCCGATTTTATAAAAAATTTTTTTGCGATAAAAAAGACGATTATTTTGGGCGACGTAGTTAACGTTTCGACGGGCGCATCGGGAAAAACTTATTTGGAGGGGAATACGTTATTTATACCCGAGAAGAATTATTCGGATAAAACCGAACGCTTGAAAGCCGTCAGAAGCTATCTTCGCAAAGTGGCGCTGGTGTACGTTGCGGGCGAAATATCTTCATACGGCGCGAGTATATCGTTGTGCCCGACTAAAATAGAATTCCGAAATCTTGCCGACTGCTGGACAAAATGCTCGCAGTCGTCGCAAAAGATACTTGTTTTTGATTACCGCATCGCGCAGCTGCCTCAAAATTTGCGTACCTACATTATCGCGCACGCTTTTGCGCATTTCAAATATCCTGCTCACGACAGTAATTTTTGGAACTGCATATCTAACGTTTTGCCAAGATATAAAGATTACATAAACAAGTTGGAAGAATACGAATTTCTTAAAGATTTGTAATATCGATTGCTGCTAATCACAAAATTTTTTGCTGCAGTTTATGTTATTCGCATACAACCTGTTTTTGAATAATGAAAAGATTGTTTTTGCAATCGACAGGCAGAATTTGTCAGCAACGAGATTTCGACGCGCGGGTCATACGCGTTTTACGGACAGATATAATTCGGTCTCGATAAATTTAAAAAGTACGGATTTTAATCGTTTAACCCGCGCGCTTTGATTTTGCCGAATTTTCGTGCTTTTTAAGTTTTTTGTAAGGCATACCAAGAGAAGAAATTGAAACTATAATCCTAAAATTTTTTTTGTTCGAATTCCTCTTCGGTTATCAATCCTTCTTTGCGCATTTCTTGCAATATTTGAATTAGCAAAAAGTACGGTTTGACCGCCGCCGATAAAACGTGTTGCTCTGCAACGAATTTAGTTTATGTTTCGACGGGCAGCATAGACTTGTTTGAAATACGAAACGGAAGTCTCTTACAATAAGTAGAAACTTCCGTTAAAATCAATTTTGCGACGATCGTATTGCTGTAACACGTTTTTATTAATTTAAGTGCCTATCGCAATCGGCTGTAAGAAGTTGCGGCAACGCACGACGAAGCATAGAACAGGTACTAAGTTATACGCCCATATTTTGGCTGCAATGGTGTGAAATTCTGAGAACTCGGTTTAAGTTTAATTCGGCAATAGTTACTAAAATCTTTTTATACAACCTACGACCTTACCGATTATTGCAGGATTGTTATCATACGGAATAACGATATCCGCCATCGAGTCGTTTTCGGGATGCAGAACTAAATCGGGCGAGGTTGAAACCAAACGCTTGACGGTGGCAGTATCTTGCCACAAGGCAACGACAATCTCGCCTATGTCCGCCGAATTTTGAGAGTGGACGATTACGAGATCGCCGTCGTTAATGCCGACGTTTATCATGCTGTGACCGTCAACGCGCAAGAGATAAAGATCTTCATCGGCAAATAATTCTTTGGGGATAGGATATTCGCCTTCGACGTTTTCCACTGCCAAAATCCCACTTCCTGCGCTTACTTTACCTAAAAGAGGCACGAATTGCGATTTGGAGCGAGTTTTATTGACGGTTACGGCGCGTTTTTTGTTTTTATCCTGACTAATGCTTCCGGAGCGTTTTAGTTTGTCCAAATAGTAGTGCACCGTCGACGTCGATTTGATCGAAAACTTTTCGGCAATTTCCCTCACCGATGGCGCAAAACCGTTGTCGTCTATAAATGTCTGTATAAAGCTATATATTTCCGCTAATCTTTTGTCGCCTTTTTTCATATTGATATTATAGCACGTCAAGCGGTTAATATCAAGCTAAAACACAAACTTTTGTTCTAATTTTATCGAAAATAATTTACTTTTTCTGTAAACTGTGGCGAAAAACACTAAATTGTAATATACTATGTTGCAAATAGTAATCATTTTTATATTCGGCAACTATCCAAAATAAATATATTCCGCAAAAATATTTATAAATTTCTTAGATAAAGTGGCGCGGGCAAAAACAAAATCATCGCAATAATCGACGCTACAATCCGTAGCGTATTTATTAAGCAACGACAGTAATTTGCCTGCTTGCTTGTGATCGAACTTCAATTTAACGGTAGTGTATTGCAATAAGGCGTAATCGGATATTTTAGAAAGAAGCACGTCGATATTTTTACCGGTGAGCGCCGATACGAACAACAACGACTTGTCGGAAGACAACGTTTCGGACAGTATTGCGTCAGAGGAGATTTTGTCGCATTTATTGTAAACTCTGACAATCGGCGACGAAACGCTGAGTTCGGCAAGCGTTTGTTCGGTTACTTCGATATGATTACTTACGTTTATGTCGGAGACGTCGCAAACGTTAAGAATTAAATCTGCGCGCGCGGCTTCCTCTAACGTGGACTTAAACGCATTTAATAACGCGTGAGGCAGCTGATTGATAAATCCGACGGTATCGCAAAGTAACGCGTTTATGCCGTTTGAGAGAGAAATTTTTCTGACGGTAGTGTCAAGCGTAGCAAAGAGTTTGTCGTCGGCGTATATATTAGACCGAGTCAACCTATTGAACAGCGTCGACTTTCCGGCATTAGTATATCCGACCAACGCAACGGTAAAAATACTGTTGTTTTCACGGTTTTTACGGGTAATAGCGCGATGCTTTTCGATTTCCGCAAGTTCCGCCCGCAAATGAGTGATTCTGGCTCGGGCGACACGCTTGTCGGTTTCTATTTTGGTTTCGCCCGGACCGCGCGTTCCTATCCCCGCGCCTTGTCGGGAAAAATCGCCGTCCGCTTTCGTTGCAAGATTGTACGACAATTGCGCCAGCTCAACCTGCTTTTTGCCTTCGGCCGAAGTTGCGCGCAGCGCGAATATATCCAAAATAAGATCGATTTTATCTATTACGTCGAGCTGCAGAACTTTTTTCAAAGTGGCGCGTTGCGTCGAGTTGAGATTGCACGAAAAAATTACAACGTCGATCTCGGCGTCTATCAATTCCAAACTGCTTTTGATTTCTTCCAATTTTCCTTTGCCGACAACGGTGGAAGGATCGACGGAAGAACGTTTTTGACTGCAGGTCAACTTAATTTCGCCGTTGGCGGTAGAAATCAGTTCTTGCAGCTCGTACATATCCTGTTCGGCGTTAGAATTCGGCAATTCGACGTAAACAAGGGCGACGTTTTCGATTTTTATTTTACCGTTTGCGTTCATTCGTCCTCCTTGCGCGGCGGTTGCGCATCCGAATTATCGGTCGCGTGCAACCGAACTTTTGTTGCGGCATTTCGCCTTATATCGTCGGTTATTGCGGCGTAATGACGTTTTGTCGTGTTCACGTCTTTATGCCCCAAAACGTCCGCAACGACATAAATATCGCCTGTATTTCTATACAACTGCGTACCGAAAGTGGAACGCAGCTTGTGCGGCGTAATATGTTTTAGCGGAGCGGCGACTAAGCTGTACTTTTTTATAATATTTTCGACTGCGCGCGTTGTTATGCGGCGTTTCTGTAACGAAATAAAAAGCGCGGGCTCCTTTTTGAGGGACGTATCGGCAATTCGGCGGCTATAATAATCGTACAAATAACCGGCAACTTCTTCCGAAAAGTAGAGGATAACGCGCGCGCCGCCTTTGCGGGTGACAACGAAACTCAAGTCTTTAAAGTTTATGTCGTCGATATCCAGTCCGACAAGCTCGCTTACCCGAATTCCCGTTCCCAGCATAAGACTTACCATAGCAAGATCTCTTACACGCGTATTCTCCTGATATTTTTGCTGGCGCTCGGACAATCCGTCGCCCGTATCGACGACGTCGAGCATAGCGCCTATTTCTTCGGTATCCAAACGGATTATCTCTTTTTCTCGAAGTTTAGGAGTATCGACCGAAGCGGTGGGGTTGTAGCGGATAATTTGTTTTTTTTCGAAATACTTAATTAGCGAGCGGAGCGCAGCTAACTTGCGGCTCTTACCTCGAGCGCTGTTTTTGACTATTTTTCCGTCGTCGTCTTTGTAAATTTCTACGTAATTGAGATAGGCTTCGATTTCGAACGGTGAAAGGGATTCGAGATCCGCAGGCGTTATCTCCTTCGTAGTTTTTCCTTTCAATCGGTAAACTTTCTTCGTCAAATAGTTGAAAAACGTACGAATGTCGTAAGCGTAATTCAACCGAGTTAAAGGCGTAGTATACGAAGAAATTCCTATAAAATATTCTTGACAGAAGTCGGGTAGATCCTCGTACAGTATTCTGTCCAGTTTTTCGATGTTGTCTGCATCGCGATTGTTAAAATAAGTTCTGCTCATATCACTATTGTACCTCAAAACTATTCGTAAAGCAACATATATTTATGTTTTTTGCGAATAATTTTCCCGAAAACCTTTTCAATAACACACTCAAAGCCCGATACATAACTATTCGCAAAACACAGCTTTTGCGAATAGTTGTGATAAAAACGAGAGACCCGAGAGGGGTAAAAACGTTCTTTTAGTGTGGATAACTGTGCGTTTTGTGGATAAAAACATAAAAAAGTTATCCACAATTCATTGAATTCCGATTCGAACCCTGAGTTGATAAAATTTCGCGTATTTTGACGATCGACAACAAAAAAAACTTATGACCAATACAAAAAATAAAAATTCATCGGAAAATGCCGACTTGATAAACGAAACAATCGAGACGTCGACTTGTTTTGAAATCGTAGATACGGAGGAAATTATTCTAACGCAAAAAAATATCACGAGAATATAAAGTAATTTCGCGTAATGAGTCGGTACGGATAAAGCGCGTCGAAAATCGCCGGCGAACGTTGCACAAAATTTAGCAAAAAAAAGCGCTTCAAATGAATTGGTTTATCGACGCGGGGCGCCTTGTTATCAATAAAATAAATCTGAGGCGCGCAAGATACCGATATTATCTGCCGAATCATTTTTCCGAGTTTGAGTTGAATTAGAAAAATCTAATATATGTTTTTTCGTCGAACATTTTTTAATCTGTAAGCTTGTGTTGTCGTCTGATTCACTCCGCAGCCTCTTGCAAAACATCGATATTACTTTCCCATACTTGCACACAAAAATTGCCTAAACTGTTCGAGCCTCTTGTTTTACTTATTTATAACGGATGGTACGCTCTTTTACTGCTGCCCCGTTCCCCGACGACTCTTCCCAGTATTCGGGTTTTTGCATACGAATTTCGGAAACGACATACGGTTGTTTTTGCCTTGCATCGATACTCAAAAATCGACAAATATAATCAACTAATTATCCGAATTTCAACGCGTTTAAAACCTGCTCCAACGCTATGATACCGTGTTCGAAAGTGAGACTGCCTTGCAAATAAACGATATACGGCTCGCGTATCGGTCCGTCGCAACTTAATTCTATTGAGGCGCCCTGAACAAAGCATCCTGCTGCCATAATTACTTCGTCTGCATAACCGGGCTGAGAGGAAGGTTCGGGAGACACAAATCCGTCAACGGGAGAAACCGCCTGAATCGCCTTGCAAAATGAAATCATTTTATCGGCGCTTTCAAGCTTTACCGAACAAATAATATCCCCGCGTCTGTCGGTCGGTTTAGGTAAAACGTCGTAACCTAACTCATGAAGCGCAGAAGCAAAAAGCAACCCCGTTTTCATTGCCTGAGCGACCGTATGCGGCGCAAGGAACAGTCCTTGATAAAACAATCTGTAACCGCTTGCATACGAGCCTACTTCCGTTCCTATTGACGGAGACGTAAACCTTCCCGAAATCAGATCGATTAAATCGGCTCTGCCTACGATGTAACCTCCCGTCGGCGCTATGCCTCCGCCTATATTTTTGATAAAGGAACCCGCGCATATATCTACGCCGACGTCGGTAGGTTCCGTAGTTTCAACAAATTCTCCGTAACAGTTATCGCACATAATAACACAATCGGGATTAAGCTGTTTGATAAAAAGACATATTTTTTCTATTTGCGCAATACTAAGCGCTAATCTCCAAGCATAACCGCGCGAACGCTGAATGTACGCCATTTTTACCCGATTATGCGTTAGATATTCTTTTATAGCTTCAAAATCGAAGTCGCCCGTATCAAGCAGAGGGATACTGTCGAATTTGATACCGAAATCCGCAAGACTGCCGACGCCTGTCTTATGGATGGCATCGTTTAAAGTATCGTACGGTTCGCCAGTTATAGACAGCACGGTATCGTCGGGACGCAGCGCTCCGAATAAAGCAATGGATAAAGCATGCGTACCCGATGCGATAGACGGACTTGCGATTGCGCGATCCGCGTTAAAAATATCGGC
Organism: Corallococcus sp.; assembly: GCA_023667435.1. Lineage (GTDB taxonomy): Bacteria > Bacillota > Clostridia > Christensenellales > CAG-314 > Fimimonas. The sequence continues at coordinate 2,119 of JAMPAB010000050.1, read as the reverse complement.
AATCACTCCGTTTAAAGCGTCTCTGCCTGCGTCGTCATAACCGTATCCGCTCGTTCCGTTAAAATGCCTGAGCGCAATTCTGTTTTTTAAAAATGCGTCCAAAACTTTTTTTTGATTTATCAACGATATGCCGTCTATCGATTTGAAATCGGCCGCATTTTTGCTTAGTACGGTCTCTATTACTCTATTCATATTTTTGCTCCATTCCTGCCGAATTTTAAATATTATTACAGACATAGTATTTTATAAAATCAATTATTTTAGAATAATCACTAAAATCTATGCCAAATTCATTGTTGATAAAATATCATATATGTGCTGTGCAATGCTTAAAGGAGAACGACCTTCGACGTCGATATGCTCTATTGTCGGCATTTTTTTAAAGTATGTAATCTGACGTTTTGCATAATGACGGGTATTAAGTTTAATTTTATCGACGGCATATTCTAAATCGCAGTCACCGTTAAGGTATGCTATCAACTCTTTGTACCCTATTGCCGAATACGCCGTTGTATCGCAGATTCCGTACTTGCTTACAAGCGCCTTCACCTCGTCAATAAGTCCTGCTTTCATCATCTCATCTACGCGGGCATCTATCCTAACGTATAATTCTTCGCGATTCCTTTCCAATACGAAAAGTTTGCAATCGTATCTGGGTATTTTTTTCTTTAACGTGCCTTCAGATTTTTTTTTACCGTTTTCCGCTATTTCTATCGCTCTTATAAGTCGTTTGTGATTGCATAAATCTATTGCGGCATACGTTTGCGGATCGAGCTCTCTCAACATATCTTGCAACGTTTCTATACCTTGCGTATCGAGGATCGTTTTAAGTTGCAAACGCCGTTCCTCGCCTCCGCTTCCGAATTCGGGCGGATACAGCAAACTGTCGAGATAAAACCCGGTACCTCCGACAACCAAAGGCACGCTTGATATACCGTCTACAATTCGCGACGCTTCCTGCTGGTACAAAAAAGACGAATAATTGCAATTAGGTTCCGTGACGTCAATCATATGGTGCTTGACGCCGTCCATTTCCGATTCGGTAATCTTAGCCGTACCTATGTCCATTCCCTTGTATATTTGCATGGAATCGGCGGAAACAACTTCCGTATGAAGCAGTTTTGCCAACTCTACCCCTACTGCGGATTTACCTACCGACGTTGTACCGACAATCCCTACAAAAGTTTTCGTTGTCATACAATCCTCTTAAACATTTTTTCGATCTGTCTTTTTGTATACACGACAGAGACAGGGCGACCGTGAGGACATTGCGTAACGCCGTTTTCATAGACTTCTTTCAGTATGTACTTGATTTCGTATTCGTTGAGATAATCTCCGCCTTTTACCGCCGCCTTACAAGCCTGTCGCGCGATTTTATTCACAATCAAAGCTCTGTCGTCGAGCTTAAATTCATCGATGCTCGCCAACAGATATTCTACAAACTCGTGCATCTTAACGTCGGCGAGCAAGCTTGCAACAGCCGTAATACGATACGTATTGACGCCGAACTGCTCTATTTCTATACCCGCAGAACGGATATTTTCCAAATTGTCTTCTATAAAAGCCGCTTCATCGTCTTTTACGTTGAACACGTACGGAAACATAACGGGTTGCATATTTAAAGTTTTCGACGCCATATATTTGTCGTAAATAATGCGCTCGTGAGCGGCATGTTGATCTACTATAATTATTTTGTCTTCTATTTCCAATATCAAGTAAGTTCTAAACGCCGCGCCAAGAACTTTAGTACGCGCGTACAGATCGTCGTATTTATATTGTTCTTCGTCCGCAATAGGCGGCATAGAGTTTAGCTGCAAGGGCGCTTCTTCGTTAAGCTTCTTTTGCGCGACGCGTTTCGGCTCGCTTACCGACATGCCCATTTTTTCGCGAATTTTATCGACCGTCAGTTCCTTTTCCAACTGTTGCGCGAACTCCAAAAATTCTTTATCCCGTTCCGCGCGAAGGGTTTCCGCTTCTATTTCGCGAACGTCGGCAGCTTGTCCCCGATTCATAATTTCGTACCGACCGCTATTGATAAGCTCGGTTAACTTTGTCGAATTTTCCTCGTGACGTTTCAGTTCGTCCCCCGATTCTTCACCGGAAATATGAATAATTTCCG
>JAMPAB010000004.1 GCA_023667435.1 Corallococcus sp. | reverse complement strand
GTAATCGCCGTAGGCGCGGATACGGCGCTGCTCGTAATTTTCTGCGTGTTGTCTACTATCGTAACCGTCGTTTCAACGCTTGTAAAAAGCAAGTTTTTCAATAAGTCTGAAATGACTATAGGCGCACTTATATTTCACGGCGTGTTAAGCATAGTGAGCGCGGCGGTGCTGTTCGGAGGCTCTTTCATGTTTGTAATACCTATGTTGCTTGTCGCAATAGCCGAATTTCTTACGTTGCTTAAAAATCAAAAACTGAAAACCTATTTAATAGGCGGCATAGTAGCTGTTGCAATGATTTTTACTTTAAGTTTTTACGTTTCGCTGGTTTATTCGGTTTACGTTTCGCTCTCGTTCGGTGCGCTTGGGTTGTTAATCACGTTGCCTGTAATTCCGCTCGGGCTCTTGTTACCGCAAGCTTTTGGCTTTTATAAGGAGAAGAAAAATCTATGAAAAAGTTATCTGTTGCGATTTTATTCGTCGTATTCGTTACCGGTTGTCTTTGTTTTACTGCCTGTGGAAATGCAGAAAGTTACGATATTAGTATATCGCAGTACGTTGAACACGGCGAGGTTTACTCCCTTAAAACAAGGGCTAGAGAGGGTGAAAACGTAATTCTTTCTTGCAAGCCGGCGATAGGCTATAAACTCACGGGATATTATGTAAATGGAATATCTATAGAGGGCAGTTCATTTATAATGCCCAAAAGTGCAGTGGAAGTTTCTGCCGAGTTTGAACTTTTAATCTATTCTATCAAGTACGTATTGAACGGCGGCGAAGTTTTGGACGGCAACCCTTCCGCATACACGGTTGCAGACGGCGAAATAAACCTAATTCAGCCTGTAAAGAGCGGTTTTGAGTTCGGCGGTTGGTACACTTATTTTGCCGATATCGAAATGTATTTGGACACTTTGGAAGATTTTAAGGTTGAAAAAATAGCGCAGGGTACGACCGGTGAACTTACGCTTTATGCACATTACTATAACCTGCCTTATGCGATAGACGTAGAATATGTCGAGCATGGCGACGTTCGCTGTTTGACTTACGAAGCCTATATGGGAGAGGAAATAACCATAGAATACGATATATACGATAATTACGAGCTGGAACACTTTTTAGTAAACGGGGAACCCATTAAGGGCAACACCTTTATAATGCCTAACTGCGCCGTAACGGTTTCGGCAAGCATTAAGCCGATAGAGTATAGCATTACTTATATATTGGACGGAGCTACAAACTCCTCCGAAAATCCATTAACGTATAATTGCGAAACGGCAGATTTCGACTTTGTTCCGCCGACAAAAGACGGATTCGAATTTTACAGCTGGTATTATATTAACGACGATGGCGACAAGATAAATATATACAATATATTCAACGAAATTTATCCGTACAGAGACTTGACTATCTATGCCGAGTGGTATTGACATAACAATCGAAAGTTAAATAAATTACAAGTTATTAACGGGAAAGTCTAATCGCTGTAAGCGTTGATTATACCGCATTCGTATGCGACCAATTCGCGTTGATTACGCCGTGAGATACAAAATATTTCCCGCGCGGATTATCGTGACGTGACTGTCGGCGGAAAATTATTTATTTTGAAAACTATTTTTAAAAACGCGGTTCCTCGTATAAAAACGTAGTACATAAAAGAGAAAATTAATGCTTTGTTCCGTCAGTCGATACGCAATTACGTCAACAAGTTGACTTTTCGCCGTTCGATGAAGTACAATGTATTTTGTTAACGGGAGGTTTGAAATGACGGACAGCATAACGAAGAATGGGGGGGGGGGGAGTGTAGATTTTAGATTTAAAATCTTATACGCCTTAGGAATAATATTTATTGTAGCGGGTCATCGCGGTAACGGAGGGTTAATACTGTTTTACGATTGGTTTCCTCCGTACGCGTTTCATTTGGGACTCTTTATATTTTGTTCGGGCTATTTTTACAAATCCGAAAACGAAAAAAGGCCGTTTTCCTATATTTGGAAAAAAGTCAAGCGCCTGATTATCCCGTTGTTTTTATGGAATTTTGTTTACGCGGCGTTATCGTTGCTGCTTGCAAAAGTTACCAATATATCTTTTTCGCCGATAAATGCGCAGACGTTATTTCTGTATCCGATGTTTAACGGACATCAATTTGTATTCAATTTGGCAAGTTGGTTCGTTTTTCCGCTGTTTTGCGCCGAAGTTTTAAATCTTCTGTTCAGAAAACTGCTGTTTTTCGTTAAGGAAGATATCAAGCTTTTCATTTGCTTTTTCGTTTATTTGGCGATAGGCTGCGGCGGCGTAATCCTTGCATATAACGGTCACCGCGAGGGTTGGTTTTTGCTTTTGGATAAGGTTATGATTTTTATGCCGTTTATCGGTATGGGAATGTTGGTAAAGCGTTTTATCGAGTTTATCGATAAAATACCCGGCTATTTATACTTCGGCATTATATTTTTAGCGCAGATGATAATAAATATCGCGCGAAAAGGCAACCCTACGTATACTTTTGCGTGGTGTAACGATTTCGACAGTGATTTTATGATGCCTTTTACAGTGGGCGCATTAGGAATACTTTTCTGGTTAAGAGTAGCAAAGCTTCTCAATACTTTTTTGGAAGGCAACAAGGTCGTAAAAGCAATAGCGGACAACACCTATTCGATTATGATGCATCATATGTTGGGATTCTTTGTTTTCAGCGGAATCGTCGGATTGATATGTAAAGCTTTGCCCGACAACGGCGGTTTCGACTATACGCAGTTTACAAGCGACGTCTGGTATTTATACCGCCCAAACGGATCAATTTCGTTCGCTCTGCTTTATATGATATTCGCCATTGCGTTTTCGCTGTTCATACATTGGATGGTCGGATTGATGAAGAAAGGGGGCGTTAAGCTTTTCGTATCGATAAAGGAAAAATGCCGCAAAAAGAAAAGTAAAGATTCTGCCGAGAACGGCGAAGAACAAAGCGCGGATTTGCAGGAAACGAATTCTGTCGATAATGCCTAAAGCTTACGGGCAAACCGTATCGTCAGGTGCGCAGACGCCGTACGCGTTAGCGTAGTATACAAATCGGCGAAGAAGTAGCGTCGATAGAGGTTGAGGGGACTCCGTATCCGTTTTTGTAGCGTATGTTGGTTTTAAAACAGAAGGAACGGACAATTAAGACGCGGTTGCGGCGCGTTTTAACGGTTCGTTCTTTTTTTTTGTATCGTATACTTTTTGCAATAAAGTATGTCTGCGCAAGCGGATGAAAATAATCTTTCGGGAATTTTTCTATAAAAATAACAGACGTATTCGTCTGTTTAGAAGTCGCATAATAATGAAAAAATATTTTAATATTTATTTTTTGTTTTTAAAATGATTTTGCCTTTGACTATTATATGGCAAAGTGGTAGTATATATTAGTTAATCTGTACCCATAGGGGAGATTTTGCGCTTTTTGTTCGTTTTCTAACTAATTTATAACATTTTAGTAAAATAAACGTTCACAAACAGCGCGTTAACAACCGTTTTCGGTAACGATACAGACAAAATATCATATTGAAAGCGACTTTGCAACAAATTACGCCAAATTTATTGAAAAAATTTTTTTGAGGAGTTGTGTCAATGCCACAAGACGTTAAAACCGTCAAGTACGGTAACCACGAAAGAAAATCGTTTTCCAAAACAAGAGAAGTTCTGCCTTTGCCTAATTTAATCGAGGTTCAAAAGTCGAGTTACAAAATGTTTCTCGATCAGGGTATTCGCGAAGTGTTCGAAGACTTCTCTCCCATCGAGGACTTTGCGGGACATTTCCGTTTGGAATTTCTCGATCACAGACTGGACGTTACGCCTAAGTATACCGAAGCGGAATGTCGCTTGCGCGACGCCACGTATGCCGCGCCGTTGCGTCTGACCGTTCGCCTTATCAACAAGGGCACGGGCGAGTTCGTCGATCAGGAAGTCTTTATGGGGGATTTCCCTTTAATGACGGAAACGGGCAGTTTTATCATCAACGGAGCGGAACGCGTAATCGTATCTCAGCTTGTGCGTTCGCCGGGCGTTTATTGCGATTCGTTGCTGGATAAAAACGGCAAGCCCGTTTACAACACGACGGCAATGCCCAGTCGCGGAGCGTGGTTGGAATTCGAGCACGACGCCAACAACAACATTTTATACGTACATATCGACCGTAACAGAAAGTTGCCCGTAACGGTGCTTTTACGCGGTATTTTGCACGACGGATTCGACAAGGATAACCGCAGCGGTAATTTTATAGCGGAAATCTTCGAGTACGATCCCGTGCTTGCGTTGACTTTCGTAAAGGACGACACCGCAACCGATCAGGAATCGCTTGTAGAAATCTACAAACGTCTTCGTCCTGGCGAAATTCCTACGGAGGAATCGGTTCAAAAGACGTTGAACGATTTGCTGTTCGATGCAAAACGTTACGACCTTGCGCGCGTAGGCCGTTACAAGTTTAACAAAAAGCTGTCGCTCTCTACGCGTATAGAGGGATTGACGCTCGGCTCCGATTTGGAGGTGTCGCTGAATACATTCGCTAAATATACGCGTTTAACCCGCGAGCAAGCGGAGATGATAGCTAAAAGCGGAGTAGTCAAGTCCGTGAAAATTCTTGACGACAACGGTCAAACCGTTGAGATCGAAACGTCGGACAGCGATAAATTCTATTCCGTTGCGGAAGGCGCGTATCTCGACGAGGCGGTCACTTTCCCGTATAAGCGCGTTATAAAAGCGGGTACGGTTTTAACGTCTTCGGACGCGTACGACATTCAACACAGCGGTATAAACGAGATCCGTACTTCGCAGGAAACTTGCTCTCTCTTGTTTAAGGCGTCCGAATCTGCCAAAATATCCGATTACGAAAAGGTTCTCCGCGAGCATTTGGGATGCGTCGTTATGACGGCACACGGCGCGCTGGAAATCGCCGATGAAAAAATAGATGCAAGCGGCAGAGTGCTTTCCGATCTTCCCAAAGCTACTTACGACGAACGCAAAGGAGACATTCTCGTTGCGGGAGCTGCTCAAATAGCGTCGGAAAACGGCTACAGCCTGTATAAATCCGATATCGCAGGCGTCATCGTGATGGCGAAAGAATGTCCTCGCGTAAAGATTATCGGCAACAACGCCGTAAATGCGAAAATGTTCGCTATGACCGTCGATCCGCGTTTTGCGGAAATCGACTTTAAAGCGTGCGGTCTGTACGAAGCGGTTGATGCCGCCGTTTTACGCGAGATACTGTCGCAGGGACTTTCTTTGGAAGATACTGCGGATATGTTGAAGGCGCGCAAAGACGAGTTGATTGCAAAGCACATTACGCGCGCGGATATTATCGCTACCGTCAACTACAATTTGTGCATGAAGTACGGCATCGGAAGCTCCGACGACATCGACCACTTGGGCAACCGCCGCGTACGTTCGATAGGCGAATTGCTTCAAAATCAATTCCGTATAGGTATTTCCCGTCTGGAAAGAGTTATCCGCGAAAGAATGGCAATTCAGGAACCGGGCAAAGCGACTCCGCAAACGCTTATCAACGTTCGCCCCGTTTCGTCCGCTATTAAAGAATTCTTCGGTTCTTCGCAGCTGTCGCAATTCATGGATCAATCCAACCCCATTGCGGAGCTTACTCACAAACGTAAGCTGTCTGCATTGGGTCCCGGCGGTCTTAACCGCGACAGAGCGACTTTCGAGGTCCGCGACGTTCATTATACTCACTACGGCAGAATGTGTCCCATCGAGACTCCCGAAGGTCAAAATATCGGTCTTATTACGTCTCTTGCAGGATATGCCCGCATAAACGAATACGGTTTCATCGAAGCGCCTTATCGCAGAGTCGACAGAATACACAACACGGTGACGGATACGGTAGAGTATCTTGCCGCCGACGAAGAAGATAAATATATCATAGGACAAGCCAACGAACCGTTGGACGAAAACGGTTACTTTGCAAACGAACGTATCACCTGCCGCCGCAGAGAGGAAATTTTGGAATTCCCGCGCGACAGAGTGGATTACATAGACGTTTCTCCCAGACAGCTTATTTCCGTTGCTACCAGTCTTATTCCTTTCCTCGAAAACGACGACACCAACCGCGCGTTGATGGGCAGTAACATGCAGCGTCAGGCCGTTCCTCTTATCAGTCCCGAAGCGCCTATCGTTGCTACCGGCATAGAAGCGCGTATTGCGTACGACTCCGGCGTAATGGTGATTGCCGAACAGTCCGGTACCGTTTTGCGCGCGGCGGACAACAAAATCGTCGTTCAGGCGGATAACGGTTCCTTGCAGGAATACGCTCTTAAAAAGTTTATCCGCAGCAATCAGGGAACGTGCATCAATCAAAAAATTATCGTAAAAACCGGCGACCGCGTGGAAAAAGGACAGGTTCTTGCGGACGGTCCCAGCACCGACGGCGGAGAACTTGCGCTCGGCCGCAATATGATGATCGGCTTTATGACGTGGGAAGGCTACAACTACGAAGACGCGGTATTGCTGTCCGAAAAGCTCGTAAAAGAAGACGCCTTTACTTCTATTCATATAGAAGAACACGAAATCGAATCCCGCGAAACGAAATTGGGACCCGAAGAATTTACCAGAGATATACCTAACGTCGGCGAGGACGCATTGAAAGACCTTGACGAAGACGGTATTATCCGTATCGGCGCGGAAGTTCATCCCGGCGACATTTTGGTAGGCAAAGTTACTCCTAAGGGAGAGACCGACGCGACTCCCGAAGAAAAACTGCTTCGCGCTATTTTCTCGGAAAAGGCGAGAGAAGTAAGAGACACGTCTTTGCGCGTACCTAACGGCGAAGGCGGAATAGTAGTGGACGTCAAAGTGTTCACTCGCGAAAACAAAGACGAACTCGATCCCGGCGTAAGCAAGCTTGTAAGAGTGTATATCGCTCAGAAGCGTAAGATTTCCGTCGGCGACAAGATGGCGGGCCGTCACGGAAATAAGGGCGTAGTAAGCCGTATTCTTCCCGAAGAAGATATGCCGTTTATGGAAGACGGTACTCCGCTGCAAATAGTTTTGAACCCGTTGGGCGTTCCTTCCCGTATGAATATCGGACAGGTTCTCGAAGTTCACTTGGGACTTATTTCGAAAATGTTGGGTTGGAATATAGCCACCCCCGTATTCGACGGCGCTACCGAAGAAGAAATACGCAGACTGTTCGAAGAAAACGGAATGGTCAATCCCGAGACAGGCAAAGTCGACGGCAAAGTCCAGCTTTACGACGGACGTACGGGAGAACCGTTCGAGAACAGAGTGACGGTAGGCTATATGTACTACTTAAAGCTCGTTCACTTAGTAGACGATAAGATTCACGCAAGAAGCACCGGTCCGTACAGCCTTGTAACGCAGCAGCCTTTGGGCGGCAAAGCGCAATTCGGCGGACAGCGTTTCGGCGAAATGGAAGTCTGGGCATTGGAAGCTTACGGCGCGGCAAACGTATTGCAGGAAATCTTAACTGTTAAATCGGACGACGTGGTAGGCCGCGTAAAGACCTACGAAGCGATCGTAAAAGGCGAAAACATTCCCGATCCGGGAATCCCCGAAAGCTTTAAAGTTCTTATAAAAGAATTGCAGTCGTTGGCGTTGGACGTTAAAGTTCTTTCCGCCGATAAGGAAGAAATCATCGTTCGCGATTCTACCGACGACGAAGCCGACTACAACGAAATTCTTCTTGCCGAACAGGAAGAACGTAAAAAGGCGATGCACGGTATCGGCGACGACGATGAAATCAGTCTTGACGATATGGGCGGCGAACAGACTAAATTCGAAGATATCGACGACGATTTCAGTTTGGACAGCTTGTTTGACGACGGCGACGACGCGCTTGACGATTTATTCGGCGACGTAAGTAAAGACGAAGAAAACGCGGCGGACGACGAAGAAAACTTCGATATGGACGGATTAGACAGCTTGCTCGACGCGATAGGCGGAGAAGCTGACGACGAAGATGAAGACGACGCCGATTTGTTCGACGACGATGACGAGGACAAAGAGTAAGGGAGGTAAAAGTATATGATTAACGAAAAGACAATTACCGGACAATCGATATCCGCGTTGCGTTCGAATACGTTAGCAAGAACGGGCATTATGAACGATTTCGATTCTATCCGTATAGGTATTGCTTCTCCCGAAAAAATCCGCGAGTGGTCCTACGGAGAAGTCAAAAAATCCGAAACGATTAACTACCGCACTCAAAAGCCCGAAAAAGACGGTTTGTTCTGCGAAAGAATTTTCGGACCCGTCAAAGACTGGGAATGTCACTGCGGTAAATACAAGAGAATCCGCTACAAAGGCGTAGTCTGCGAAAAGTGCGGAGTTAAGGTTACGAAATCGAAAGTACGCCGCGAACGTATGGGTCACATAGAGCTTGCCGCTCCCGTATCTCATATTTGGTATTTTCGCGGAACGCCTTCGCGTATGGGACTTATTTTGGATATGTCGCCCAAATATTTGGAGCAGCTTATCAATTTCCAAAGCTACGTCGTAATCGATCCGATGAAAAGCGGAATGATGTATAAGCAAATTCTTACTATGAGCGAGTACCGCGAAGCGCAAGCTAAGGCGAAGGAAGATCCGAATTTGAATTTCCGCGCAGGAACGGGCGCAGAAGCGGTAAGAGAACTTTTGCAAAATATCGATTTGGAAGTGGAAAGCAAGGAACTGCGCGATGTTCTTGCTAAGACGAATCAGGGCGCAAAGAAAGTGCGCGCCATCAAACGTTTAGATATCGTCGAGGCGTTCCGCAAGAGCGGCAACCGTCCCGAATGGATGATTTTGACCGTTCTGCCCGTATTGCCTCCCGAACTCCGCGCTATGGTGCCTCTTGACGGCGGCAGATACGCGACGAGCGACTTGAACGATTTGTATCGCAGAGTTATCAACCGCAACAACCGTTTAAAGAGACTTATCGAAATTAACGCTCCCGAAATTCTTATCAACAACGAAAAGCGTATGTTGCAAGACGCGGTAGACAGTCTGTTGGACAACAGCCGCAGCAAGCGTCCTCAAACGGGCGCGGGCAACCGCGAGTTGAAATCTCTGTCGGGACTTCTTCGCGGCAAACAGGGCCGTTTCCGTCAGAACCTTTTGGGTAAGCGCGTAGACTACTCGGGACGTTCCGTTATCGTAGTAGGACCGGAGTTGAAGCTTCATCAATGCGGTATTCCCAAAGAAATGGCTTTGGAACTCTTTAAACCGTTTGTAATGAAGAAGCTTGTTGAAACCAATCAGTGTCACAACGTTAAATCGGCGAAAAAACGCGTAGAGCGCGCCGACGCTAAGGTTTGGGATATTTTGGAAGGCGTTATCAAAGACCATCCCGTAATGCTCAACCGCGCGCCGACGTTGCACAGATTGTCTATTCAGGCTTTCGAACCCGTGCTTATAGAAGGCAGAGCTATTAAGCTTCATCCGCTTGCATGTACGGCATTCAACGCCGACTTCGACGGAGACCAGATGGCGGTTCACGTTCCTCTTTCGGTAGAGGCGCAAACGGAAGCGAGATATCTGATGCTTGCCGCCAACAACATTTTGAAACTTTCCGACGGTAAACCGGTTATATCGCCTACGCAAGATATGGTATTGGGATGCTATTATCTTACTACGGTACGTTGCGACGTCGAAGAGACGAAGACGCTTATCGAGTTGTACGACGTAACGCGCAAACAAAGGAACCTTACCGAAAAAGAATTGGAAATTTTGCGCAGCGGCAAGTATTACAGCAGTTTCGACGAAGCGTACGAGGCGTACGTAGCGAAAGATATTACGTTGCAAACCGTTGTAAACATTCAGCTCGAAGACGGTAGAAAAATATGGACTACGGTAGGACGTATGATTTTCTGTCAAGCTATTTACTACGATTATACGGACAGCTCGGCAGAAAGCGACGAAGGCATAACCGATGCCGAAATCCTGCAGCAAAAAGCAATCGAAAGACGTACGTTGGGAATTTCACCCGAGCTTACGAAAGACATGATAGGCAATCCCAAATCCTATCTTGTCGGTAAAAAGCAGCTTTCTCAGATAGTGGAAAAATGCTTTAAACTTCGCGGTACTACGCCGACGGCGACAATGTTGGATAACGTAAAAGCGTTAGGCTACAAATACAGCACTATAAGCGGACTTACCACAAGCGTATTCGATATGAATATTCCTTCGCAGAAAAAAGCCATTCTCGACGATGCGGGAAAACGCGTGGTGGAAATCGAAAACGAATTCAACGAAGGTTTCTTAACGGATAACGAACGTTACAAGTCGGTTATCGAAGTGTGGAAGAACGCCGCGTCTAAGGTAGAAACGTTAGTTAAAGACGTTATGGAAGAGGACAATCCCATTTGGATGATGGCGGATTCGGGCGCGCGCGGCAGCATGAACCAAATTCGTCAGCTTTGCGGAATGCGCGGTTTGATGAGCGATCCTTCGGGTCGTACAATCGAATTACCCGTTAAAGCTTGCTTCCGCGAAGGTCTGTCGGTGTTGGAATACTTCATTTCTTCGCACGGCGGACGTAAAGGTCTTGCCGACACGGCATTGAAGACGGCAGACTCGGGATATCTGACGCGTCGTTTGGTAGACGTAGCGCAGAACGTTATCGTCCGCGAGGAAGACTGCTCGGCAGGCAGCCGTCCGCAAGGTATGTGGATAGAAGCCTTCCGCGGTTCGGGCAAAGACGAAATAATCGAAAAATTCGAAGACCGCATTATCGGCAAATACGTAATCGACGACGTTGTTAATCCTCAAACCGGAGAAATCATTTGCAAAGGCGACACGATGATTAACGACGACATAGCCAGAGAAATCGTTAAAGCAGGCATTACTAAACTGTATATGAGGACTGTTCTTACTTGCCGCAGCGAACACGGAGTCTGCTGCAAATGTTACGGTTCCAATATGGCGACGGGCAAACCCGTAAATCTCGGCGAAGCGGTCGGCGTTATAGCGGCGCAATCGATAGGCGAACCGGGAACGCAGCTTACAATGCGTACGTTCCATACGGGCGGCGTTGCAACGGCGGACGATATCACGCAAGGTTTGCCGCGCGTAGAAGAATTGTTCGAAGCGCGTAAACCTAAGGGCTGCGCGGTGATTTGCGAAGTAAACGGCACGGTAAGTATTCCTACGAATACGGACAAGAAGATTGTTCGCGTAACGGATGCCGTAGGTAAATCGACCGATTACGCAATTCCGTACACTTCGCGTATAAAGGTTCACGACGGCGATGCGGTAGAAAGCGGTACGCCTTTGACGGAAGGTTCCATCTTCCCGCAAGACCTGCTTTCCACAAAAGGTCTGCGCGCGGTAGAAGAATATCTTGTTAAAGAGGTTCAGGCTACGTATCGTACGAACGGCGTAGAAATAAACGATAAGCACGTAGAAGTAATAGTTCGTCAAATGCTCCGTAAAGTCCGCATAGAGGACGCAGGCACTACCGATATGTTGCCCGGCGAGGTTGTCGATATCTTCAAGTTCGAAGAAGAAAACAACAAAGCTTTGGAAAACGACGGAGTACCCGCAACAGCCAAGAGAATTCTGTTGGGCATTACGAAAGCAAGTCTTGCAACCGACAGCTTCCTGTCGGCGGCGTCGTTCCAGGAAACTTCGAGAGTTCTTACCGAAGCTGCAATCAAGAACAAGTGCGATCCTTTGTACGGTTTGAAAGAGAACGTAATTATAGGTAAGATGATTTCTGCGGGAACGGGACTGTCCCGTTACAGAGAAATGGAGCTTACTCAAAGGACGGATTTCCAAACGAAGGACGATTCCGTAAAATAGCGGTTACGGCATAGCCTGCGGGAAACGAGTTTTGCTAAGCAAAAACACGAGGGCGCGCGCAACGCAATGATACCGATAGCGCGCATTTACGACCCGTAGGCGCGCAGCGAAAAAAAAATACTTCAAATAAATAAAAAGCAGTCGAGCGCAAATGCTTGACTGCTTTGCTGTATTTTGGTAAAATATACATTGGTGTTTTATGGCTAATGACGACAAAACGGTAGTAATAGGCAAACGGCAAATCTTACGCGAGCTTAAAAACAAGAACGTTCGCGAGATACGGATTGCCTCCGATGCCGAAACGCAGTACATTCACTCGCTCATCGAAGCCGCTAAGGAAAATAGCGTCAAATACGTTATAAACGGCAGTATGGCGGACATTTCCTCAGAGTACGGCATAGACGTTCCGTCGGGAGCGGTGGGACTGCTTGTAAAAAGCGTTTAAGTCGTTTAGACCTCCGCTTAACGGGAATAATTCTCACAGGCGGAAAACCGTTATTCGCTACATCGCAACGACCGTTGCTTTGTATAGAAGCTCGTTTTGGAGTTTCGACTGTTCACTATTGAAAGGAGGTAAAAAAATGGCAACAATCAACCAATTGATTAGACAAGGCAGAAGAAGCGAAGCAGAAAAAAGCAAGTCGCCTTTGTTGGACAGCTGTCCTCAAAAACGCGGAGTATGCTTAAACGTTACTACGACTTCTCCCAAAAAGCCTAACTCTGCTCTCCGTAAGATTGCGCGCGTACGCCGTACCAACGGTATGGAAGGAACGTGCTATATTCCCGGAGAAGGTCACAACCTTCAAGAGCACAGCGTTGTATTGATTCGCGGCGGAAGAGTAAGAGATTTGCCCGGTATCCGTTACCACATTATTCGCGGAACGCTCGATACGGCAGGCGTTGCAAATCGTAGACAAGCTCGCAGCAAGTACGGCGCAAAACGTCCTAAGAAATAGAACGGGACGGCACTTTTACAGTTCAATTGGTGAATAGTCGGAGTTTTAATTTTGACTTTTCCCCGAGTAAGCAGTATGTCGGCGGTATTTTCCGCCCTAAGACAGAAGTTTCTCCGCGTGCAAACGCGTCGAGTTGGCTGTATTTGGTAAAAAAACAAAATTAAATCAAAAAATCTAAAAGGAGGAAAACACTTATGCCTAGAAGAAGCGGCGTCCCCAAAAGAGACGTTTTACCCGATCCCGTATACGGCAGCAAGGTTGTAACTAAGGTTATCAATCAGGTTATGCAAGACGGCAAAAAGGGTACTGCGCAAGAGATTGTATACGGCGCATTTGACGAAATACAATCCAAAACGGGACAAGATCCTATGGAAGTGTTCAACAAGGCGATCAATAACCTTATGCCTATGCTCGAATGTAAGGCCAGAAGAGTAGGCGGAGCAAACTATCAAGTACCTATGGAGGTAAGACCCGAAAGACGTCAGACTCTCGCTATAAGATGGTTGGTTATGTTTGCGCGTAAGCGTAACGACAGATATATGTATCTCCGTTTGGCTAACGAACTTATGGACGCTTACAATGAACAGGGCGGAGCTTTCAAGAGAAAGGAAGAAATGCACAGATCCGCCGAAGCAAACAAGGCGTTTGCTCATTTCAGATGGTAAGTTAGGAGTAAATAGTTTACAATGGCAAGAATTTATCCCTTGCAGAATGTGCGCAATATAGGTATTATGGCGCATATAGACGCAGGAAAAACAACAACAAGCGAAAGAATTTTATTCTTTTCGGGAAAAACCCGTAAGTTGGGCGAGGTTCACGAAGGCACGGCGGTAATGGACAGTATGGCTCAGGAGCAGGAACGCGGTATAACTATCGCATCCGCCGCCACTACGGTTCATTGGATTAACCGTTACAACAATACCGATTACCGTATCAACCTTATCGATACTCCGGGACACGTAGACTTTACCGTCGAGGTAGAGCGTTCGTTGCGCGTACTTGACGGAGCGGTGGCGGTGTTCTGCGCGAAGGGCGGCGTCGAACCGCAAAGCGAAACGGTATGGCATCAGGCGTCTAAGTACAACGTACCGCGTATCGCGTTCGTCAACAAAATGGATATTAACGGCGCAAATTTTTATAACGTCGTCAATATGATGAGAGAACGTTTGAAAGCGAACGCTATGCCTATTCAGTTGCCCATCGGTAAGGAAGAAACGTTTAAAGGCTTAGTGGACGTCATTACCAAACGCGCGTACATCTACAACGATCCGCAGGGTATCGTTATCGACGAAACGGACGTTCCGTCCGATATGGTCGACGCCGTAAATAAAGCGCACGACGAACTGGTGGAATTCGTAGCGGGAACTGACGACGAACTTATGGAAAAGTTTTTCGCCGAAGGCGATTTGTCCGTCGACGAAATCAAGAAGGCTCTCCGTAAAGCGGTTATTGAGCTTAAAGTCAATCCAGTTTTGTGCGGAACGGCATATAAAAACAAGGGCGTTCAAAAGCTGCTTGACGCAGTATGCGATTACTTGCCCAGTCCCGTCGATATCGACCACGTAGTAGGTTTCGACGTGCACGATGAGGAAAAGAAAATCGTACGTAAAACGGACGACAACGAACCTTTCTGCGGACTTGCGTTCAAAATCGTCGCAGATCCTTTCGTAGGTAAGCTGGCTTACTGCCGCGTATACAGCGGCAAGCTTCAGGCGGGAAGTTACGTTTACAACTCCACAAAGGGCAAGCGCGAACGCATTACTAAGGTTTTGCAAATGCACGCCGCGCAGCGCGAGGAAATCGACGAAACTTACGCAGGCGAAATCGTAGCTTTGGTAGGACTTAAAGATACTACGACGGGCGACACTCTTTGCGAAGAAAAGCATCAAATCGTACTTGACAGTATGGTATTCCCCGAGCCCGTTATAAAGGTCGCGATAGAACCCAAAACTAAGGCCGGTCAGGAAAAAATGACGTTGGCGCTTATCAAGCTTGCAGAAGAAGACCCTACGTTCAAGACGTATACCGACAAAGAAACGGGACAGACGATTATCGCCGGTATGGGCGAGTTGCACTTGGAAATCATCGTTGACAGACTGCTGCGCGAATTTAAAGTAGAAGCCAACGTAGGCAAACCGCAGGTATCGTACCGCGAGACAATCAGGCGTTCGGTAGAGGCGGAAGGCAAGTACGTCCGTCAATCGGGCGGTAAAGGTCAGTACGGACATTGTAAAATCCGTCTCGAACCGTTGGAAGCAGGCAAAGGATACGAATTCGTTGACGCAACAGTCGGCGGAAGCATCCCTAAAGAATACATTCAGCCTATCAACAACGGTATCGTCGAAGCTGCCAAGACGGGACCTCTTGCAGGTTACGAAATGGTGGACTTCAAAGTTACCGTTTACGACGGGAGTTTCCACGCGGTAGACAGCTCGGAAATGGCGTTTAAAATCGCGGGATCGTTAGCGTTGAAAAACGCTGCGGTTAAGGCGGACCCCGTCTTGCTCGAACCTATGATGAAAGTGGAAATTACCATGCCCGAAGAATATTTGGGCGACGTCATGGGCAACGTGTCTTCGCGTCGAGGCAACGTCGCAGGAATAGAAATGCGCAACGGAGTACAGGTTGTAAACGCGTTTATTCCGTTGGCGGAAATGTTCGGTTACGCTACCGATTTGAGAAGCCGTACGCAGGGAAGAGGCAACTATTCGATGCAATTCGACCACTTTGCGGAAGTTCCTAAGGCAATAAGAGAAAAAATTGCTAAGGAAGGCAGCGGAAAATAGCGTTTTGGTAAAAAATATTTTATAAAAAGTGTAGACCAAAACGAAAAAATAAGATATAATACACTTATAGAAAATTTAAAACAAAAAATTTGACATTAACAATCAAAATCAGGAGGAATCACAACAATGGCAAAAGCAAAATTTGACAGAAGCAAACCGCACGTCAATATCGGCACTATCGGACACGTAGACCACGGCAAGACGACCTTGACTGCGGCTATCACGATGGTTATGGCTATGCAAGGTAAAGCCGAAGTAATGAAATATGACGAAATCGACAAGGCTCCCGAAGAAAGAGCTCGCGGTATAACGATTAATACCGCTCACGTAGAATATCAAACGGACAAACGTCACTACGCTCACGTTGACTGTCCCGGACACGCCGACTATGTTAAAAACATGATTACAGGCGCTGCTCAAATGGACGGCGCGATCCTCGTAGTTTCCGCCGCAGACGGCCCGATGCCCCAGACGCGCGAACATATCCTTCTTGCCCGTCAGGTTGGCGTTCCCTACATCGTAGTATTTATGAACAAGACCGACTTGGTTGACGACGACGAGCTTCTCGAACTCGTAGAAATGGAAGTACGCGAACTTCTTTCCAAGTACGAATTTCCCGGCGACGACCTTCCCATTATCAAAGGTTCCGCTAAGAAAGCTATGGACGCAGCCGCAGGCGGCAACAACAATCTTGCAGACCCCGTATTTAAGCCCATTTTGGACTTGATGGACGCTGTTGACAGCTATATCCCCACGCCCGCTCGCGACACGGATAAACCTTTCTTGATGCCCGTTGAAGACGTGTTTACGATCACCGGACGCGGCACCGTTGCTACCGGCAGAGTAGAACGCGGATCCGTTAAACCCAGCGACCCCGTAGAAATCGTCGGTCTTAAAGACGAAATCAAAACGTCCGTTGTTACAGGCGTAGAAATGTTCCGTAAACTTCTTGACGAAGCGTTCGCGGGAGACAACGTAGGTCTTCTTCTTCGCGGCGTAGACCGTAAAGAAATCGAACGCGGACAGGTAGTAGCTAAACCCAAATCGGTTACTCCTCACAAGGACTTCGAAGGTCAGGTATACGTTCTTACTAAGGAAGAAGGCGGCCGTCACAGCCCGTTCTTTAAGGGATACCGTCCTCAATTCTATTTCCGTACAACCGACGTTACGGGATCCATCGAGCTCGATCCCGGCGTGGAAATGGTAATGCCCGGCGACCATACTCACATCAAAGTTTCTTTGATTACGCCTATCGCTATGGAAGACGGACTTCGTTTCGCTATCCGTGAAGGCGGACATACCGTAGGTTCCGGCGTTGTTTCCAAGATCATCGCGTAATTTTAACTAAACAACACAAAAATGCAGTCGAATTTTCGGCTGCATTTTTTGCGTGTTATTTCATACGGTCATTATTTCGGCATACGGAATGTTGCGCTTTATATTCATTGTTTTAAGTTTTCGAACGCGGAAAAATCTTTGTCGAAACCCGATTCGATTTAGCGTTCAGTAATCTTTTATCCCGACGAGATAATCTATCGATACGTCAAAAAAACGAGCCAACGTTATCAGGTTGGACATCGTAGGTTCACGCAAACCGTTTTCCCACATGCTGATTATTCCCTTGCTTACGCCGAGATGTTCGGACAATTCAACTTGTCCCAGTCCCTTTTCGTTGCGTAGTTCTTTTAGTCTGTCTCCGAATGACCTGTTCATAATATTATTCTCTCACTAAATTAAGAAAATACGCTTGACATCTCACAAAAGTGAGAATATAATATTGATATAAGACTACGGAGGATAAAAATGAGTTTAGTTTTAGCTCCAAGCGAGCAGTTAGTGAAAACATGGCAATACGGCACGTCAAAAAGTAAAAACGGAAATTTTGATTACAGTTTGACGGTTACCAACAAGCGGGTAGTAATTAAAGAAGAAAGGCGTAACAGTCAGCGCCATCGCGAACTTCCTGTAAATAACATAATCGGGGTAGATATGTCGTACACAAAGAAAATAAATTTGGCGGGGATACTGTTGATTATATTAGGCATTGTTGCATGTGTAGTAGGCGTCGTAACTATGCAATCGTCGGATGCCGGACCTTCTTTAAGCTACGTTTTTTTTGGCGCGGGAATAATAGGAATAATTGCGGGTATAGTGTCGGTAATTTTGTGCAGCAGAGGAAAATTAGTGATTAAATTGTACAGCGACATGGATACGGATAACTGTCTCGGCATTTATGTCAATTCCATTCCGCCTGTTTTCAAGAAACTCAAACGCGGCAAGGTTACAAAAGTCAGCGTAGATGCGAACGTGGCGAAAGAAATAGTCGAAACGTTAGGTTCGATTATAATTGCCAAGTGATCAAACGTTTCAAGCGAGATAGCAATAAACCGTGTTTTACAGTGCCGTTGCAAATACTTGCTTTTTTGTTTTATAGGAGCAATCATGAACAAGTCCGGTAATTTTGTACAATATAGAACGTCTCGCACCTTATTGTATTGCTATAAGTTTTTTGCGTCGATAGCAGTTGCCGTAACGCTGCTTATTGCAGCGGCGCTATTGCTACATTACGGCATTACTACGCTCGGTTATATAGTTTTAGGCGGCGGATTGTTTTTCGTCTTAATAGCGACGGTTTTTGCGGCAATATATAAACTGTCGTACAGGGTTACCGTAGAGAACGGCGAAATTTATTTGATTAAAGGCGGCACGAGCGGACAATGGAGAATAAGGTCTGTTAAACACTACTACGTAAGGAGAGGCTTTTGGGGAACATTGTTTAATTACGGCGATGTTTATCTTAAAATAGAACATGACGATTATGACGTAGTGCTACGTAAAATTTGTAATCCTTTCGGTTTGATAAAAGCGATTAACTACTATGACGGAAGCGAATAAAAGTATTTAATTCGAAGAAAATAAAAACCCTTTGCAAGAAAGCCGTTTCGTGTTGGTTTGTTCCAAAACGAAGCGGCTTTTGCGTAAACGGTTTTATTTGTTCGATAGCGGCAAGCTTACGAGGGGCATAAGTTCCGCGAGCGTATAAACTTCGTATTTGTCGTAGTCTTTTGCCAGCACTATCTCGAAGTCTCCCTGACAAAACTCCGTCATAACCTGACGGCAAACTCCGCAAGGCGGGCAGTAGTCGCCTTCTCCTACGGGCGTATTAACGTCGTTTCCGACTATCGCTATTGCGGCGAAATGACGTTCTCCTTCCGATACCGCTTTGAAAATCGCCGTCCGTTCGGCGCAGTTAGTTGGGGAAAATGTCGAGCTTTCGATATTGCAGCCGCGATAAATTTTGCCTTCTGCGGTTAATAGCGCCGCGCCGACCGCCCAGCGCGAGTAGGGGATATAAGCGTTTTTCTGAGCTTCGTAAGCTTCTTTTATAAGTAATTTGTAATCCGTCATAAAGACTCTCCGTTTGAAGTTTTTTCCGTTTTTAGGCGGGTTATTATTCTAATATATTTAACGGCATTTGTCAAGACCCGAATTTACGGAAAAAAACGCAATATGCAAAACAAGACAATTTTTAGTTTTTAAATCGACTAAATATCGTTGACATCGGTTGTAAATTATGTTATTATTATCTAGCACTTCTGATACGGGGTGTAATTTTTTGCGTGCGAAAATTGTATTTCGGGCGCAACGGGAGATTTTACTATGGCTGCAAAAAAAGGTAATAGAGTCAAGGTCGTGCTTGCTTGCACCGAATGCAAACAACGCAACTACGACACTTACAAAAACGGCAAGACGACTACCGACAGACTTGAACGCAACAAATATTGCAGATTCTGCAAAAAGCACACCGTTCACAAAGAGTCTAAGTAAGGAGAACAGTTATGGCAGCGCAACAAAAAGCTAAAAAGCCCAACGTATTTAAAAGATTGGGAGCTTTCTTTGTAAAGAGTTGGTCCGAACTTAAAAAAGTATCTTGGCCCGGATTTAAAACGGTATTAAAAAATACCGGCATAGTTTTGCTTGTAGTTTTGTTCTTCGCTTTAATCATTTACGGCGTAGACTTATTGTTCGGTTGGTTAATTACTCTGATCGGTTAATAAAGGTAAGCGTATAATTATGAGTGAATCTAACAACGCAAAATGGTATATTCTTCATACGTACTCGGGATATGAAAGTCTTGTAAAGAAAAGCATCGAGCAAATGGTGGAAAACGGAAATTTGCAGAACGTCATTCTCGACACCAAAATTCCCACCGAGACGCTTATCGAAGATAAAAACGGCAAGAAGAAAGCATACGAAGCTAAGGTTATGCCCGGTTACGTATTTATAAAGCTGGTCTACTCCTCGCAGCTGTGGTTTATGCTTACCAATACTCGCGGCGTTACGGGTTTCGTGGGTCCTAACGGTAAGGCGTGGCCTCTCGAAGACGACGAAGTCAAACGTCTGCGTTTAGAGGAACGCGTCGTAGATTTCAGTATGGTTGTAGGAGACAGCGTAACGGTAATATCCGGTCCTTTCGAAGGTTTGGTAGGCGTTATCAAGGAAATCGACGTTGCCCGTCAAAAGGCGCAGGTTATCCTCAATATGTTCGGACGCGAAACGTCCGTAGATATGGACTTTATTCAATTGGAAAAAATCAGCAATCCTACTATCGTAGAATAGCTTGACTTTCGGCGTTTTCCGCGTAACGCCGTATTAGACGCGGAATTTGGGAGGAAGAAATAAATCTCAAGCGTTTCTTCCGTTAACACCAGGTTTAGGAGGCTTATTATGGCTAAGAAGGTAACTGCAGTAGTTAAACTTCAACTGCCCGCCGGCAAAGCGACTCCCGCTCCTCCGGTAGGTTCGGCTCTCGGTCCTCACGGTATCAATATACCCGGTTTCACTAAGGATTTCAATGCGAGAACAGCCGATAAAGCGGGACTTATCATTCCCGTTATCGTAACTATTTATCAGGATCACAGCTTTACGTTTATTTTGAAAACGCCGCCCGCTCCCGTGCTTATCAAGAAAGCTTGCGGAATAGAAAGCGGAAGCGCCGTTCCCAACAGAACTAAGGTTGCCAAGATCACTCACGCGCAAATCGAAGAGATAGCTAAGCTCAAAATGGTGGACTTAAACGCCGCATCGCTTGAAGCAGCTTGCTCTATGATAGCCGGAACAGCTCGCAGTATGGGCATTGTCGTTGAAGGTTAAGGAGGCGTCAAATGAAAGGAAAGAAATATGTTGATGCTGTAAAGAAAATCGACAAAACAAAGCAATACGATATGAGCGAAGCAATTCAAACGGCAATCGATATTGCAACCGCCAAATTCGACGAAACGTTGGAACTCCACGTAAAACTGGGCGTTGACAGCCGTAAAGCGGACCAACAGGTAAGAGGCGTAGTAGTGCTTCCCAACGGAACGGGTAAAACCGTCCGCGTGTTGGTAATAGCAAAAGGCGCTAAGGCGGACGAAGCGCAAGCGGCAGGCGCGGATTACGTAGGCGCCGAAGAATATATCGAAAAGATGCAAAAAGAAAACTGGTTCGACTTCGACGTACTTGTTACCACTCCCGATATGATGGGTCTGGTCGGTCGTATGGGTAGAATTTTGGGACCTAAGGGTCTTATGCCTAACCCCAAGAGCGGAACCGTTACTATGGATATTGCCAAGACTATCCACGATATCAAAGCAGGTAAGGTAGAATACCGTCTCGACAAGCAATCTATTTGTCACGTTATTTTCGGAAAGAAATCTTTCGGACGCGATAAGTTGCTCGAAAACGCTACGGCGATTATGGATGCAATTATCAAGGCGAAACCCGCCGCAGCTAAGGGAACTTATCTCAAATCGGTTGCAATCGCTACGACGATGGGTCCCGGCATCAAGGTATCGTATAAATAGAGCTTGCGTCAAGCCCGTTTAATTGACAAAACTTAAAATTATCAACCCTAACCGTTCCAAAGACAGCAAGTAACAGTAAATCTTGCCGAGGTACAAAATATAGGTTTTCCTACCCTTGTACCGTTTGCGGCGCAAGGGTTTTTAATTAAAAATCTTAAAAGGAGGAAAACGACAATGGATCACGAACGTCATCAAGGACATCTCAGTCCCTCTCAATTGGCAAAAAGAGAAACCGTTGAACAAATCAAAGAGCAAATTCAAAACAGCGAATCGTTTGTTATCATCGATTATAAAGGTTTGACCGTTGCTCAGGACACCGAATTCCGTTCGGAGTTCAGAAAGAACGACGTAGAATACAAGGTTCTTAAAAACACTTTGTTCCGCAAAGCTCTTAACGAACTCGGTTACACCGAATTCGACGAAGCGTTAAACGGACCGAGCGCGTTTGCTTTCGGAACGAAAGACGCCATTGCGCCCGCTAAGGTCGCGGCGGAAGGCATCAAAAAGTTTAACGCCATGAAGATTAAGTGCGGTATGTTCGACAAACAATATGCCGACGCAGCTACTTGCGACGCTATGTCTAAGGTTCCCAACAGAGAAACTCTTCTCGGTATGTTGGTATCCGTATTGTCCGCGCCGATGCGCGGTTTGGCAGTTGCTTTAAACGCAGTTGCAGAAAAAGCCGAGTAATTATTTGCTCGCAGCGGGCAGTCCTCCCGTATCGGGACAAAAACACAATTAAAAATATAATAGGAGAAATTTTACAATGGATACAAAAAAATTTATCGAAGAGATTAAGGCTCTCTCTGTTTTGGAACTTAACGAACTCGTACACGCTATCGAAGAAGAATTCGGCGTAAGCGCGGCAGCTCCCATCGCGGTTGCAGGCGGCGCTGCGGCGGCAGCTCCCGTTGTTGAAGAAAAGACGGAATTCGACGTAGTATTGAAGGCTATCGGCGCTAACAAAATCGCCGTTATCAAAGCCGTTCGCGAACTTACCGGTCTCGGTCTTGTTGAAGCTAAGAATCTTGTTGAAAGCGCTCCCGCTACTATCAAGGAAGCTCAACCTAAGGAAACCGCAGAAGGTATGGTTAAAACTCTTACCGAAGCAGGCGCAGAAGCCGAACTTAAATAATCTTATTCTTAACAGAAAACGCTTCGAATCTTACGGTTCGGAGCGTTTTTCGATTTTGCAAACAGAAGTTTTCGCTTGTTTTGCGCTATTCTACGACAACGGTGACGGTAGCGGATATCTCCGCGTACATTTTTACCGTAACGGAATATTCGCCGGTAACGCGAATGGGGTCTTTGAGTACAACTTGTTTTTTATCGACGGGATACCCTAGCTTTGTCAGTTCTTCGGCGATTTCTTTATTCGTAATGCTTCCGTACATTTTGCCCTGACTTCCCTTACTTGCGACAATGCGTATTACCTGTCCTTTGAGTTTTTTTGCATCGTCTTGCGCTTTTTGTTTCTCTTCCGCTTTTTGGCGTTCGATTGCCTTGTTTTTAATAGCTACGGAGTTTATAGTATCTGCGGTTGCCACAACGCCCAGTCCCTTTTTTAAAAGAAAGTTGTTCGCATATCCGTCGGACACGTTGATTATTTCGCCTTTTTTGCCTTGTCCTTTTACGTCTTGCAATAACAGTATTTTCATAAATTGTTACCTCGCAGTAATATTAAGTTGTCGCTTATTAACGTGATATGCGCGTAAGCGTCAACCGTGCCGTGTCGTATAAAGTATACATTATTCTCTGCGTTTCGTCAAGGCGAGGAGGTATTTTAAGAAGATATATCGGACAAACTTATATTGTATCGTACGCGAGCAAAACTTATTGCAATATGTAATTATCAACGTGGTCCGATATAATCGATTAATAGCAGTAATACGTAGTTAAACGTCGTTAATTATTGTCTTTACGCTATTATATCGTACACGCGCTTTGCTTATTGCAACGCATAACTATCAACGTGATACGATGTAATAAACAGTAGTTAAATGCCGTTAAACCTAATCTTTTGTTTTATAATAGCATATAGAGAACAGTTAACTGCTATTAACAACTGCTAATCGCTATTATACAACACATCACGTTGAAGATAGCGCATTGCAGTAAATGTTGCCCGTGTGTGTTATATTATATTAAAAACGGAGGATGTAATATGAAAAATCAACAAACAATATTATGCGACGTGTTTGCCTGCAAACACCACAACGGAGACCAATGCTGCTGCAAACTCAATCAGATAACGGTAACTCCCTGCGACGATTGCGAGACTGCCCATTTTTGCAAGGATTACGAAGAAAAGATAACAACGTACTGATTAAAAGGAACAATGCGCGTTACGGTATTTTTACGTGGCGCGTTGTTTTTTTAACCGCAAATATGTAAATTTACCATGTGAGCCGTGTTTTTACGCTTAAATGCGGTCTCGCTTCCGCAAGCTCGAACGGTTGCCGTTTACGAACGGGCAATCGCGCGCAAAACAATATTGTTTATATTTAAATAAGCCGACAATAGCGAAATATTGTGTATGTCGCGTACCGTTCTTTTTGCTTGACACATTCGAGGCAAAAATATACAATTATACCGTAAGCTAACGAAGAAGTTTTTTGCTTGCAATTACAGGGTTCTTTGAAAACCTTGCAATATTTTGGGGGATATATGCTCAATCAAATACACGGAGCAATCAAGATTTTTGCCGGTAATTCCAGTAAAAAGCTGGCGCAAGCTATTTGCGCGCAACTCGATTTGGAACTCGGCAAAATGGAGGTCGGCAAGTTCTCCGACGGGGAAACGTCGGTAAACATAAAAGAATCGGTTCGCGGATGCGACGTATTTATAGTTCAGTCTACTAATACCCCCGTAAACGATAACTTAATGGAATTGCTGTTGATAATCGACGCCTGCAAGCGCGCGTCCGCAGGACGTATAACGGCGGTAATACCGTATTTCGGATATGCGCGGCAGGACCGTAAAGCTCGTGCGCGCGATCCTATTTCCGCCAAACTCGTAGCGGATATTCTGCAAGCTGCCGGCGCAAACCGCGTGTTAACTATGGATTTGCACAGCAGTCAGTTGCAAGGTTTCTTCAACATACCTGTAGATAATCTTATGGGAATGCCTGTGTTAAGCAAGCATTTTATGAAAGTGGGCGTTCCGTCTAATCTTACAATTGTAAGTCCCGACACGGGAAGCGTAGTGCGCTCGCGCGCTATGGCGACCAAGTTTAACGCGCCGCTTGCAATCATCGACAAACGCCGTCCGCAGGCGAACGTTATGGAGGTTATGAACGTTGTCGGCGACGTCAAGGGACGTATGTGTCTGATGCTTGACGATATGATCGATACCGCAGGTACGATTTGTCAGGGGGCGCAAGCGCTTGTGGATAACGGCGCAAGCGAGGTTATAGCCTGCTGTACTCACGCGGTCTTATCTGGACCCGCAATCGAGCGTTTGCAGGCAAGTCCGCTGTCTAAGATAGTTATTCTCGACACAATCGAACTTCCCGAAGACAAGCGCATAGACAAAATAGAAACGGTAAGCATTGCAGATATCTTCGCCGAAGCAATCGAACGCGTATATACCGATTTGCCCGTTTCCAAACTTTACGAATAGTAACGTGAAACGTTTGGTCGGAGAATCGGCAATTTCTCCATTCAAACGGCGGCAGTACGATAGCCGACGTCGATGCGGATAGGAAATTAAATATGCAAAACAATTAACAGAGAGCAAGGAAAAACCTTCTCTCTGTTTTTATGCAAGAAAACCCCGATTACCGTACGGTCGTTCGCGACACGGTTTATATTTTATTATCCAAAACGAATTTTTTATTTGCGAGGTTGTCAAAATACCGTCGATATTTTTATATTTGATTGTCCTTTAATACTTGTTGTTTTTGACCGTAAGTATTAAATTGCGGCAAATCGTATTCGAGACGTACTTTGTGACCGTCGACCGATTTTCTTTCTGCGGCCGTAGGTAATATGCGAAAATTTTCCGTTTAATAACAAAGTACGTTGCCGTTATTTTTTCTTGTTTTTTTGAAATTTTACGTTGCGGGTTAAAATTGTATTCCGCGTTAGTTCGACGGCATCTGCATTAGGGAATTCGGTTTTTTAGTTTTTATAATTTAATCTCGAAGTATTATTTTACGTCAACCTGTCAACAATTTCATCGGTGACTCAATGAAAAGATTTATAGTTACAACTTTACTTGTTCTGACGGTTATCGGCGCGATGTGTCTTTTCATTCCGCAGCCTTTCGAGCGGGAATTGCGCCGATTTGTTCCGAGCGATGCCTACGTTTGCGTGTATTGCCGCGCGACCGAATTGCCGTCTGTAAATTTGGGTTACGGTTATATAACGCGCTGCGGCATAGACGAACTGACGCAAACGCTCTCGAAATGTTCGGCGATAGACGGGTTCAGCGCGACGTTTAACGGTTCGGTCGAGGACTTCGAAGCGCTGCTCCGCAAATTGCGTTTTAGCGTTTGCAACGAAGAAAGTATAGGCGGCGTTTTAGTCGCTACGGGCAGAAGCGGCAGAATACGCGGCGGAATAACGGTGGACGGCGTAAAAGTAAACATTCAACTTGCTTATGCCGACGGAATTATTACAATAGGTTATCCGCTTATTCTCGGAGAATATTGAAGCGCTCGTCAAACGTTTACAGGCGTAATAAAAAAGATTGCGTACACGTAAAAGAGCGAAACGGTAAAAATTCGTTCAACGGGTATATTGCGGAAGATAAATGGAAAAAATCTCAACAAACAATTACGGAGGCTCATAATGAATTCTACAAAACAAACAAACAAATTTACAAGATTTTTGCGCAATCACGCCGCGCTGCTCTTGTTGGTATTTTGCATACTCGCAATAGCTACGGTGGTGTTGGCGGTAACATTGACGCGCGATACTGCGCCGATTGTTCCCGATTCGCCCGTAGTGGTAGATCCCACTCCCGATGACCCGACGGATCCTACGCCCATTGTCAAGGAAAAGGTAAAAGTGTACTTCTCGGCGCCGTTGTCGTACACGTCGGTAAGTATGGATTACACAGACGGAACGGACGTTCTGTTCGTTTTCAACAGCACGATTAACGACTGGGAAGCGCACAAGGGAATAGACCTTGTTGCCGCCGACGGCACCGACGTATGCTCTATGTACGACGGCACGGTAGTATCGGTTGCGGACAACTTCTGGTTGGGTCAGGTGGTGACTATCGATCATGGAGACAACGTGGTAGCCACGTACGCTTCGCTGTCGGACGTACAGGTGACGCAGGGACAAACCGTTAAAAAAGGCGACAAAATCGGCGCCGTATCCACGTCCGCCTCGAAAGAGTTTAAGGACGGAGCGCACTTGCATTTAGAGGTTGCCAAAAACGGAAAATCCGTCGATCCCGTACCGTACGTTTCGGGAGAAATCTTCCGCGAAGTAGAGCAGGACTGACCGTCTTAAAAATAGAAATAACGGCAATTTCGAAAGAACCGACGACGTCGGTTCTTTTTATGTTCGAATGCCGCAACGCAGTAATGCGGCAAAAGTTTGTAAATTCGCCGCTTATGGCTACCGTCTTACGACGGTATTTCGCAGTTTTTTTACGCTTTCAGTTTCTGCTTTTTTAATTATTACAAAATACTTGCCGCTATTACAAAAGTTTTAATTTGTCGCCCTTTTACACTGTTAAAATTGCTTTATGAACGTTTATGTCGAGTACGTTATTTTGGATAATTTTGTAATCGATACGTTGTTGCTGTGGGCGGCGGCGCTTACTCTCAAATTGCCGTATAAGCGGATTCGACTGATTTTGGGAGGCGCGTTGGGGGCCTTGTGCGTCGTTGTAAGCGTATTTATTGCGGGCGCGGCAATTTACCTTATAAAAACGTTCAGTCTCGTCATAATGTGCGCTGTCGCCGTAGGATTCGGTAAAAAACTGTTTTGGCATATTTTGCTTACGGCTGCGTATACGTTTGTGTCGGGAGGCGCCGTCGTCGCGGTTTTTCACTTTTTTAATCTGAGTTACGTCACGGAAAACGGCGAATTTTATCAACTTAACGTACCGTTATCCGTGTATGTAACGGCGGCGGCGCTTACCGCTTTTTTGTGTTATTCCGTCGTATTTTATATCAGGCAGGTTAAGCGTTTTGCTCCGTACGTAGTTAAGGCAACGGTGTCGCTCGACAAAGATTATGCACTCGACGGTTATTGCGACAGCGGCAATACGCTTACGTTCAACGGATTGCCCGTGTGCTTCGTAACAAAAAGATTCAACGGCTTTGCCGCGTATTTTGCGCAGCAGTCGCTTAAAGGAAACACGGAGACGATAGAAGTCGTAACCGTTGCCGGTTCGTGTAAAGTTACGGCGGTAAAGGGGAAGGTTTCGGCAAACGGAATAAAAAGAGAAGCGTATCTGGCTTTGCCTGCGGAGCGGTGCAAAACGTTGTACCATCTCGTTTTGTCGCGCGAGTTTCTTGACGAACGTACTACGGCAACCGTTGCCGCCAAAGCGGAAAAATAACGCGAATATTTTAGGGAGGGATAGAAATGAAAATGTTGGAATTACTTAAAAAACTGCTTTTAAAGCTGTCGTTATCGCAAAAGGCGGTACACTATCTGTGCGGAGCGGAAGCATTGCCTCATCCGCTGTCCGCCGAAGAAGAAGCGAATTTGCTTGCCGCGATTTCGCAGGGAGATAACGCAGCCAAAGATAAACTTGTAGAACACAATTTGCGCTTGGTGGTGTTTCTTGCAAAAAAATTCGAAAGCAGCGGACTTGATATGGAGGATCTCGTATCCGTCGGCACAATAGGACTTATCAAGGCGATTAACAGCTTTAAGGCGGAAAAGCAAATAAAGCTTGCCACTTACGCAAGTCGCTGTATCGAAAACGAGATTCTTATGTATTTGCGCAAGCTTTCCAAACGCAAGGCGGAGGTAAGCTTGGACGAACCGCTCAACGTGGACGGCGACGGCAACGAACTACTGCTCGCCGACATATTGGGTACCGATACCGACGCTATCTACAATCACGTCGAAAGTCAGGTGGAACGGCAGCTTTTGGAGGAAGGATTGTCGAGGCTGTCCGAGAGGGAACAGCAGATAATAGAAATGCGTTTCGGCTTAGACGGCGCGGACGAACGCACTCAAAAGGAGGTCGCGGATATGTTGGGTATCTCGCAGTCGTACATTTCCCGTTTGGAAAAGAAAATAATAGGACGGCTTAAAAAGGAAATTAGCAAGTTGGTGTAATAAAATATCATTGCAACCTCTTTGCGCAACCGAAAATATCTTTACATTTACGGTTTAAGCATTTATCATTTTAGGCAAGGAGGAAGTTTTATGGAATTTAAAGACAGATTAAAGCAGTACCGCGCCGAACACAATTTAACGCAGGAAGACCTTGCAAACCGATTATGCGTATCGCGTCAGGCGGTATCGAAATACGAAACGGGCGTCAACTATCCTAACCTCGACGTTATGTCTGAGATTGCGAAAATGCTCGGCGTTACGCTTGACGAATTGCTGTCCAAAGAGGAAATTACAAAAGAGGCAATCAGTTCCAACGTCAGTAGGCAAAAAAACAAACGCAATATCATAGTGTCGATTATTGCCGCGCTGCTTATTGCGGCGATATCCGTTACGGCGATAGTGCTGTCGGTTGCACACCTTAAACCTGCTTATGACAACGATTTGCAGCTTGTCGGCATCGTAGGGTCGTTAAACGGAGAAATACCCGATATAGAAGCGCTGGAACAAGGAAAACTGTTCGGATACTGTTATACGGTAGAAGGCGACAAGCTGTCGGGCAGAAGTTACAATCTATCGGGATTCCTTACTAAAATAACAGGCGTAGACGCGTTCTATATCGGTACCGGAACGACGCTGCAAATAAGCAAAGACTTTAAGATGAGTTGCAGTATTACTATGGACGTTACGCTGTTTTACGACGTAGACGAATGTTATCTGTTCGCCGTTTACTACGACGAAAAGTCCGAAAGCTATGCGTTCGAACCCTGTTATACGGTGTGCGCACGCAGCAAAGTGTTAGTAAGCGTCGGCAAAGGAGAACAACGTTGGGGCGTAACGCTCAATTTCAAGCACGTGGACGAATTGAGCCGAATTACTATTTACGAATACGCAATGGACGCCGAATTGTTAAAAAGTTTTAAATGGAACGGCGAAACGTCGTACGTAATATCCGACGACTGTCTTTATGCGGTAATAGAAGAAAAATTCGTCGGTTGCGACGGTTCGGAGTATTACAACCGTAAAATAGTCGATAATTCTCAGATCGCCGACGGTTACTTTTATTCCGTGCCGATACTTAATGCCAACGGTTTTGCTTCGACCGTTATTACTTTGCGTAAATAACCGAGTGAGTAATGAGTAAAAGCTCTGTCGCCGTCTGTAAGCGGGGCGCGGCGTCGTTTTGTCCGACTTTCGACAATCATTGCAAAGTACGAAGCAACAAACACTTGCGTTTTTCGTTTAGGTGTTGTATAATGACTGTACTGCGCTAGGCGGGGAGCTAGCGGTGCCCTGTCGCCTACAATCCGCTACAGTAGGGCTGAATGTTGCAGGCGGCTTTGTATGTGGAAAGCTGGAATTCGCAAGGAGCGTTGATATCAAGGTCTTGCGCGACGTAAAGTTGTGAACCGCGTCAGGGTGGGAACACAGCAGCGCTAAGCAATATGAGCGTGCGCCGCAAGGTAGCTTTGAAGTAGCCGCCTACGGAGATACCGTTTCGGCATATACTGTCAACTGTAACGCGCAGTCATAGATATTTCGCGACTATTCTTTTTTTAGGATAGTCGTTTTTTTGCGCGGTTTTACAAAACTCTAATTCTCGGCGGTTGCCGAACGGCGGAAAAACGGTTTAACGTAATACGTATCGTATTTACGGTAACGTACGCGCGGAAGATTTTGCCTCTTGACTGCATTTGTCCGCCGTGTTATAATTATATAAAAGGTGTATTATGGAACAAAGTAAAATAGACCGCATAAACGAGCTTGCGCGCAAGTCCAAAACCGCCGAAGGTTTGACCGACGGCGAAAAGGCGGAACAGGCGGCGTTACGCAAAGAATATATCGACGACTGGCGGCGCGGCGTCCAACAGACATTGGATAACACTTACGTTGTGGACGAACACGGCAACGAACGTAAACTGCGCAAAAAGCCCGACTACAAGGAATGAACGGTATGAAATATTGCGAACATTGCAGCGAATTGATGGAGCAGGAAGTTTGCCCAAAATGCGGAAATGCGACGCGCGAACCGCAAGATAACGATTTGTGTTTCGTTTCCGAAATGGGAGACTGGTCTCGCAGTATGTTTTCCGACGCGCTTAATAACAACGATATAGAATTCGTAAGCGTTCCCGTTTTCGGCGGATTCAACCCGTACAACACGCCTGTAAGTTACAAATTCTACGTTAAATATGCCGATTACAACTCTGCTTCGGAAATATTAGACGTTCTGTTTTTCGCAAAGGAAGAACAACTCGACGACGAAGAATTGATCGACCGCATTGTAAGGGTTACAATCGACCGCCCGTTGGGAAGCAGACACCCCTCTCACCCCGATGTAAAGTATGAGCTTAACTACGGACACGTCGAGGGTGTTATGGGCGGAGACGGCGAGGAGCAGGACGCGTACATCATCGATTACAAAATTCCTATGTTTGTAGGACAGCAAGTAAGCGGTTGGATTGTCGCCGTTATTCGCCGCAAGGACGACAGCGAAACGAAGTGGGTGGTGGATATGGGCAGCAACAAACGCTTTACGCGCGACGAAATTGCCCGAGCGGTCGATTTTCAGGAAAAGTTTTTCGATATAGAAATTATTATGTAGAGGCGATATATTCGTCTTACCAAGCGCAAATAATCTAAATATTAAACGGCAGCGACTTTTAAGCAGGTCGTTGCCGTTTTTCAGTTTAATCTGTTTTCTATTTCTTTTACAATCGCAGACATTGTTACGTTCAATGCAATGCTTATGCGGTACAGCGTTTCCAACGTCGGCTTGCGTTCGCCGCGTTCGATAGCGCTCAGATGCGTTCTGCCTATGTCGGCAAGTCCGCTTAGAGCTTCCTGTGACATACCTTTTTTATTTCTCATTTCCGCAATTACTTCGCCCACGATTTTAGCGTCAAGAGCAGTTTTTTTATCTTCGTTTATCGTCATTTTGTTCCCCGTTTAATTGCAACAATTCGTCCGCGCTTATATCGAAATAAATACATAACGCGCGTATGGAGTTGTAATCTGGCAATCTTCCCGCATTCATCCAACCGTTAATCGTTGTTTTGGGAATTCCCGTATTTTTAGACAGAATCGCTTGCGTTATGCTGTATTCGTCCAATAGTTTTTGAAGCAATTCGGAAAATTTCATATTTATATTATAAACTTAGATTTTTATTTAATACTTGACAGTTCCTAATTAGGTACTTTATAATCATATTGAATACATATGTATTCAAAAAAACGTTACAAGGAAACAGTCGAAAATATGTCTGTAAACATTTCCAAACAAAAACGCGAAAGACTTATTGCAAAGATTAAAGCGATAAAAAAGTATATTGCAGAAGCGCCGCAGGACGAAAATACCGCGCAGCTTTTAACGTACGTTGCCGAAATCGAAAAAGATATTAAAGGTAAAAAATACGGACTTGTATTTGAAGAACACCGCGAAGCAATAGACGAACTTTTAGAGACGCACACCCCCGTTTTGACGGAAGAAAAAGACCTGTTTATCGATAACGGCGGGCAAATGAACTTTCTTATCGAGGGCGACAATCTCGCCTCGTTGCAACTGCTCGAAAAAACTCATAAAGTCAAGATTGATATTATTTACATAGATCCGCCTTATAATACCGGCAACAGAGATTTTATTTACGACGACGATTATATATGTAACGACGATTCTTATCGACACAGCAAGTGGTTGTCTTTTATGGAAAAGCGCCTGTTTGTTGCCAAAAGACTGCTTTCCGCAAAAGGTATCGTATTCATTTCGATAGACGATATAGAGTTGGCAAATATAATTTGTCTGTGCAATGAAATTTTTAACGAAGATAATTTTATCGGTTTGTTTACGCGAAATTCTTCATCTGGAGAAAAAACGTCCGTTTATAATATAAATAAAAATCAGGATTACGTATTGGTATATTGCAATAATTCCGAAGAATTTAAAAAATCCAAAATTATCAAAGGAGTAAAGAAATCGTTTGAAGGTTTTTCTAATCCCGATAACGATCCGAAAGGTTCATGGAAAAAAGACAGTCTTTTAATTAAAATAGACGGCGGAAGGTACGGGTATGCCAGATACGGAATTACCAATCCGTATACAAACGTCACGTATTATCCGCCGGTTTATTACGATGAGACCGACAGGCGACAATGGCATTATGTCGAAGACACTTTCAATAAATTTAAAGAGGAAGGTCGCGTTGTATTCGAGAAAAAAGAGAAAAAAAGCGGGTACGCTTTTTATATCAAAAAATATTTATCGGACGTTAAAAAAGAGTTTGCTAACATAAATTCGCTGTTTTTGATTTCCCCCGAATATCAAAATACCAAAGGGACGAAAAGTTTAAAAGAAATTTTCGAAAAAAATAACGTTTTCTCGTATTCCAAACCCGTTTCTTTAATTCAAGATTTAACGGCGTTAATCGATAATAGTAAAGCGTGCGTTCTCGACTTCTTCGCAGGCAGCGGTACGACGGGACATGCCGTTATGAAGTTAAATGCGCAAGACGGCGGCAAGCGCAAGTTTATACTATGTACAAACAACGAAAACAATATCTGCCGCAACGTTACTTATGAACGCATCAAGCGCGTTATAGATAAGGAAAAATATTCGGCAAGCCTTAAATATTTCAAGGTGGATTATTTGCCTATCTCGGACAAACTGTACTATGAATATGCCGACGAACTGTTAAAGCATATAAAGGAACTTGTGGAACTGGAAAACGGCGTAAACTTCGACGGCAATGCGGAAATCGCGATTATTCTTACCGAAGCCGAACTTGACGCATTTACCGCTTCATTATCTTACGATACCGATTGCAAAGCGATATATCTCGGACACGACGTATTGACGAGCGAAGCGCAGGAAAAACTGTTTAAAAAATATAATATTGCAATAAACGTAATTCCCGACTATTACTACAAGGACTTGGAGGGCTGATATGAATATCAAGTTAGCGGATTTTCAATTAAAAGCGATAAAGCAGTTGCTTGAAAGTATGGAAGAATCGAGCCGCGATATTATCCTTAAAAGCCCGACGGGTAGCGGCAAAACCATAATACTTACGCATTTTATGGACGAGTACGTGAAGGGACACGCAAAAACAGTATTCGTTTGGCTTACGCCCGGTAAAGGCAATTTGGAAGAACAAAGCAAAGCGAAAATGGATAAATATATCCACAACGCGCAGACGAAACTGCTGTCAGACATTATGACGTGCGGCTTTGCGGAAAACGACTCTTGCTTTATAAACTGGGAAAAACTTACCAAACGAGGCAACAACGCTTTAAAGGACAGCGAGCGCACCAACTTTTCGGAATGGATAGACAAAGCGTTCGACGCAGGTCTGTCGTTTAAGGTTATTATCGACGAAAGTCATCAAAACTTTACGGAAAAAGCGGACGCCGTCGTGCAGTTATTTAAGACGGACAAAATTATACGCTGTTC
Source organism: Corallococcus sp. (assembly GCA_023667435.1). Lineage (GTDB taxonomy): Bacteria > Bacillota > Clostridia > Christensenellales > CAG-314 > Fimimonas. The sequence continues at coordinate 20,764 of JAMPAB010000004.1, read as the reverse complement.
TGCAACTCCCATTATAGACAGGCGCGCAAAACTTATCGAAGTGGCGGAAGAAGACGTTATTACACAAGGGCTTATTAAAAAGTTACTCGTAATAAACGAGAACTTTCCGCAGGTAATCGAAACGGAAAATCAAACGGAGTATTTACTTAAAAAAGCGCTTGCAAAACAGCGCGAATTACGCTCGGCATTCCTTTCGGTAAATTCCGACGTCAATCCGCTTATCGTCGTGCAGTTGCCTAATAATTCCGACTTGCTTTTGGATACCGTAGAAAAGTTTTTCGAAAGCAACGGCATTACCTATGAGGCGGGTACGCTTGCAGTATGGTTGTCAAACAGACACGAAAACATTGAAAATATTTCCGATAACAACGCCGAAACGGTTGCAGTAATTATCAAACAAGCGGTTGCTACGGGCTGGGACTGCCCGAGAGCGCACATTCTCGTCAAACTTCGCGAAAATATGGACGAAACGTTTGAAGTGCAGACAATAGGTCGTATTCGCCGTATGCCCGAAGTACAACACTACGACAGAGACCTGCTTGACAGTTGCTATCTTTATACGTTTGACAGCGCGTTTACGCAAGGCGTAAAGGCAAGTATGGGCAACGGCGCGCTTGACGCCAAGACGTTGTTTATAAAAAACGAGTATAAATCTTTTACGCTTATAAAAGAACAGCGTACAACGGTAACGGATTTGCGCGATTCGCGACAAGCGCTCGCTTCGATATCCGCTTATCTCAAATCCGAATACGGACTTACGGGAGACAAAAAGCAAAATAAAATCAAACTTCAAAGCAAAGGCTTAATATTTGCGGACAATATCGTCCGCTACACCTATTCGGGCAAGGTTGTTATGATGTGGGAATTGTCCGAAAAGGACAGGCTTAACGCCATTGAAATAAAAGAGCCTATCAACACGCACGTTCACGGACGGGAATACCACAACCGCGTCGGGCGTATAGGGTTGGAAATCGGTATGGAGTATTCCAAAATGAACACAATATTAGGCAAGTTGTTCGGGGATAAATTTTCCTATACGGGGCAAGTTCTCGATTTGTCCGTTCGCGAACTGTATGCGTTTGTAATCAACAATATGGACGAGCTTCGACATATCTGCCGCGAAGCTATGGCGGCGAATTTGGCGCAGCAATCTTTCTCTCCCGATATGGTGTCAGAAAAACCGTTCTATATTCCGCGCAGTATGTCTTTCACCTACGATTCCGCGAGTAAATTTCAGACGGCGAGTACCAAAAACGTATATCGGGATTATTTGCTGTCCGCCGAACCGCGTTCGTCTTCCGAAAAGAAGTTTGAAAAGTTTTGCGAAAAATGCAGTGCAGTCGACTGGATATATAAAAACGGCGACAAAGGCGACGAGTATTTTTCTATTGTGTATCAGGATAACGGCAAACGTCAAAAACTTTTTTATCCCGACTACATTTTATCCGTAAACGGAAAGATATGGATAATAGAAACGAAGGGCGACTTCGATAGGGCGGGCGCAAGCGAAGATATCGATATGTTTTCGCCGAAAAAATTCGAGGTATTAAGAAGTTATTTGAAAAAGCATAATTTAAAAGGCGGCTTTGTCCGTTTCGATAAACAAAGCGAAGAACTGTGTATCTGCACGGACAATTACTCCGACGATATACGTTCCGATTCGTGGCGATTGCTTGACGAAGTTTTATGTTAAAATGAGAATTATTACCTTTTCAATTTCACTTGCCAACTTTAATATAATTTGCTAAAATGTAGTAAATAAAATATTAAATACGTTCGAGCAAGGACAAGACTGCGGAAAGCAGGTTTGTACAGAGAGCGTCCGTTCGGTGAAAGGACGTCAAACTGCCCCGTAAGCTATCCCCTTGCAAGTAGATACGGCGAAATAACAGTAGTCGTATTCGACGGCAACCCGTTATCAAGTTGCGCGGTATAATTTGCTCATATGCAGGCATAGTCATATGCTCATATTGGCAAACGTACCTGTTTGAAAAATGGTTTATTACGGCGATAATCGCGGTATGTTTTTTCAAGCATACCGCATTTTTTATTGTAAACGCAAACGTTTTAACTTTGTCGCAAAGTTCGGCGCGTACCCGAGCTTTGCGCCTTTGCGGGGTTTGGGATATTCGCCCCGACGAAAGCGAAATAAGACGCGGCGCGCTGCCGCAACAATTATAGTCGAACGAGTAGTCCGAAAGGAGGATTCTATGAGCAAATACAAAAAGGTAGACAGTTCTCTCAACTTTGTAGACCGCGAACTGGAAGTGTTGAAATTTTGGAAAGAAAACAAAATTTTCGAACAGACTGCGGCAAAGGGCGACAAGTCCTTTACGTTTTACGACGGTCCGCCTACCGCCAACGGCAAACCGCATATCGGACACGTTTTAACGCGTTCTATAAAGGACCTTATTCCCCGTTATCGGGTAATGAAGGGATTCAAAGTTTTACGCAAAGCGGGTTGGGATACGCACGGTTTGCCCGTCGAGTTGGAAGTGGAAAAACTGCTCGGCATAGACGGTAAAAAACAAATAGAGGAATACGGCATCGAACCGTTTGTTAAAAAGTGCAAGGAATCCGTTTGGAAGTACAAGGGCGAATGGGAAGCTCTGTCCGATCGCGTGGCATACTGGGCGGATATGGAACACCCGTACGTGACGTACGATAACGATTATATCGAATCGGAATGGTGGGCGCTAAAAACAATTCACGAAAAAGGTCTGCTGTATAAGGGATTTAAAATCGTACCGTATTGCCCCCGTTGCGGAACGGCTTTGTCAAGTCACGAAGTGGCGCAAGGCTATAAGGACGTCAAGGAAAAATCCGCAGTTGCAAAGTTCCAACTTACCGACTGTCCCGACACGTATTTTCTTGCCTGGACTACTACTCCGTGGACGTTGCCGTCCAACGTTGCTCTCTGTATGAACGCTAACTACGATTACGCAACGATTCTTTTTGACGGAGTAAAGTATATTCTTGCAAAAGAGCTTATAAGCAAGCATTTCGAAGAGGGAACCTACGAAATACTGGACGTCAAGAAAGGTTCCGCGTACGAGCGCGTACATTACAAACCGCTGTTTGCTTACGCAAAAACGCAGGACGACTGCTACTATGTAACTAACGACGACTACGTAACGCTTACTGACGGAACGGGCATAGTGCATATAGCGCCCGCATTCGGCGAAGACGACGCAAACGTCGGCAGACGGTACAATCTTCCTCTCGTTCAGCTTGTGGGCGAGGACGGCAAGTTTGTTGACGGCTGCGACGCTCTTACGGGCGTTTTCTGTAAACAGGCGGACAAGCTTATTCTTGCCGATCTCAAACAACGCGGCTTGCTGTTTGCAGAGCTTATGTACGAGCACAGTTATCCGCACTGTTGGCGTTGCGACACTCCGTTAATCTACTACGCGCGTAAGTCTTGGTTCGTTAAAATGACTGCCGTACGCGATCAACTGTTAAAGGCCAACGCGTCCGTCAACTGGATTCCTCCTACGATAGGTTCGGGACGTATGGGCAACTTCCTCGAAAACGTTATCGACTGGGGTATTTCCCGCGACAGATACTGGGGTACTCCTTTGCCCGTGTGGGTGTGTAACAAATGCGGCAAAGTACACGTTATAGGCAGCAGAAAGGAACTGGCGGAAAAATGCGGTTGCAGCGAAGACGTCGAGCTTCACCGTCCGTTTATAGACGGCTGCAAGTGGAAATGCGAATGCGGCGGAGAATACGTCCGTACGCCTGAGGTTATCGACTGCTGGTTCGACTCCGGCTCGATGCCTTACGCGCAATTCCATTATCCGTTCGAAAACAAAGATTTATTCGAAAAGAACTTCCCCGCCGATTTCATTTCCGAAGCGGTGGATCAAACGCGCGGTTGGTTCTACGTATTGCTTGCCGTAAACACTATACTGTTCGGCAAAGCTCCGTTCAAAAACTGTATCGTGCTGGGGCTTGTCGGCGACGAACACGGCGTAAAAATGAGCAAACACAAAGGAAACGTAGTGGATCCGTGGGACAGTTTCAACAAACAAGGCGCGGACGCCGTGCGTTGGTATTTCTATACGGCTTCGGCCCCGTACCTGCCCAGCAGGTTCTATTCCGAAGCGGTTTCGGAAATGCAGCGTAAGTTTTTGGGAACGCTGTGGAACACCTACGCGTTTTACGTGCTTTATGCGGATATCGACGACTTCGATCCCTCGAAGTACGATCTTAAAAAATGCAAATTGACGCTTATGGACAAGTGGATTCTGTCCGAAGTCAATCAGCTTGCGGAAACGGTAGATAAGGGGTTGAGCAATTACGAAATAACCGATACCGCAAGGGCTATCGAAAAATTTACCGATATGCTTTCTAACTGGTACGTGCGCCGATGCCGCGAACGTTACTGGGGATCGGAATGGACTGCAGACAAACAGGCGGCGTATATGACGCTGTATACCGTTCTCGATACGTTGGTAAAGATTTCCGCGCCGTTCGTGCCGTTTATTACGGAAAGTATCTATCAAAATATTACCGCCAACTGTTTCGCCGACGCGCCGAAATCCGTTCATTTGTGCGACTTCCCCGTAGCGGACAAAAAACGTATCGACAAAAACCTTAACAAGATGATGGAAAAGGTGCTCGATATCGTGGTTTTGGGCAGAAGCGCGCGTAACGCCGCAAACGTCAAAAACCGCCAGCCTCTTTCCAAAATGTTTGTGGCAACGCAGGGCGAGCTCAATTCCGATATGACGGAAATAGTCAAAAACGAACTTAACGTCAAGGAACTGGTCAGAGTTGACAGCGCGGACGAATTTGCAGATTACGACATCAAACCGCAGTTGAAAACTATGGGTCCCAAATACGGCAAACTGATAGGTCTTATACGCGAGCGGTTTGCAAATCTCGGCGCTAAGGCGCGCGAAGTGGTGGAAAACGTCAAAAACGGCGGAAAGCACGTGTTCGATTTCGACGGAAACAAAGTGGAGGTGCAGGAAGACGACCTGTTGATCTCTTCCAAAAACAAAGAGGGATATTCCGTCGTTTCCGATCGCGGAGATACGGTAGCGCTCGACGTGCAGTTGACGGACAAGCTCGTCGAAGAAGGACTTGTGCGCGAAATCGTTTCGAAAGTACAGACGATGCGCAAAGAGTGCGACTTTGTGGTGACGGATCATATAATTATCGGTTACAAAGCGGAGGGATTGCTTAAAAAAGTATTTGCCGATTACTCCGACGAAATCGCGCAGGGCACGCTCGCCGACGATGTAAGCGAAGGCGCAAGCGGCGCGTTTGAAAAGGTTTGGGACGTAAACGGCGAAAAGTTTACGCTGTATCTTACAAAAGCTTAAAATTTAAAACCCGTCTTACTGCAGTTATGCAATAAGGCGGGTTCGGCAAAGCAGTCTGTTAAAAAATCTGCTTTAAATGTGATTTCCGTGAGTAAAACGGCGTTTTAATTCGTTTAATATACGGAGGAAGATTCAAATGAAAGTCAAATTCCGACTAGTCGCAGTTATTATTTGCGCTATGATTTGTATAATTTCTTTTTCGGCTTGCGTTAACGACGTTACCGTAGGACAAAGCGAGCTTTTGGGCGAACCTAAGACCGTCGAAAGGGTCAAGTACGCGGATCTTTATACCGACGGTTACAAAGCTTTCAAAAACAGCGTCGAAGCGTTTGCTTCGGATTTCGCCGCTTATTCGTACGCCGATTACGACAAACAGGATAATTTCGCCGTGTCGCCGATATCGGTATATATGGCTCTCGCGCTGGCTTCGCAATGCGCAAACGGCGATACGCGCGCTCAACTTCTCGACGCACTCGGCGTTACGTTCGAGCAGCTTCAAACGCATTTTTCCACCTTGTACCGTTCGCTTGCGGTAGAGCAAACGACGGGCTTGGTTAAACTGTCGAATTCCGTTTGGGTAAACGACGGAACGGGCGTAAAGCAGGATTGTATACGTTCGCTGTCCGACGATTTCTATGCGTATTCGTATTCCGCCGATTTCAAAAATAACAATGCGGAAGCAAACAAGGCTGTGCGCGCCTTCGTAAAGGAACAGACCAACGGTCTTATCGATAAAGATTTCGAGTTGTCCGACAGAACTTTGTTCGCGTTGATCAATTCGCTCTATCTCAAAACGATATGGAATGACAGCGGCAGAGATTTGCCGTTTGCCGACGGTATGTACGATTTTACCGCGAAAGACGGTTCGGTTAAAAACGTTCAACTTCTGCAAGGAGATTACATTCGCGGCAGAGCTGTGGAATTCGATACGTACTCGACGTTTTATACCGCAACCTACGACGGATACAAAATCAAATTCATTTTGCCTAAGGACGGTAATACGATCGAGCAAGTCTTTACCTCGCAGAATATCAACGCGGTCAATTCCGTTTCGGACTATTCCTACTTGGACGAGGCGGAAAACACGGGCTACTATACGCGCGTACTGTTTCCCGAATACAAATGCGCTTACGACGGGGATATAAAAGACGTGCTTTGCGACAAGTTCGGTATCGATCTGTTCTTCAAGGATCCCGGCAAATACAGCCCCGCGTGCGACTTCTCCGCTCTTTCGGACGAGGAGTGTTATTGCGCCAAAATCCGTCACGTAACGGACCTCAACGTCAACAGGAAAGGTATCGAGGGCGCCGCAGTAACGGTTATAGGAATAGACGCCGCGACGGCTATGCCTCCCGCAAAGATTGTGCGGCAGGACTTTGTAGTAAATAAGGCGTTCGGATTTATAATTACCGATTCGCAGGACGTAATGCTGTTCTCGGGCCTGGTAAACAACGTCTGATATTGTTAAACGGTATTGTATGCAAACACGCAGCTCGCATATGTTGCAAGCTGCGTGTTTGTATATGAAATTATTTGCAGTCGTCCAAAAATTGAGCGCGCATATTAAGCGCGGTTATTATAACTGATTGTCTACGTTAAAAATATCTTCGTAGTCCGCTTCCAAAATACGTTTTATCAATATTATTTCGTCCGGATACAAATGCCGTTGACCCACCTCGATTTTAGCGACGGCGCTGCGCGTAATATCGCATCCGTTAAGCTGTAATTTTGCCGCAAGCGCGTCCTGCGTCATCCCCGTTTTCTCTCTTAACAGCCGTATGTTTTCTCCTACCTTTTTTTCCAGTTTCGGATTCATAATATCTCCCTGTTGCTCCCGTATAAGTGCAAAACGCTTGACATTATTATGTACTAATACTATACTGATTTTGCACTTATATAAGTGCAAGAGCTTAGGAGGAAGAAGAAATGAACAAATGTTTTAAATGCGGAAACGAATTCGAAGGAGCGTTTTGTCCGCAATGCGGCACTAAGTACGTAAAAGAAAAGGTCTGTCCAGATTGTCACGCAACGGTGGACGGTAACGTAAAATTTTGCAATTATTGCGGATACGCCTTCGATTCCGAAGAAAAAAGCGCAGTCAAAAAGAAGACGCGGAGTTACGTCTCTTCGGCAGATATGCCCGACTTTTGGAATATAATGTCGAAAGTATTGCCTAAGCTGAGTATTTTCATTTTCGCGTTGTTTTCGCTGCTTACGTGGGCTTTTTTTGCCGCGCCGTTTGCAAACTTCTTCGGCATAAGTTTAGGTAACGTGTATACGACGATAAACGGCACGATCGACGATTATCTGCCGATAGCGCAGTCCTCGTTGGCGTTTGCGGTCATCGGCGTCGCTTATGCTGTTGTCGCAATCGTATTGATTTTTGCGCCTGCCACGTCTCACGTTAAAGCAGGCAAAGCTACTTTGACGCAGATACTTTCCGCCTGCGGATGTTTGCTTTACATTCCGTTTATAGTTTTAGGCGGCGAAACGATGGCAAAGACAAAGGAAATAGGGGCGGAAAGCGAAGCGTTCGCAGGAGTGATTATTGCGTTTTCCGTTGTTTTTCTCGTATTTTCGCTTGCCGCAGTTATTTCCGACGTTGTGTTAACGCGCAAAATCGCCGCATATCAAGACGCTATCGACGCTCAAAGACAGCTTCAACTCGAACGTATCGAACAGCGTAGGCAAATTAAAGCGGAGCGCAGAGAAAAAGCGGTAAAAATTTTGGAAGAAAACAGCGTATTTCCGCCTGCGGAATTAGAGCATACCGAAATAAAAATTTATAAAGCTCTAGATAAAGCGTACGACAGAAATATTATAGGATGGGCGATAGGCGCGATAACGGGACTGTTGATAAATCTGATTGAGCGGGCGATAACTTTTGCCGTCGACAAAACCGCTTTTTGGATATATCTCGTTACCGAGACGACGTCGCTAGTTTTGTGGTTTTTGCTGATATTTTTCGTCGTATCCGGCGCGAAAGGCTTTGCCGACAAGCAACGGAAAAGAGGAGCGGTAGCAACGGTCATTCTGCTTGCGGTCGTTTGGCTTGCCAGAAGTATTTTTGCGTGGATCGATGGTAATTATGTGTCTGATGTCGAAATCAATATTCTATGGAATACGGTAAGCGCTCACAGCGTGGGTATACTAATGGTTGGGTTGTACTTACTGCCTAAGGCAAACAACAAGTTAACCGACGGATATTTACAGTCGACTACGTTGTTCAGATATAAGCGGTTTTCCGTTGCAAATCTGGTTCTTACGATAGTTATTCTTATAATTGGACACATAATAGGCGCTGCGGCGACGAGGACGTGGGTGGCGGTTGTGCCGATGTGGATATCGTACGTTGTTCAATTGGTCGTATGCGCAAACGGTACGGCTCTGTGCAGAAGCCTTATCAAAACTTTCGGCATAAACAAAAAGGGATACGCGACGGGCAGCTTTGAAATGTCGTTGACGCTGGATTCCGCTTGCGAGCAGGCGGAGCAGTACGCTAAGTATCGTCAAAATAAAAATTATTACTCGGCATCTTTAAAAAGAGCGGAATACGGTTTGCCGTTGATTGCCAAAGACCAACATATTAAAAAAGTCGGTAAATTTAAAATGGCGGTCGCGTTAACTCTTGCTGCAATAATATTCGTCGGCAGCATTACGTATTTTGCCGTTGACGAGAAAAATCCTTTTAAAACAGCTAAAGTGTCGGCGATTAAATACGGAAATATGTTGAACGTAGAACAAATTTTGGGTAAAGCGGACGTCGAATCGGGCAATCGCTGGTCGTATTACAGTTCGAACTATCTAAAAGTTATGGAAGAAACGGAAGAACTGCTGACCCAACTGAAAAACGCGCCCGATTTGGAAACGGCGCAGAAGATACAGACAAAAATAGATAATTTAGCTAAGCGCGCGCAAAAAATGACGTACAAATATATACACGTCACATTCGATGCAGAAGGGCGTGTTTCGGATGTTAAGTATGATTTCCATTACAATCCGAGCAAGGCGCAGCAGCAAACGCTGTACGGCGTAGCGGACCGTATGAACTGCGAACTGCGGTTTTGTTAAGCCTTTGTGTTTTGTTGAAAAGCGCGCTTCCGAAAGTCTTTGGTTTCGGAAGTGCGCTTCGTTTTATTTATTAAGTCCTAAAATGTCGTCCGCCGATACGTCCAAAATTTTACAGAGATTTGCAAACGTATCCAACGAAGGAAATTTATCTAACCGTAAATACTTACTGACCGTAGACGGGTTGATGCCGAGTTTCTCGGCATTTTTCTTTTTTGAACGTATGCGCATATGCGATTGTGAAAATTCGAACAAACAGTTGAACAAAACGGCGATTTAATATATAATTGAATTGTCTATGAAAATTAACGCAGAATGGAAAGATTACGAAATAATCGCGACGGGCGACGGCGAAAAACTGGAACGCTGGAAGGACGTAACGTTGTTGCGCCCCGACCCTCAGGTCATCTGGCGCGCCGAACGGCCGCTTACGTCTGTTCAGAAACCCGACGCGCGCTATATCCGCTCGTCAACTGGCGGCGGACGTTGGGAATTCAACAAAAAACTTCCCGAACGGTGGAACGTAAGCTGGCGCAATTTGACCTTCGCGGTTCGTCCTATGAATTTCAAGCATACGGGACTTTTTCCCGAGCAGGCGGCAAACTGGGCGATGATGATAGATCTTATTAAACAGGCAAACCGTCCCGTATCGGTACTCAATCTGTTTGCGTATACGGGCGGCGCGACCGTAGCGTGTCTGTCGGCGAGGGCAAGCGTATGCCACGTAGACGCCGCAAAAAATATGGTGGAAACCGCTAAGGAAAACGTCGCTTTGTCCGGTTTGTCCGACAGACCCGTGCGCTACATTGTGGACGACTGCCGCAAGTTCGTAACGAGAGAAATCAAACGCGGGCATAGATACGACGCGATAATACTCGATCCGCCCAGCTTCGGGCGCGGCGCAAGCGGCGAAGAATGGAAAATCGAACGCGATATTTACGACTTTTTGAAACTCTGTTCGCAGGCGCTGTCGGACGACGCTTTATTCGTTTTGCTCAATTCCTATACGACGGGGTTGCAGCCTGCCGTACTGCAAAATCTCTTAACGTTGACAATGCCGAACGACGGCGAAGTCTCCGCTTACGAGGTTTGCCTGCCTACAGACGAGGAGGGGGTAGTGCTTCCTTGCGGCGCCTCAGGTCTTTGGAACCGTATTCATCGCAAATAACTGCGTTCGACTTGCGTTTTTGCTAAGTCACGTACGCGCAGTACGTTCCTGTCGCAAAATCCGCGTCCGCCTTGTTCTTTGCGCGACTACGCTTCCAAAGTAATCAAGAGTTTCTGTTACGTCGTGTTTTGCGTGAACTCAGTCGTGTACGGAAAGTACACTCGTGTCGTTCGTGCTCGCCTGCCTTGTATCTGCGTCCATCTATGACGCCACAGACAGATAAAAAATATTTTGCGCGACTGCGCTTTTAAAGCTGTCAAAGTATGTAACTTCGCTATGCTCCGCGCCGAGAAACGGCAAGGGCAATTTCACAGATTTAAATAAGGAACACAAACCATATGTCCAAAAATTTTACAATAAACGATATTACGATTCTGCACGAAGACAACAGCGTTCTCGTGGTAGTAAAACCGCAGAATATTCCCTCTCAGGCGGATTCGAGCGGAGATACCGATTTGCTTACGTTATTAAAGCAATACATCAAGGAAAAGTACGGCAAGTCGGGCAACGCGTATTTGGGACTCGTTCACAGACTGGACCGTCCTACGGGCGGAGTTATGGTGTTTGCCAAAAACAGTAAGTCCGCCGAAAGATTAAGCAAGCAAATCGTCGACGGCGAGATGACGAAGCAATATCTTACAGTAGCTCTCAACTGCCCGAAAGAGCGCAAAGCGACGCTTGTCAACTACCTTAAAAAGAATTCGTTGACCAACACCGTCTACGTTGCCACAGTCGGCGATCACAACGCAAAACGCGCGGAACTTTCCTACGAGGTTTTGGAAAATTATCAAGACGTAGTAAGCTTAATTAAGGTGCAGTTGGGCACGGGCAGAAGCCATCAGATACGCGTCCAGCTTTCCGCTATAAACTGTCCGGTATTCGGCGACGTACGTTACGGAGGCGACGCGCTGTGCAAGGGACATAATCTTGCGTTGTGGGCATACCGTCTGGAGTTCAATCATCCTATAAGTCGCGAACGTATGGTATTCGTCGCGTACCCTCCCGAAAAAGAGCCGTGGACGCGGTTCGATTTAACTCGTTATATCGAGAATTTCAGCGATTCGGCGTATTCCGAATCGGACGGCGCGCCCCTTTACGTTGCGCCCGTTACGTCGGATAATCTCGACTGATTTACCGCTTTCTTGCGTAAAGTCAAACGCGCTGTCTTAACGGACGGCGCGTTTTTATAGTTGGCCATACATCCGTCAAAACCTTGCAGGTTTGAATACCGTATGGCTAGCCGAGTATTCGGATTGCCGCAAGCGCAAACAGTATCAACGCGCTAAAAACGTTCGCGCGCTTCAATGCGGTTTTTTGCGCAAGTTTCTGTCCCGCGAATACGGTAATATAGTGCGTTACAGCAAAGACTACGGGAGCGGCAAGTCCGTATCCGTCTATTGCCAAAGACAGGTTTGCTACGCTTGCGTCCGTCCCTACGGCAAAGCCTGTCGCGACGCTTTCGGCAAGAGTGACGGTTTGCAGCGAAGTTGAGGTATCTTCATCTTTAAGCAGATTGATTACTCCCAGTACCGTCAAAATGACCGCTCCGAATACGTTTGCGTAGGAATCGAGATAATCTTTAAGGACGGTTCCTACTACGGTTGTTACAAGACACAAAATCATGGTTACTGCGGCAACTGCTGCAGGAAGAAGCGAGTTTGATTTTTTATTTAAAGAAAGGGAAAATCCTGCGACGAAGCTGTCTAACGAGACGACTGCGGCAGTAAAGAACAGTACAAATATTTTTCGCATTTTTCACATGTAACCTTTTAGTGTAATTCGCTTAAAATACTATATGAACGCAGTTAAAATAATGTTTATTACGCGCGTTTGCGCGAAAGTATTGCCAAATTGTTGACAAGTTTACCGATAAATTGTAAAATACAAACATATGCGGTGAAAATTCCGTTTTTTTGTCATATCAATGTAGAGCGTAAGCTCTATGGAGGAATTATTGTGAAAAAGTTTTTGAGTATTTTAATCGCAACTTTGCTTATCGTCGGTATGTTTACCGCTTGCTCGGTTGCTTTTGCCGAAGAAAGCGACGGCGGCGAAACGGAAACGCCCGCTTTACGCGAGGTTACGATCGACTACGACGAATTGATTAAGTGTCTTGCGGGGACGGATTCCGACGACGACAGCTTTTACAATTTGAAAATAGAAATGGGCAAATTTAAATTTAACAGCGACTGGTTGAAGGACAGAGAGGCGCTTGATAAAGTTTTTAGCGGATTGAAGTACGTTTTGGAATCGGAAGAAGGTTACGACGACAAGAAGTCCGACAACGACAAGATTTACGTAGAATACTGCACGCCCACGCAAAGTCCCAACGGACAGAAAAACTGGCAAAACTCCGCCTTGCTTACAAGCGAGATGACCCTGTCGTCATCGGGAAGCTATCTTTTCCGAATTGTCGTAAAGGACAAGGACAACGAAACGCTGGCGGTAAGCGACAGTTTCAGCCGTGTAGCGGAGGATACGAAGCATCCCGTAGTGTCTCTAAGCAGTTCTATGAATACCAAACACGACGACGGCCTTGTGGTAGGAACGACGTATACGATTGTTACGTCTCTCACAATCGAGGACGCTTCTAATACGGTAGTTACTTACGTAGTAGATAAGAAAGTCAACGGCGAATGGGTGGAAGAGATTTACAACAGCGAGACTAAGGAAGTAAAGAAAGGTTACGAAAAATATATCAGCACGAGCGGCGTAATTACGCCCTCCGAAGACGACGTTATTTCTACGAAGGAAAATCCCGATTATATTTACAGAATCAGATATTCCGTCGTAGACGCCAACGGTTATTACGGAGTTGCCGCCGAAAACTCGACGACGGAAGAGAATCCCACGTTGACGCTGTTCGTTAAAGCGGCGCCCGACGACGGCAAAAAGAGCGTGCTCGAAATATGGAAAATAGTTTTGTTCGTAATAGCGGGTCTTTCCGCCGTAGGCATCGTGGTGCTGCTTTGCATCAAACCTAAACAGGCAACCGAAACAGTCCGCGCAGAATCCGTCAAGAACGTCGAAGCGGAATCGGAAGTTGAAGACAAAGAATAACGATTTATAAAATTACGACTGACGCTGTTTAGCGTCGGTCGTAATTTTTTTTGCTGTCGATGCGTCGCCCTCTGTTTGCAACGACAATAAATTCGCCGAGAGCAGTTTATCGGAGTTTATGCGAAATTTCGGTTGATTTTGGATTGTCGACTGTTTTGTGTGCTTTTCGTGTATTTCAAAGGGATGTCGGCAGTTGCGTCAGCTCCGTAAAATTGTTTTTTAGAATGTTACTTGTTTTTATAGATTTTGTCAATAGAATTCTCTCTGCAACACAATAGCAAAATTCCTGCTATCGGACTTGCGAAAATCAATACGCAGATTTTTTGTCCCGTGCTTATTTCTTCGCGGTATTTGATTTTTTTGGAGATATTTACAGTCATTAAAACGCGTACGATAAAGGTCAAACACGTTATAAATGCAAATGCGCCGTACAGCGAATCTTTTGTAATTGCAGAGATAACGGTGCAAGCCGGCAAATACAAACCGATTAGGCAGCAATCCGCTATCATAAAACCCTGCGCCGTTTGCATATTGAAATACCTGTAACGCACTTTACCGTACTTTGCGCAGACACTCTAAGCACATTGTGTCCTCGTCGTTTGTCATCTTATTTCCGCAGAGTTGGCAGTATTTCATTTGTATTCTCCTTTTGTTTTCTTACGTATAGTATATCACCCCCGTTTGTCAAGCGATTTTTGCAAATTTTTCGCGGCGGCTAAATTTAGGCATAGTGCATATGTGCAAACTTACGTAATGCGGATTTACGTTTGAACGGAAGACGAACGGTATTCGAACGCAAAGCAAAACGATGACGGTTGAAGTTATATCGAGCAACGCGGATAACGCGCGTATAAAACGTTTGAGGCGTTTTGCGATATTGCTTTTTTCTATAAAGCCATTAAACATTATAAATATCTCTTTTTTAGCAAATTCTTTGCGTTTTGGTATGTTTTGTGTTATACTTAATAAGTTGTAAAAAATATTTTGGAGGATAAACAATCTATGCAATACTCACACGAAGTAGAACTTATGCAGTGCGTAGCAAAAGGTTGCAATCACGGTCCCGCGCCCATTCCCGAAGAAGGCAAATGGGTTCAAGCCTACGATATCAAAGATATCAGCGGACTTACGCACGGATGCGGTTGTTGCGCGCCTCAACAGGGCACTTGCAAACTCACTTTAAATATCAAAAACGGCATTATCGAAGAAGCTCTCGTAGAAACGATCGGTTGCTCCGGTATGACGCATTCGGCTGCTATGGCTGCGGAAATTCTGCCCGGCAAGACGCTTTTGGAAGCTCTCAATACCGACCTTGTCTGCGATGCGATCAACGTTGCTATGCGCGAGCTGTTTTTGCAAATTGTTTACGGTCGTACGCAATCGGCGTTCTCCGACGCGGGACTTCCCGTCGGCGCGGGACTGGAAGATTTGGGTAAAGGACTTCGCAGTCAGGTGGGAACAATGTATTCCACAAAGGTTAAAGGCCCCAGATATTTGGAAATGGCAGAAGGCTACGTTACGCGCTGCGCTTTGGATAAAAACGGAGAAATCATCGGTTACGAATACGTAAATCTCGGCGTTATGATGAAGCTCGTCTCCGAAGGAGTAAGCGGCAACGAAGCTCTCGAAAAGGCAAAGAAGCATTACGGTCGTTTCGAAAACGCCGCTAAATATATCATTCCGCGTAATGAATAATAAGGGAGGGAAAGACAATGGCTATCAGATTTGAAGGTTACGAAAGAAGAATAGACAAAATCAATTCCGAACTTAAAACTTACGGAATTAAATCGCTCGAAGAAGCGCGCGAACTGTGCCTGTCTCACGGCGTAAACGTAGAAGAAATCGTCAAGGGCGTTCAGCCTATTGCATTCGAAAACGCCGTTTGGGCGTATACTTTGGGTTGCGCGATTGCTTTTAAGAAAGGCGTAAAAAGCGCGGCGGAGGTTGCCGAATGTATCGGTTTGGGACTTCAGGCATTTTGTATTCCCGGAAGCGTCGCCGACCAACGTAAGGTGGGTTTGGGACACGGCAATTTGGGCGCAATGCTGCTTCGCGAAGAAACGGATTGCTTCGCTTTCCTTGCAGGACACGAATCTTTTGCGGCAGCAGAAGGCGCTATCGGTATCGCGCGTAACGCCAATAAGGCGCGTAAAAAGCCCCTGCGCGTTATTCTTAACGGTTTGGGAAAAGACGCCGCTTACATTATTTCCCGTATCAACGGCTTTACGTACGTCCAGACGAAGTACGATTACTACACTGGCGAACTTACCGTTGTTCGCGAAGTTCCGTTCTCCGACGGCGAGCGCGCAAAAGTACGTTGCTACGGCGCGGACGACGTAAACGAAGGCGTTGCTATTATGCGCAGCGAAAAAGTAGACGTCTCCATTACGGGTAATTCTACCAACCCGACGCGTTTCCAGCATCCCGTTGCAGGCACTTACAAAAAGTGGTGCACGGAAAACGGCAAGAAGTATTTCTCGGTTGCTTCCGGCGGCGGCACGGGTCGTACGCTTCATCCCGACAACGTTGCGGCAGGTCCCGCTTCCTACGGTATGACGGACACAATGGGACGTATGCACTCCGATGCGCAATTTGCAGGCAGCAGCTCGGTTCCCGCTCACGTAGAAATGATGGGATTGATCGGCATGGGCAACAATCCTATGGTCGGCGCAACAGTCGCCTGCGCAGTGGCAGTTTTGCTCGCAAAGTAACTATATATAGTGTTTTCAAAAAGGTTTCTACACAAGATGTAGAAGCCTTTTTCAATTATGTGGCAGAGGTGTTATAAACCATAGGATTGTAAATGCGTCCGCGTCCACATCTCGTCCACATTCAAAACAAAATTTCGTTTGGCGCGCGGATGAAAAAGACTAAAAACGCTCAAAAAATATGGACGAGGATCTTTTCCCGTCCATATTTTTTGAGTGCAGTCTTTTACAATAATGATTTTACCGCAGAATCAAGAAAATATTATTTATAGGTTGAAGTTTATTGTTCGGTTGTTTCGCTGTTTTCGACTTTCTTTTCGGATTTGGACAAAATCGCAAGGGTAGCTATATTGTAAATCGCGCCGACAATCAATACTATACCCGTAAATATCCAAATACCTTTACCCGCACCGAACGGATTGACAAATATGATTACTGCAAACGCAATCATAATAATTGCATTTATAAGTTCCAAAAACCACTTTTTGTTCTTTAATCTTAGCATATTTGCCGTTGCCTGAATACTATTAAGTCCGAGTAACGCCAATACAATGCCGTATATAACCGATATTACCGAAATAGCGTTCGTAAACCATTCCGGTTTAAATACGCATAAGCATCCAATCGTCGATAACAGCAACCCGCTAAATAACGCTCTTTCGGTTGTCGCAATTTCCGTTTTAGTCGTAAAATATTTAACGATGTTCACTAATCCCAATAACAGCATTACCACGCCGAAGGCGATAACTATGCCGTTGGTAAAACCTATCGGATCGAAAAACAGCAATATTCCTATCACTATTTCGAACAGGCTTATAATTATCTTTCCCGTGTTGCCTTTGAACCATTCTTTGAGTGCATTTTTATCCATAGTGTAAATCTCCTTTAATGTAATTGACTTTTAAAGTCTATTATATTATAATTTTACTATACATTTGTTGTACTTACAACAATCAGTTTTATTAAAACAGTCGTAAATAAAACAAACAAAGAGTTTTCGTATTTTAAAGTCGAAAAACGGAACGATATCGATAAAAGTGTTGCGCAAGGAAAAACCATGAAAGAAAATCAACGTATAAGATTGACGAAAAAATTGTTAAAGGAAGGTCTGCTTCGTCTTTTAAAAGAAAAAGAATTGCGCGAAATAAGTATTACCGAATTATGTTCTGAATGTGAAATCAATCGTGCGACTTTTTATAGACACTACAGTGTGCCTAAGGATATACTGCTCGATGTTCAAAAAGATTTCATCAACGAACTTTACGAAGATACCAAGTATATCAAAACAGAATCGGATGCAGAAAAGTATTTGGAGCATTTGTGTCTGTATTTTTACGAACATTCTACGCTTGTGCGCTATTTTACCGAAAATAATTTGGATGACGATATTCAACTGTTGCTGTCGAAATTTTTCCAACGTTTATTCAAGTCTCAAAACAGATTGAGTACGGATACGAGCGAAACGGATATTGCTATTATCAACGCATATCTTTCGGGCGGGGCGTACTCCGTTTTGCGCAACTGGATAAACGGAGAAATATGCAAAACGCCAAAGGAAATTGCGCATATAGCGTTAAAACTGCTTAACGGTGATTTAAATTTATAAAGTCAATGCGCTGCTATGCGAAACCGAAAACAGGTTGTTAACTTTATCGTTATTCGCTCGCTGTTTTTTATAATACATTAACCGCTGCTTTTATAATACGGCAAAATTTATTCAAATTATTTTCGTCGTAATAATTTTTTTCGATAAAAAAGTGAACTGCGCCGCCAGCAATAAAGGTCAATAGAATATCGTCGTACTTTTTATTTGTTGTTTCTATTAACTTTGTTTTTATCATACTTTCGGCAGTAAACGTAAAAACATTCGGGTAATCGTTGAATATCATTGTGTAGTCGTCGCCGTATTCTTTATAGCGTTCAAGCACTTGCTTAAAATACAGTTCGGGGGCGGTCAATAAGCTGTCCACTTCGATATTGTCTATCAAAAGAGTGTTTATAATGTCTGTTATAAGCGTTTGGATGAGCGCATCGATATCGTCAAAATAACGATAGAACGTAGTTTTGTTTATATCCGCCAACGCGCATAGTTCTTTAACCGACGGTCTTTCGGTCGGGTTTTTATGTTTTGATTGGAAATAGGCGGCGTATATTGCCCGTTTTGTCTTTTTTATTCTTCTATCCATACAGTTAATCCTCGTGCAACTAAATTTCATTTTCGTTGCTTAAACAACTTAATAGCAAATTTGCCGACTCGCAAATCATTGCGAGAAATGCAACTACCGTCGTATAATATAGAATAACATATAATAGACGGTATGTCTATCCGCAGACGGTGAAATTATGAAAATTAAAATTACTTCGGATTCTACTTGTGATTTGAGTAACGAGCAGATTAAAAACTATGATATCGGCATATTTCGGTTGACTATTATTTTAGGAGAACAAGAATATAAAGACGGCGAACTTTCACCTCAAGATATTTTTGAATTTGTGAAAAATACGGGTATGTTGCCGAAAACCGCCGCCGGCACACAAGACGAATATTCTCGATTTTTTAAGGAAAATATTTCGGGATATGACGCTTTAATACACTTTAATATTTCTTCGCAGGCGTCATCTTCGCACAATGCGGCTTGCAAAGCTGCGGAAGGTTTTAACGGTAAAGTATTCGTAATAGACAGCAAGGCTCTTTCTACGGGGCAGGGGCTGTTAATTTTGAAATCGTGCGATTTGATTGCGAACGGTTTTTCGGCAGAGCATATAGTTGAAACGATAAACGGTTTGCGTTCAAAAGTAAACACTTCGTTCGTTCCCGATGCTTTAGACTATTTGCATAAGGGCGGCAGATGTTCGCTTGCCGCTTTGATCGGCGCAAAAGTTCTGAAACTGCATCCTATGATTTGCGAAAATGCAGACGGACAACTAATTGCGAAGAAAAAATATATAGGCAGTATGTCAAGATGCATACGGACTTACGTCGAGGACCTAAAAGCACAATATCCGAATTATGATAGAACAAGGTGCTTTATTACCCATAGTTCCGCAGATAAAGAATTAGTCGATTTGGCAAAACAGTTGGTTGCGCAGAATTTTGATTTTGTTGAAATACACGAAACTATTGCGGGCAGTATTGTAACAAGCCATTGCGGCAGAAATACGCTCGGTGTATTGTTTATAAGCGAATAGTTAGGCGGGATCACGAAATGAGTTATTTAACATTAAATAACGTAGGAAAAACATACGGAATGGGCGAACTTGAAGTAAACGCCTTAAATAACGTGTCGTTCGAGTTGTCCAACGGTGAATTTGTAGTTATTCTCGGAAGTTCGGGCGCGGGTAAAACTACGCTATTGAATTTGCTCGGCGGTATGGACACTGCGACAAGCGGCGAAATCGTTTTAGACGGGAAAACGGTTACGGGACTGAACAAAAAAGAACTGACCGAATACCGCCGTAACGATGTGGGTTTTATTTTTCAGTTCTACAACCTTATGCCCAATTTGACGGCTCTCGAAAACGTTGAAATTGCCGTTGAAATTTGCAAAGAACATTTGCAACCCGAAGAAATATTAAAAGAGGTCGGTTTGCAGGAACGAATGAATAATTTTCCCGCGCAACTGTCCGGCGGCGAACAGCAACGCGTGGCTATCGCCCGCGCAATCGCCAAAAACCCGAAGTTACTGCTTTGCGACGAGCCGACGGGCGCGTTGGACTATGTTACGGGTAAAAAGATATTAAAACTTTTATACGACGTTTGTAAAGAACGCAATCGGCTTGTTATCGTCGTAACGCATAACGCCGCGCTGAAAGATATGGCGGATAAAGTTATTCATATCAAAAGCGGCGAAATATCGCATATATCCGTAAACGAGCACCCTATACCTATCGAGGAGATCGAGTGGTAATGAAAACGTATTTCAAAACGCTCGGGCGTATGTTCAAAAAACATTTAACGCGCCTGTTTTCTATTATATTGATGGTGCTTGTGTCAATAAGTTTTGTATCAGGATTAGGCTCGTCGAAAGATAAAATCAATTATTCCGCAACCGAATATTATGCGGCGCAAAACGTAAGCGATTTTATTATCAAAAGCAAATCCGAAAACGGCTTTACCGAAAGCGATATTGAAAAAGTCGGAAATTTGTTTGAAGGCGCAACCGTAGACGTCGGCTCGTCGCTTGATTTACAAATAGGCGATCCCGAAAATAAGCGTTCTTTGCGTTTATATTTTTTGGACTTCGATAATTGGAATGTAAACGTGCCTACTCTTACGGAAGGCGAAAAGGCAAATGATAAAACACAAATTTATGCGGAAGTTTCCGATAATATTATCAAGGGTTATAACGTAGGCGACGAAATACAACTTGATTTTAAACAAATATTAACCGATTTAAGCAATCAGAACGATAGCGAAATTCCCGCTT
>JAMPAB010000049.1 GCA_023667435.1 Corallococcus sp. | reverse complement strand
TCGACGAGCAATCCTTCGTAAGACTTTTTGCCGTCGAAAGGTTTATAAAGCTTTACGAGAATTTTTTTATTTAAATTACGTCGGTAATCGCGCTCCGACTTTAAAGGTCTGTCCAAACCGGGAGAAGAAACGTTAAGAATGTAAGCGTCTTCTATCGGGTCCAAATCGTCTAAAGGTTCGTCGATTGCGCGATGAAGTTTTTCGCAATCGTCGATGGTAACGCCGCCGTCTTTATCGATAATTACGGTGAGATTCATACCGTCGTATTTTTTTTCGTACAGAACCTCCAATACCTCCAAACCGAAACTGTCGGCAATAGGTTTGACAAGAGCGTACACTTGCTCGGACACTTTGCCCATAAAAACCTCCGAATATTAAGTTGAGAGTGGAGAAAAGGCTCCACTCTCACCGAAGTAATACTAATTAACTTTGGCGAACATACGTCGAGAACAAACGGAAACGTTCTTGCGTAATTATTATGGTCAAATTATATCACAACTAATAAGCTTTGACAAGTATTTATTATAAATAATTTTTACTTGACGTTATTGGCAAGAACAACCATAGAGCGCGCAGTCGCCATAGCGGTTTCGCGACACAGTACCGCGTTACTAAGCGATACTTTACAGCTTTTGCACACGTCGTCGATTTTGGAGCAGTTAGGCTTTTTTGTGAAAACGCTATTGTCGAAAAGCGACGATATAAACTCTGTCTGAGCTACTACCGTGTTGACGAATCTGTATCCTACGGGCGCGGCATAATAATTCAGCAAATCCAAAATTTTCGGCAAATCCGTTCCGATAAGGTCGCAATCATACGTAAACTTATACAAATCCGATACTATTTCTGTAATAGTAGGATAAAAAACGAGCTTATCGTAAGAAGTTTCCGCAGCAGACAAGGAATTCGGAGCGATTTCGGTCTCGGGATTGATATAGGTGAAAAATTTTTCCGTAATATGCCCGTCTGAAAGTTTGACTGCGCAAACGGCGTAAAGCTTGTCTTTGGTTACGTTTAACCCCGTGCAATTAACGTGCAGCACTGCGTATTTCTTATCCGAGAGCAACGACTTACCGATTATCCGATGCACAAACGTCTCCTGCGAATATTCTTCGTAAACTTCCGGATGTACGAGAAGATACTCCGCCGCCGCTTTTTTATTATATTCCATCGCGTTTCCTATCGGCGAAATATTGCACTTGCTCAAATCGTAAACGGTCATTTCGAGCTGTCCGCTAAAACTGTTATAAGCGACTTTGCCGCGCGCGACGACAGACATTCCTTCATAGATGTTCATCATCTTTTTCATTTTTCTGTCGTTTGCAAGAGCGCGCGTACGAGAAAGAGTCGCCGCTTCCGCATCCGACTTGCCCATAGATTCTTTTATGGCTTTTACGTCGGAAATCTCGAAACGCGTAAAAATCACGCAGGGGATCGCGCCTCCCGAAGCGTCCGAAACGGTAAATCTGCAAACGTACAGATTAGGAGTGTTTTTAGACGCTTTGAGCGTTTTTGCCGACACGTTTCCGCATATAACGCACGACTCCGACGGTTTACGTATATCGGATATATACATCGGCGCGGACAAAACAGGCTTTCCTATATGCTTCACTACGTTGTCCACCTTGAAATATCTCGACGGTTTCAACAGCTCGCGATTAACGGCCAAATGAACTAATTTTTCCTGCTCGGTCAAATCTGTCGATATTTCGGAATCATTTATTTCGGCGCCGATCTTAACAACGTAAGACGTATAACTTTTGAAAAATTCATCCAACTTTTCCAGTAATTGCGATTCCTCAACGTTTCTTTCCATGACGGAGTTTAATTTGAATTCGACCGAAACGGAATCGGAAGATACCGAGACCGTCATATTGCGCGATATGTTAGAAAAAACAGGAAACTTACTTTTCAACACTTCCATTAATAAACGGCGAAAACTCAATTCGGTAAAACGGTCGTTCGCAAAAGAAACGGCGCAAGCGTATCCCTTAGGCATCAACGATTTGACAAAATCTGCAATGGCGCGGCGTTTTTGCGCGTCCACATTAGTCAGATCGGGATAAGACAAGGTGCAAAAAACTTTCCGAAGCTGTTTGTCAACTCGGATTTCTCTTGCGCGCAAATTCGGCATATCTTCAAATTGTTTTTGCAGTTCGTCGATAATCATTTGTTCATCAAATCTATCTCTTTTTTAAATTCCTCTACCGCCTCGTCGGCGACTACGCGTTTGTAAACTTTTCCGTTTTTAAAGAACGCAAAACTTCCATTGGAACCCGCCATACCTATGTCGGCCTCCTTGCACTCTCCCGGACCGTTCACTTCGCAACCCATTACGGCAACGGTAATACTTTTTTCCGTATTCGCTACGTACTTATACACGGCGACTGCAACTTCTTCCAGCTTTACGCTGCATCTTCCGCAGGTAGGACAGGAAACGAAGTTTACGCCTTTTCTCAACCCCAAAGCAACAAGCAGATCTCTTGCGGCATAGACCTCCTCCGTCGGATCGGCAGTTAAAGACACTCTTACCGTATCTCCTATACCGTCCAGCAGCAAAGCTCCTATTCCTACGGAATTTTTGATGAGACCCTGCCTTATCAGTCCCGCTTCCGTAACGCCTAAATGCAAAGGGTACGGCAAGCGTGAAATTAAACGGTTGGCACGTATCATCTCTTTAACGTCGCTGCTTTTGACGGACAAAACAAGATCGTCGAAACCGCGACTTTCGAAGTAGGCAACGTATTTGAATGTACTTTCGGCAAGAGCTTTGCTTCTGTCGCCGTCGCATTCGGAGAGAATATCTTTGTTGATAGAACCGCCGTTTACGCCTATTCTGACGGGAACGCCGTGCATTTTTGCGCAGTCGATAACTCTGTCCAGCTGTTTTAAAGGCATATTTCCGGGATTTATACGGGTTTTATCCGCGCCCGACTCGATAGTTTTTATTGCCAGTTCGGCGTCGAAGTGTATGTCGGAAACAAGCGGCGCGTCGGTATGTTTGCGTATGACGGCAAAAGCGTCCGCCGCTTTTTTAGTCGGAACCGCCACGCGTACAATATCGCAACCCGCTTTTCTAAGCTGTTCTATTTGCTCCAAAGTGCCGTCCGTATCGCAAACAGACACGCTCGTCATAGATTGAATAGCAACGTTATTTCCGCCGCCGATCGTTATATTTCCGATTTTGATTTCTTTTGTCATAGGCTCACAGCTTCAGTAGATCTATCAGTACCATAAGTATTATCAGCAAAATCAAACCGATTCCGTTGATATAGCTTTGTACTTTTCTGTTTATAGGCCTGCGCGCGATCCATTCGATAATAACGAATACCATTTGGCAACCGTCAAGCGCGGGAACAGGCAGTAAATTGAATACGGCAAGGTTAACGGAAATAAGAACTATCAGTCTTAATACGTTGGCAAATCCCGTAGCAACAATCTGGCTCGTCATGCTTATAGTCGTAATCGGTCCGCCAACCTGCTCGACGCCCACTACTCCTGTCAGAAGTCCGCCCAACGTCCTCAGAACAAGCATCGCAACTTCGCCGCAATACGGAAACGTGCGAGCAACGGATTCGCCGAAATCGAAACGGTAGGCGGCATACGATACGATCATTCCTATGCCTTTATATTCTACGTCCGTAACAGTAACTGCGCCGTTGTCGAATAGCGTTTTGTCGATTACGTAATCGTATTCTACGGCATCGCTTCCCAATACCGTGAGGCGGCATTCTCCCGCAGAGTCCGAAATAATTTCCGCAAATTTTCCTTTTCCCCCCAACGGCTCTCCGTTCAACTTATACACGGTGTCGCCTACGGTTAATTTACGGTCTCCTTCTTGCGAGATAATATCTCCGTCCGTTTTCGTTATTTGACAAGAAGAAAAGACATTTCGGGTAAGACCTTTCAATTCCTCTTCGCGGTACGTTACCGCTCCGCTGTCGTCCGTCGTAGGGCGTAAAACAACGAACGTCATCTCCTTGTCCGTATCCATATAACGACTTATGTCGTCCAAAATAAACACGCGTTTACCGTTGATTTTGTATAAAATATCGCCTTGCTGCAATTGACGATTGGCTACGGGCGCATAATCGTACACTTTCTTTACGTATGCAACGTTATCGCCGTAACAGCCGAATGCGATGATGCCTATAATAATCGCAGATACAAAGTTAAAAAAGGCGCCGCTGAAAAGAACGATTAATCTTTTCCATGGTTTTTGGCTATTGAACGACGCTGGATTATCCGTTCCATCCTCGTTTTCTCCTTCGAATGCGCAAAATCCACCCAACGGTAACGCGCGCAAAGAAAAAACCTCTCCGTTTTTCTTTTTTTTCGAAAAGATTCTCGGACCCATACCGATTGAAAATTCGTTAATTTGAAATCCCAACGCTTTACCTGCGGCATAGTGACCTGTTTCGTGTATAAGCACCATTATCATCAATATAATAAATGCCAACAAAACGTGCCATATTGTCGTCATAACCGATGAGAAATCACATAGTAAAGTTAACATATATCTCCGTCGATAAGCTGTTTGGCGTATTCTTCAGCAAGCTTGTCGAATTTGCGTATATTTTCTACGGTAACGTCGAAATCCTTGCACTGATTTTGAAAACGTTCCACAGTACGAGTTATTATATTGTAAAAATCGGCAAAAGACAACCGCCCCTGCAAAAATTTTTCAACGCATGCGTCGTTTGCGGAATTCATAACCGTAGCGCATAACGGCGCGTAATCGAATATTTCATACCCCAGACGTGCGCAGGGGAATTTGTCGAAATCGCATTTTTCGAACGTCAACGTCAGCAGACGCTCGAAATCGACGTTTTGGACAAACGCTCCGCCCGTTTCACCCAGTAACGCGGACTGAATAGGCAGACGCATATCGGGAAGCGACATTTGCGCAATTACGCTGCCGTCGACGAATTCCGCCATAGAATGTACGATACTTTGTCTGTGCACTACGATCTGAATTTTGTCCGCGTCTAAATTGAAAAGGTGACAGGCCTCTATAACTTCCAACGCTTTATTCATCATCGTAGCGCTGTCTACGGTAATTTTAGCGCCCATATTCCAGTTTGGATGACGAAGCGCCCGAGCTGCCGAGATAAGGCGTAAATCGCCTTTATTCTCTTCCCAAAAGGGACCTCCGCTTGCGGTAAGCAGAATTTTTTTCAAAGAATTCGAGTCTCTGCCTTTCAAGCATTGACTGATAGCGTAATGCTCGCTGTCTACGGGGAATAACTTTGATTCGCTTTCGGACAGCTTACTCATAATCAGTTCGCCGCCGCATACCAGCGCTTCCTTATTTGCCAATGCAACGTCGATACCGTTATCCAAACAGTATAAAATACTCTCCAATGCGCAGATGCCTCTGGTAGCTACCAACGCAACATCGCAGGACTTTACTGCGGCCGTAAGACATTCTTCGCCGTCAACGCTAATCAACGCCGAATACTGCGGAGAAAATTCCCTGCATTGCTCGGCGAGCTTTTCCGTGTTCGAGTACGCCGCAAGCGAATGAACCTTTAATTTATCGGGATAGCGGCGCATTACGTCCAGAGCTTGAGTGCCGATAGAACCCGTACTGCCTAAAATAGCAACTTTCTTCATAACGACTCGATATCAATAAATAAACATAAATACGAACGACACTAAAACAGACGTTATCATTATGCCGTCGAATCTATCCATTATACCGCCGTGCTCGCCTAAAATACGGCTGTAATCCTTTATTTCGCAGTAACGTTTGACCTGACTTGCTATCAAGTCGCCTATTTGCGTAGAAACCGAACCACCGAGCGCGATTATCACATACGTAAGAACAATTTGCAACGTAGACAAACCGTATCCCGAAAACGTCAGACCGAATTGCGCGCCGAAAACGCTTTCCGGAGCGAAATCGAACAGGAAGAACACTATCGCCGAGCCTACGATTCCTCCGAAGATACCGCCTATCGCTCCTTCGACAGTCTTTTTCGGACTTATCTTAGGACAGAGCTTATGCTTTCCGAATAAGCTTCCCACAAAGAAAGCGAAGACGTCTGTGCAAGCGGACACGATGAATACAAAGGCAAACGATATGGCGTTTAACGGCAGCAGATTTGTCGAGCGGCCGTCTCCCAAAAACGACCAGATGTCGCTTTCCAAGAAAGGAAACAACTCCGGCGAAACGATTTGCCGAGTAGAAGCCGAACGGTTGAGATATAACAGCGTCGCCATAAACAGTCCCGGATATACCAGAATAAAAGCTATGTAAATAAGACTGTCGACGCGATTTTTGATAAGCGAAGTAACTACGGCGGCAATGAAAACGACCATCGTAAAAAAGATGATGCCCGTGTAACCGAACAAGCTGTACATAACGGCAAGGCCTATTCCGTACAGCCACAAAAGCCAACTGAAACAATCGGGTATACGCTCTTTCCCGAAAGCGCGGCGCATTTCCAATACGGAAAGAAAAATCAACACCGATACCAACGCGGAATTAAGCGCGCGTCCACTGACGAAGCTGTCGGAACTGTCGTCGTTGACGTAATTCGGGAAATATATATTAAGCGCAATCATTCCCGCCATTACTATAAAAATCAGCGCGCCGACCCATATTCTGTTTATCAATGATTTTTTATTAATCATCAACTATTCCTCCGAAATTACGAGTTCTTCTATTATAATCCTCTAAAATAGAATTATACTCCTCGCAACTGAAATCAGGCCAAAAAGTATCCGTAAAATACAATTCGGCGTAAGCGCTTTCAAACAGCAGAAAATTAGACAATCTTTTCTGTCCGCCCGTACGTACGATAAGATCGGGCTGCGGAATGAACGAATTGTAAAGATTTGCGCGTATGTTCTCTACCGTTACGGCAAGATGTTGCGCGTTAACTTTCTTGACGGCTTCGGCTATTTCGTTCTGTCCGCCGTAGTTAATGCACAAATTAACGCATATTTTATCGAAATTTTTCGTTTTTTCTTTGACCGCATCGATCTTGTCAATCAAACTTTGCGGCAATCCTTCGCGCTCGCCCGAGACAACGACGCGTACCCTGTCTTTACAAAAACTTTCCAGTCTGCTCAAATATTTATCCGCCAACGCAAAGAGCGAGTTGATTTCTTTGACGGGACGTTTCCAATTCTCGGTGGAAAAAACGTATAAGGACAGATACTCTACGCCCAGCGATAACGAATAGTCGATAATCTTTTCGGCAACGTCTAAACCTTTCTTATGTCCGTAAACGCGCGGGAGACCTTTTCCCTTCGCCCAGCGTCCGTTACCGTCCATTATAATTGCAACATGTTTGGGAACGTTCATTTAACCGCAAATAAGTAACGGCACACTATCAGCTCCAAAGCGTCATCTTTTTGCCTTACTGCCGTTACAATCTCCTTGTCGAATTCGGATTGCTTCCTATCTACATAATAAACAAACTTGAAGTTTGTTATACCTGATTCAACCAACTTACCTTCGGCTTCGCAAACTTCAAGTCCAATTAAGTCTATGAAATTCATTCAACTTACACAGACATTACGTCCGCTTCCTTCTCCTTAGACAGCTTATCTACTGTTTCCGTCATTTTTGCAAGAGACTTGTCAACTTCCGCTTCGTAATCGGCGATTAAATCTTCGGAAACGGTTTTTGAATTCTTTTCCTTTTTGAGACCTTCCATAACGTCTCTGCGCGCGTTACGCAATACTACTTTGGTATCTTCGGCAAGTTTCTTGACCTGCTTGACCAAATCGCGGCGACGTTCTTCGGTAAGGGCGGGGAACGTCAGGCGAATTACCGTACCGTCGTTTTGAGGAGTAACGCCTATATTAGCGGCAAGAATGGCTTTTTCCACAGCTTTTAACGCAGATTTATCCCATAGGGTAATAAGCAGACTTCTCGATTCGGGAACGGAAATATTGCCCATTTGATTGATAGGCGTCATCGCTCCGTAATAATCCACTTTGATATTTTCCACCAGCTTAGGATTAGCGCGACCTGCACGCATCAGATTGTATTCTCCCTTCATATACGAAATCGCTTTATCGCAACTGATTTCGAAATTCATAAATAATTCTTCTATTTGAGGGTTAGCGTAATTCATAATACTCTCCTGATTAGTTTATTATCTTAATTGTACAACAACGACAAGAAAATTTCAACACTTATTTGATTATTGTACCGAGTTTTTCTCCTTTTAAAACGCGCAGAATCCCGTTTTTCTCGTCCTTCCCGAGAGCAACGGCCGTCATTCCGTATTCGCGGCACATCGCGGCGGCAGTCATATCCATCGCCTGCAAATTATCTTTTAAAATTCTGTCGAAAGAAATTTCGTCGTACTTTTTGGCGTTAGGATTCGTTTTCGGGTCGCTGTCGTAAATTCCGTCGACGTTTTTCATAAAGAAAATTGCGTCGGCGTGAATTTCGCAAGCGCGTAACGTAAGAGCGGTATCCGTCGAAAAATACGGAAGTCCCGTTCCTCCTACGAATATTACCAACTTGCCTTCGTTAAGATATTCTATAACGTCGGATACGCTGTCTGCGTCTACGACGTTAGCTACGGAAAGAGACGACACCACTTTGTTTTTTACGCCGCAAGCAGTCAAAGCTTCGCTAAGCGCCAAACCGTTCATGACTGTGGCAAGCATACCGATGCTGTCCGCAGTCGTTCGGTCCATACCCGCGCTTGTTCTGCCGCGCCAGATATTTCCGCCGCCAACGACTACGCAAGTCTGCACTCCGATTTTTACTATCTCTTTAAGTTGCGTCGCAAGTATTTCGGCGCTTTTTCCGCTAATCGCATTACTGCCGTCGGACAACGCCTCTCCGCTGATTTTAATTACTATGCGTTTATATTCGGTCATAACACTCCTAATACATTCATTGTTATGTTTGGAAAAAGGGAACAATAAGCTAAATTGTTCCCTCTTAAAAAGCGGTGATTACTTGATATTTTTCATTTGTTCGGCAATTTCGTCGACAAAATTATCAACGCGTTTCTCGATACCTTCGCCCATTTCGTAACGAACGAATCTCGTAACGGTTATGTCGGCGCCCGTCTTCTTAGCAACGTCGGCAATTACTTGTTTAACGGACAAAGCGGAGTCGCGTACGTATTCCTGTTCAAGCAAGCATACGTCCTTGTAATACTTGTGGAGACGTCCTTCGACCATCTTCTGAATAACGGCGGCCGGCTTGCCTTCGTTTTGCGCCTGAGCGGTCAAAATTTCTCTTTCGGCTTCGAGCGCTTTGGGATCGCAATCGGCAACGGAAATAACCTGAGGCTTGCTTGCGGCTATTTGCATACAAACGTTAAATGCAAGTTCCTGCAAATCCGCTTGAGGAGCGGCGCTCTTAAACTCTGCCAAAACGCCGATTTTTCCGCCCATATGAATGTAGCTGGCGATTATTCCGCTTTCGTTCAACGAAAACTTGGTAAATCTGCGCAGAGAAATCTTTTCGCCGATTGCGGCAGTAGCTTCCGCAATAAGTACGTTAACCGTTTTGCTGCCGTCAAGATAATATTTTTCTTCCGAAAGCGCTTCTACAGTCGCAGCGTCGGAACGTAACGCGTGATTGGCAAGATTGTCTACCAAAGCGATAAATTGATCGCTTCTGGCAACGAAGTCCGTTTCGCAGTTGATTTCGATTGCGACCGCCGTCTTCTTGTCTTCCGCAACAAGACACTTTACAAGTCCTTCTGCGGCAACGCGACTTGCTTTTTTAGCGGCGGACGCCATACCTTTTTCGCGAAGATATTTTACTGCTTCTTCGAAATTACCGTCGGTTTCCACAAGAGCTTTCTTGCAGTCCATCATACCTACGCCTGTTTGTTCGCGAAGCTTCATTACGTCTTTGTTTGTAAAATTAGCCATTAGTAACTTCCTCCTCAGCTACGGGTTGTTCGTTTTTTTCTTCTTTTTCGTCGTCTTCGGGAGCCGTCATAACAACGCCTTCCTTAGCTTCGATTACCGCGCCGGAAATGATGGACGCGATAACTTTGATTGCGCCGATTGCATCGTCGTTTGCGGGTATAACTACGTCTACTTCGTCGGGATCGCAGTTCGTATCTACTATCGCCACGATAGGTATATTCAACGCGTGCGCTTCCGCTACCGCAATGGATTCCTTCTTGGGGTCTACGATAAAGATACAACCGGGCATTCCCTTCATATCCTTGATACCGCCGAGATTTGCTTCGAGCTTGTCGCGCTCTTCCAAGAGCTTTGCAACTTCCTTTTTGGGAAGTACGTCGAGTTCGCCGAGCTTTTCCATTTGGTTGATGCTGTGAAGTCTTTCGATACGGGACTTAATCGTCTTATAGTTGGTAAGCGTGCCGCCCAGCCAACGGTTGTTTACATAATACATTCCGCAGCGTTCCGCTTCTGTCTTTATAGCTTCCTGCGCTTGCTTTTTCGTTCCTACAAACAAAACGGGTTTGCCCGATGCCGCGATATCGCGTACGAATGTGTAAGCGACTTCCGCTTGCGCTACCGTTTGTTGAAGGTCGATAATATGTATATCGTTACGCTCTGCGTAGATATACTTCTTCATTTTGGGGTTCCATCTTCTGGTTTGGTGTCCGAAATGAACGCCGCTTTCCAAAAGCTGTTTCATAGATACTACTGCCATTTCAAATATTCTCCTTATTTTTTATTGTTTTTAACCTCTCCGCGCCGTCAACTTCGCACGCAACCGAGCGGCAAACTCGGCACAACGGACGAATATTGCGCGAATGCGAATTAAACCTCATAAAGTATATCACAACGTTGGATATTTTGCAACAAAAATATATCTACTTTTCATTGCAGAATTTGTATATCGCGCGGCGTTTGCAGAGGTTTCAATTTCTTTTAAGATTGTTTGTTTACAATATCGCAGA
>JAMPAB010000048.1 GCA_023667435.1 Corallococcus sp. | reverse complement strand
CACCACCCTGATAAGGTGGGGGTCGGTGGTTCGAGTCCACTTGCTCCTACCAGTCTTGAATAATACGAACCACAATGTAACGCGGTTCGTATTATTTGTTTGTAAGGACTATTTCGGCGTATTGATTGAATTTGAAAAACGACTATGATAATTGAGAAGATCATTCTCTACCGCTTCTTACTTGCGGACATTACGTCAAGTTATTACACAAATTATATGCGTTTTGTTAATCTTGCGGAGACATCGGAAGGGGCGTAGAATACCGCCATAATGCGGACTTCTTTTACTCCCTCAACTACTTTGTATATTAGTACAAAGTTATTGACTTCCGCCCTGCGGTAAATGTCGCCGTTAGGAATCTTTATGTCCTTGAGCGTTGCCATAGAATACGGGAAGGACGTTATTGTGTCTACTGTGCTAATTAAATCCTGCAGTAGTTTCTGCGCAGATTTAGGACTATGTAGTTCGTTACTTATGTACGCAAGCGTTTGAGATATATCTTGTTCCGCTTGCTTGACGATTATGCTTTTGTATTTAGATTCCATAATTCTGCTTCATCTCCGCAGCGAATAAGTCGAAACTTCTCATTTCGCCCGCTTTTTCCTGCGCTTCGGCTGTAAGTAGTTTAGAAGCAAGGACTTGTTCTATACGTTCCTGCTCGGTTGTTGCGGTTACTTTGAACGGGATACCGTTTTCGCGAATGGCAGCAAGCAAAAACATATTGACTGCCGTTGTCATGTCTAAACCCATCTTGCCAAACAACACTTTTGCTTCGTCGCGGATTTCCGTATCTACCTTAATATTCATACTTGCTTTCATAAACATTTCTCCTTACTTTAAGTATATGTAAATTGTAATATATTATGCGTCCGTTGTCAATACGTTAGACGCATCTTAATTTACAATAATTTGCTAAATCATATTGAATATTGAAAATAAAAAATAAAGTGCGCCGACATCAATAATCTTTTTCGTTTCAACTATTGATTTTAACCTTCCGTTATGTTATACTGACATTGCCAAACAAATTTGATAGATGCAATAAAAGGGTATTCTTTTATTTACCCGTTTTTTGCGCATATGCTTTTGAATTTGATAAAAATGCAAATTCCCAAAGTGTGTGCGCGAATATCCGTATTGCATTGAATTTGTTTGGCGACAATCGGGGTTTGCGTTTTTGCGCGTCAACTTCGGTTGGCGCGTTTTTTATTTTATGGAGGGGATATGAAGAATAAAAGACGATATGTATATTTGTTAATTTTTGTAACAATGATCATTTTTTTGTTTCTAACATTTGCAGGTTGTTGGGACGACTTTGGTTCAAACCCGAACAATAAAGATCAAATCATAGAATTAACTATGGACAATTACGAATATTATCTCTCAATTGATAAGGTTCTTAACAATCATGGTAATGCGGCAAACGGATCAATTCACTATTGGAATTATAATTGTACTATTTACGGCGCGGTTTCGGGATTATACAAAGATTGCTCTATTACGTATATGTTGGGAGAAACAGAACATGAAGTGAAACTGAACGCCGCCGGTTTTGCATCGTTTAGTTACACTGAATCTACTAAAAGAGGGGCATTTAAATTTACTAATGTTAAAGGAGTTATTCTATTATGAATGAAAAGATAGTTTTAAAATGTCATATTTGCGGCGCTACAGCATTTGTATCGACTTCTATCGGCGAAATCCTTGCAACGGAAGGATATTTTAACGTCAACGCGTACGCTTGCCAAAATTGCGGACATATAGAACTTTTTGCGCCGCATATAGATGCGATTGCCAAACAAAAGAGGATGGAATTGCGTATTCAATCCGAGAAAAAAGAGTAAGTAACATTGTCAAAATTGCGTTTTAACATAATTTGAAAGTTGTAGTATTTCTATCGGTACTGCGTAATCGGTACTTTTTATGTGGGTGAATGAGCGTAGAACTTGTTTATAAGCAAAATTGACAAACACAAAAATGACACCATTGCGTAGCCACTGTTAGTTCGTTGCGACAAACACTGTTACGTCGAGCAACGCGGGATACAGGGTGGGATCAATAGTTCAAGTCCGCTTGCTCCTACTAACGTCAACCCAACACGAATAATTGTGTCGGGTTTTCTTTTATTTTTGATTTTGTGCGTAATTTATCATAAATATATTACATTTTACAAGAAGCGCTTGATTTTGCCGTGCAAAAATGCTACAATACATAATACTGTATATCGCGCGATCATTATTTTGCGGCACGGTATTTATTCGGAGAATCATCATGAAGAAAAAGACGCAACTGTTTTTGAATATAAGTCTTATTTTGATAGCCGTGTTGTGTATCATCATATTCAGCGTTCAGCTTGCGCTTATGAACAGAATGGGCGGAAACGCGATAAGCGAACTGGGAACTTACTATATGACTGATATAAGCGAGCAGGTAGCTTCGCACTTCGGCACCGTAATAGAATTGCGTCTATCTCAGGTAGAATCGCTTGTGCATTCGGTACCGCCGGGCAGAGTAACGAATCGGACGTTTATGCGCGTAGAACTCAGTCAAAACGCGCGGTCTATGGATTTCGATTATTTGGCACTTTACCGCAAAGACGGAAACGAATACAAATTCGAAATGATTTACGGCGCGGCTATCGAGGCGGACGTTCCCGACGATTTGTACGAATCGGTACAGGGCGGGCAGTACAACGTTTGCGCTGGAAAAGACAAAAACAACGTTCCGCTTGCGTTGTTCGGAGTACCGGCAAGTTATCCTATGGATGACGACGAGACGAGTATTGCTCTCGTGGCAGGTTTTCCCACAAAATATCTCGGCGATACGCTGGAAAATAACATACAAAGCCAAAGCCTCGAATATATGATTTTCCGTACGGACGGAAGCTATGTGCTGCGTAGCGACGACATAGCGGAAGATAATTACTTCGACCGCATAAAGAACGCTTACGAAACGTACAACGGCAAAACGGCGGAACAATATGCCGAACAGTTACAAAACGCAATGAAAGCGGGACTCGATTACAACGACCAGGTTATGATTGACGGCGAACGTTGGACGGTACATTGCACTAATTTGCCTAATTCGCGTTGGCATTTACTCGTAAAGACTTCTCACGGTTATGTAGACGATGCGGTAAACGCATTGCAAATTCGTTGGTTCACCATTACTCTCAGCGGTTGTATCATTATAGTTGCGGCAATCCTGGCGGTATTCATTCTCTATATCATAGGAGCGCGAAAACAAATGCACGCGCTCGACGATGCCAGAAAGGCGGCGGAACGTTCCAATGCGGCAAAGAACGAATTTCTGTCAAATATGAGCCACGATATCCGCACGCCCATGAACGGTATAATGGGTATGACTAATATCGCCATAGGCAATATAGACAATCCGCCCCGCGTACTTTCCTGCCTCAAAAAAATCCACGTATCCAGTCGTCATTTGCTCGGACTTATCAGCGACATGCTAGATATGGCTAAAGTGGAAAGCGGAAGTCTGATTTTGAATATAGAACCGCTTTCTTTACGCGAGATAATACAAAACGTTGCGACTATTATCGAGTTGCAGGTTCAGGAAAAAAATCAGAATTTCAACGTATACCTTCATGATATTTATCATGAAAACGTATGCGCGGACAGAGTGCGTCTGAATCAGATACTGCTTAATATCTTGGGAAACGCCATTAAATTTACGCCGGAAGGCGGCAATATACGCGTAGATTTGTATGAAGAACCGTCGCCGAAAGGACCCGAATACATAAGCTCCATTCTGTGCGTGCAAGACGACGGTATCGGTATGTCGGCGGAGTTTAAAGAAAGGATATTCGATGCCTTCGCAAGAGAAGACAATGCCCGCGTAGAGAAAGCTGCAGGCGGCGGAATGGGTTTGACAATTACGAAAAGCATTGTGGACGCAATGGGAGGAACTATTACGGTCGAAAGCGAAAAGGGCAAGGGAAGTACCTTCCGCGTTGTCGTCGACATGGAAACTACTGCGTCGCAAGAGAAAGAACTTACGCTAGCGTCAAACAGCGTGCTTGTGCTGGACGGCGACACCACCGCCGCCGCGCTTGCCGTCGAAGCTTTGGAATCGATGGGACTTACTGCGCAGTCGTGCGCCGAACTTGCGCAAGCATTCGACATGATAGAAGATAAGAACAACAGCGGCACGCCTTACGCGCTTGCGTTGGTCGATTGGAATATCACTGATTCCGACGGAGAAGTCGCAACTAAAAAATTAGCGCAAAAATTCGGAGATTCGCTACCCGTAGTAATGCTTACCGTCGGAGAAATGGACGAACTCGAAGCCAAACGCGAAGAACTCGGCGTAAAAGACTTTATTCGCAAACCGCTGTTCCGTTCCAGCCTGTATTACGGATTGCGTCCGATTCTGCAAGCGCAGACGGTGTCCTTCCGTTCGGAAGAAAAACAAAAGACTGTTTCCGACGACGTCGATTTACACGGCAAGCGGGTCTTAATCGCCGAAGACAACGACTTGAACTGGGAAATTGCAAGCGAGTTGGTGGAAGAGCTCGGAATGAAAGCCGAATGGGCGGAAAACGGACAAATTTGCGTAGATAAATTTGCCGCCTCCGAACCTAACTGCTACGACGTCATTCTTATGGATTTACGTATGCCTATAATGATGGGATTCGAAGCTGCGCGAGCCATTCGGCAGCTCGAGCGCGACGACGCTAAAACCGTCCCGATAATCGCGGTAAGCGCCGATACGTTTGCCGACGACGTAGCAAAGTGTTATGACAGCGGTATGAACGCGCATATTGCAAAACCTCTGGACTTAGACAGATTGTTGGACTTATTAAAGAAATATCTCGGATAAAAATTTTACTAAAGGAGACTTTTCGTGAAAAAGCTGTTTACTTTAATATGTTTGCTTTTATCCGTCGTGCTTATGAGTTCGTGCGGCGTCGTAGTCAATCCGCCGAATCCCGACGACAACGGGCAGGAAATTACGGAAATCACTTTGTGGACTTTTCCCGTAGGAAATTGGGGCAATACCACGTCGGTATCGAATATCCTCACAAGATTTCACAGAGCGTATCCGAACATCCATATTACGGTGGAATTTCTCGACTATAATACCGGCGACGAGAAAATTAACAATGCTGCGAAGAATAATAAATTGCCCGACCTGGTTCTCGAAGGACCGGAGCGTTTAGTCGCGAATTGGGGCGTAAACGGTATGATGGCGGATTTGTCCGATTTGTGGCAATCGGAAACGGCGCAAACGGTAGATGCAAACGTTAATAGCGCCTGCAAAGCCGCAGACGGAAAGTATTACGAAGTTCCCATATGCATGACAGCGCACTGTATGGCGATAAATTACGATATGTTCGAAGAAGCGGACGCGCTGCAATTTCTCGATAAAGACGCCGAAGGCAATTTCACGCATACGTGGACTACGGAGAATTTTGTAAAAGCCGTAAAGAAAATCGCCGAGAAGTACGGAACTGCCGCAGAAGTATACTGCAAGAATCAAAGCGGCGATCAAGGTACGCGAGCTTTGGTAACTAATTTGTACGGCGGTTCTTTTACCGATAGCGCGCACACGGAATATACGGTAGCCAGTAAGGACAACATAAAAGCGTTGGAACTTCTCGTGTCGCTTGACGGGATTAAATTCAACAGCGAAGCCGCTTCGGGCGACGCTATAAGTAACTTCTGCAAAAAAGAAACGGCGATGTGTTTCTGTTGGAGCGCGGCGCTTGCCGTACAGCAAATCATAAATAACCCCAATATGGATTTTAACGTGATGCCTATGGCGTTTCCTACCGAAGAGGGCGCGCCGAAACTGCAAGGCGGAATTTGGGGGTTCGGAGTATTTGACAACGGCAACGACGCTCGTATAGATGCGGCGAAAACGTTTATAAAATATATAACGGAAAACGACGACGTGTACAGTAAAGCAGTGACGGTATCTTCTTATTGGCCGGTCCGCAAGATAGTAAACGGCAGCGCCGAAATAGACATATACGAAAACGACGACTTTATGTACGAATACGGAACGATTATGAAGTACATGGGCGATTATTATCAAATTATGCCTAATTGGCAGGACGCACGCGACGCTTGGTGGGCGATGCTCGCTAAAATCGGAAACGGCGAAGACGTATCGGACGCAATAGAAGATTTTCCCAAAAAAGAGAAATAGACGCAGAGCTGTTTTCTATCGCAAGGACGGTACCGTCGATTCAAAGAAAAAGGGACGTTGCAGGCAGGAAAACTGCGACGCCCTATTGTTTTTGCTACGGCAATACATCGAAAAAAATTGCCGAAGATTATTCGGAAATTCCGCTGCTTTATAAATTTTTAAGCTGTTTATTGCGTACGAATTTTGTTTTATACGCATTTCAAAGGGGTTATCGCCGCCTAACGCGACAACCCCTTTATTTATACTCTATCCGACGGTTAAACCGAAAACGATTTTTTATACAAGACGAACGTTTTATTAAAATGCCTTAACCGCCGCAAATTCGTCTAAAAATTATCGGAGGAAATATTTCATTTGCAAGACGACGCTTACTCTCGATACAAAGACGGTAAATCGGTTTTATCCTTTACGGTTAACAAACGCAATGCGTTCGCGCCGTTCCAGCGGATAACGGACAAGAGCGTTCCCGTCTAAGTTTTCGGCGCGCATATCTACCGCAGTAACGGAATGATTTTCGTACGTCGTATAGTAGTAAACGCCCGTATCGGTATTACAGCAAGACGTATAAATCGTAATCTCGTACTGCCCCTCGTCCACTTCGCAGCAGCCGCGCTGCTGGTCCACAGCGCCCAAAATGTGAAAGAACTGATTGACGCTTTCTTCGTCGGATTCGCCCGATACGGAATTCGATTTGACAAACGCGGCGCGTACAAAACGCGATTGCGACGACAGATCTCCCGGCAAACCCAACGCCCCCATACCGCGACTGTACGTTTTAAGCGGAAGCTTATCCGAAAAAGAGTTACTCGGTTGACGCGGCGACAAATGCATATAATTATTCAAATTGAACATTTGCTCTTCAAAAGGCGGATTGTTAGTCAACACGCCGACGGGGTTGTCGTAGATTTTCATTCCGCCGCGTACGCACTCTACCGTGACTGCCTTGTTGCTGTCGGCGATTATCCAGTGCAACGAAGAAATCGGCAAGCTGTCGCTATACGCCTGATTTGTAACGTTGATGTTTTTAAGCAGCTTTACCGCTTCGTCAACGGTTGCGCACAGTCCCAAAACATACGGTATGAACTCGAATTGCGCAAGATTGATTTTTCCTTCCTTAACGTCGTTATAGCAGGCATTGCCGACGAAATTAAGTCCCGCCATAGACAGTCCCTTTTCGTTTACGGCGTCGTAATAAAGAGGAATATCCGTAACGAACGCAACACCTATCATTGCGAAATGTTTTTTTATTTCTCCGCCGTTTCGCAAAACAAACGGATAGTTGCGCGGGGTTACCGTAACTTCCTCCCTGTAAGAAAACTCGTAGTCGAACGTGCGCCCGAAATAAAAGCTTTTTGTTTTGTAAGTTGCCGCAGTACACATAGTATGCCTCCTCTGATCTATATCGTTATATTAACCTTTCTTTTCCTGTCTGCGTTTGTCGTTGATTACGTCAAGCGCTTTTTCGTCGATTAACGTTATTCCTTCTTCTTTTGCTATTTTTACCATTTGCGTTAACGCCGCCTTTAAGAATACGCGAGGTATTTTTACAAGCTTTGCGCACGCTTCGTCTGTAAACTTAACGTCGGGATCTATACGCGAAGCGGCGTAAATTACCGATTGCGCATTTCCTTCTTTTGCGGGAATCTTCTCGGAAATCGGTTTGCTCTTAAACTGAGTATACCAAAAGTTAGTGCTGTCGCGATAACCGTAATCTACGGGAACGCGCGGAAATCCTTTGGGAGTAACCCTGTCGATAATAGCGTCGCGATATTTGTCCTGCATCAAAATACGGTCGATCTTAAGTATGAAATGCGCGCCGAATTTGCTCGTTATCCCGTTGAAATTGCGATAAGGCGGTTCGTATCCTTCCAAACAACCCGCTTTATCCAAATACGCATCTTCGAGTCGATCGTCCCAACTGCATTCGAAAACCTGATAACTTTCTTCCACGTACTTAGGACGTACTCCGTCCAAGTCGCTATCGGACAACGTAAAAATGCAATCCTTCATTTTTTCTTCCGTAGTATCTCCCGGAAAACCCAAACGCACGGCTTCTTTAAAATACTTGCGTTCGTCCGTTATAAAATTCAACGTCGCGCGTTTTGTACGCAAAATATTTTGCGCGGTATTGGAACTGTTGCGACATTCCAGTATCATCGCATAGTAATCCTTACCTGCAATGTAATACGGAAAACACAGCGAATATGCGCCGAGATTCGTTTGTCCGTTTTCCGCTACGGTACCTATCAGTATCGTGGGCATGGGATAAAACGACGACGTCTGATAAAAATTGTCAACAATGCGTAATTCTTTGAGCTTACTCATACTACATCTCCTTATCCGTAAACTGCAGCGCGTGATTCTTATTTTTGATTATATAATATCATCGAATGATAAATTATCAATTCAAAGTACGAACAACTCACATTCGATGGTTATTTGGGTTGATTGCAAGTTGATTATTTTTGATTATATTATATAACACACACGAACAATGTTTACGGCAATATACTGTCATTAACGTGATGTGTTGTATAATTGTAGTTGGCTGTAGTTAATTGTGCTTAAACGTCGTTAATAGTCGTTCGTATTGTATTATATCATCGAATGATATCTATTTAACCTCGAAACATAATAACTCACATTTAAGGGATATTTCTGTTGATTGTAAGTTCATTGTTTTTGATTATATTATACCAAATAATATCCATAATTGCAAGTCGTAACGGCGCAAGATTTTTCTAAAAACTCAAACGCTAAATAATCCGTCTTAAACGGATAAAATTGGGTATTGCAATATCGGCAAAGACATGTTATAGTATTGATATTAAAACAATGTCTTAAACTTAAAAAATCGACGTTTTTATAAGCGCAAGACAATTTGGAGCACCTATGTTGAATTTTTTAGCTTTCTTCGAAGAAGCAACTAAACCCACCGACGCCGTTTACGAGCAAATCAGATATATCTTCGACCTAGTCGTAAATTATC
This sequence comes from Corallococcus sp., assembly GCA_023667435.1. GTDB lineage: Bacteria > Bacillota > Clostridia > Christensenellales > CAG-314 > Fimimonas. The sequence goes on along the minus strand of JAMPAB010000048.1, from coordinate 1,870 downwards.
TGGTTTTGATAATCGAACTGATCGGCATTGTCGTACTGGTACACGCCGTCATATCCGCAGTTATCGGTCTATTTAAACGGCAGAAACATACCCGCCTAAAACTCGCCGAAGGAATCGCTCTTTCGTTGGAATTTAAAATGGGCGGAGAGCTGTTGCGTACCGTTGTCGTACGCGAATGGGAAGAACTGTTGATTTTAGGCGCAATCATTCTGCTGCGCGCGGCGTTGACGTTCCTTATTCAATGGGAAATCAAGATCGAACGTAAAAACGGCGCTTTGACGGATTTGGAACTAAACGATATCAAAACTCCGCTGACAAACGATATGGACGAACAAAAAAAGCATAAGGGCGCGTTCGGAAAGAAAAACGGGTCGGACAAAAAGGAATAAACAAACTTCGGGCAGGTATTGCGGTACTTGCCTTTTTGCAATACGTATGAAAAAATTTATATTACCCGATTTTAAACATTGCAATTTAAATATATCGGCAACGCTTGCGGAATTTTTGGGAGCGCCGAACGGGAACGCCACGCTGCCTATACTAAAAACGGAACTCGACAAAAATTACAAAAACGTTGTTTTTATTTGTTTTGACGGAATGGGCATATATCCGCTCGAAAGGAATTTACCCGAGACCGACTACCTGCGCAAAAATACCGTCGCCGTTTTGAAGTCTACGTTTCCGTCTACCACGACTTGCGCTACTACGTCTCTTACGACAAACAGACTTCCATTAGAACACGGCTGGTTCGGTTGGAGTATGTATTTTGAAAAGCTTGACCGCAACGTGTTGATTTTCCTCGATGCCGACGCGCAAACGGGCGAACCTGTCGACGTACAAGACTGCTCGCCGCTCGAACGCTTTCCGTTTTACTTTGACGAAGCGACAAATACCGAATATCGGATAAATACGGTATTTCCTCCGTACGTCAACGTCGCGCGACCTGACCGCAATACGGTATGGAATTTGGATATGGGAGAATTTTTCGAAGATATAAAGTCGATTTGCGCCAAAGACGGGAAACAATTCGTATACGCTTACAACAACGAACCCGACCGTTCTATGCACGAATACGGAGTAACTTGCCCTAAAACAAAAGAACTGCTGCAGGACATTTCACGCCGTTTGCAACAACTGGTTTGCGAAACGTCCGATACGTTGTTTATAGTAACCGCCGATCACGGACAAATCGACGTCGAGGGAAACGTAAATTTATACGAAGACGAAAAGCTGTACGGAATGTTGGAAACAAAACCGTATATGGAACCTCGCGCGATTGCGTTTAAAGTAAAATCCGACAAGAAGAAAGAATTTTGCAAATACTTCACGTCAAAATACGGTCGTGATTTCAAACTGACAGAGAGTAAAAAATTAGTCAAACGGGGATTTTTCGGCGATATCGGAAATAAAGAATATTTGCTCGGAGATTATATCGCGATAGGCACCTATACGCACAAACAGGCATTATTCTTTCCTGCGGACGGATTTGTTTTCAAAGGACACCACACGTCTTTGACGGAAGAAATGCTTGTGCCGTTGATATTGATACCGAAAAAATGACGCGCGCAAATATTATGCCTTTATAAAGTACGAAACGCAATAAACAAACTTTTTGAACATAACGACGCGAATAAAATGTATTTCGTTATTAAAAACGTCTTAGCGGTGCATTACGGCAGATAACAAGTAAGTACGATTTCGTACGAGCGTTTGTGCGCGCGACTTAGAAAAACGTAAATCTGACAAATATTGACTTAATACGCGAAAGAACTCTCGTTCGAATTGAGAGTTCTTTCGTTTAGCGCGAATTGACGGTAAAAAAAATTCCCGATGCTGAGGCATAGGGATTTTTTTATGTTTGCTTGTTTTT
>JAMPAB010000047.1 GCA_023667435.1 Corallococcus sp. | reverse complement strand
TGATAATGTCTCTCGACAATATATTGGCGCTGTTTATGCTGCCGATATTCGGCGCGCTGTCCGACAAAACGAAAACGCGATTCGGAAAACGCACGCCCTACATCGTTATAGGCACGATATGCGCGATAGTATGCTTTGTAGGACTTACTTTCGTAGATAACGCGCAGCTGTCGAAACTTACGGACGGCAACACCGAACTGTACTGGTCGCAAAACTACACCATCGAAAACAAAGAATATCAAAGCGTAACGAACAACGGCGTTCCCTCTACGTACGCGTTGCAGGATTACGCGGCGAAAATGTACTACAACAAAACTTACGACGAACTCTCGCCCGAACAGAAAACCCGCCTCGAAGCTTGGTACACGAACAAACAGACTATGCCTACGGACGAAGCGGAGCTAAACGAGCTTGTAAAAATTTACTACGGCTCAAACGACGGTAGAACGTACGCCGAGTTGGGACAAGGGGAGCGCGACACTCTTACGGAGTGGCGGACCAAACAAGTCAACTACGATTTGTTCTATACGTACTCGCGCGCAGAAAACGTCGAAACGTATCGGCTATATCTCAAAAACGCCAACGGCGAATATCTGGTAATCAACGATGCCGACAGTTACGACGTAGTTTCGAGCTCGGAAATAGACGGACGTTTGAGCAACGCTTATTCCTCCGTAGTTTCCAGCGCGGAATCGCAATTTGCAAAAAGCGTAAGCGCAAACAACGTGTACCTTATGGTAATATTTATAATCGTGCTGCTCCTGACGTTGATTTCGATGGCGACCTTCCGTTCGCCTGCGGTAGCGTTGATGCCCGATGTGACGTTAAAACCGTTGCGCAGCAAAGCAAACGCAATAATCAATCTTATGGGTACCGCCGGCGGAATAGTTGTGCTCGGACTGGGTATGCTGTTCAATACCGGCGCCGTAAGAAATCAGATGATGAGCTACACGATATTCGTTTCGGCGGTTTGCGGCATAATGGCAATCGCTCTTGTGGTATTTATATTTACGGTAAAAGAACGCAAGTGGAACGATGAAATGTTGGAACAGCAAGCCGTTCTCGACGAAGATGAAAAGTCGGAAACGGAAGCGACGCAGGAAACGACGGCGGAGGCAAACGGCGAGGAATCGGTAACCGCTGCTGCCGACAAGAAAAAAGACAAGCTTCCCAAAGACAAGCTTGTATCTCTTATACTGATTCTTGCAAGCGTAGCTTTGTGGTACATAGGCTACAACGCAATTACCAGTAAGTACAGCGTATACGCTTTGAACGAGCTAAACAAGGACTACAACGCTACGCTTATGATAGCGCAGGTGGCGGCGGTAATCGCCTATATTCCCGTAGGTATCATCGCAAGCAAAATAGGCAGAAAAAAGACGATCCTTATAGGCGTGGCGATGCTCACGGTCGCATTCGGCGGAGCAATATTTATTAAGAGCAGCTCGCCAAACTGGTTAATGTGGATATTGTTTGCGCTTGCAGGAATCGCTTGGGCGACGATAAACGTCAACAGCTTCCCTATGGTAGTAGAGCTTGCTCAGGGCAACGATATAGGAAAATACACGGGTTACTACTATACGGCGAGCATGGCGGCGCAAGTAGTTACTCCCATACTGTCGGGCGCGCTTATGGACGCATTCGGAACAATGCGCATATTATTCCCCTACGCGACTATATTTGTTGCTTTGGCATTTGTAACTATGTTCTTCGTAAAACACGGCGACGCAAAACCCGAACAGCCCAAGAGCAAGTTGGAAATGCTCGCAGGCGGCGACGATTGATACTTTGATAAGCGCGCAACGACGCTAAATCATTACGAATACGATTTCGACACGAAACTTGCCTGTCGCCGAACGCGACAGGCAAGTTAATTTTTTACATTATACATTTAAAAACTTTTTACTTACGTTTGATTTCACCGTTTAGATACTTCCTTAACGCGACAACCGTCTCAAACTCCGTTTCGATTTGACGCACGGAAATATATACGCGCAAATCCGAATACTTTTCGTTAAACTAAAAATACTTGCATGACTTCTATTTGCATTTTTGCGCAGTCCTAACGTTCGGCGCAACTTGCGCAATCAATCGAGAACGTCGAACGCTTTGCTCAAGTCTACCCCGAAACGCCTGTCGGCGCGCTCGGTAAACTTAGCGGCGCGCGACACGAAATTTGCCGCCAAATTCGTCGCTTCGGACAAACTCTTACCGTTGAGAATCTCTCCCAGCAGTACGGAACTGAAAACGTCCCCCGTCCCCGAGTAATCCACTTTTACGCGTTCGCTAGTAACAAACTCCGCTTCGTCGCCGCAAAGCGCAAGATTGCTTATTTTATCGTCCTGCGCGATGCCCGTTATAACGGCGGATTTCACGCCGACCTTTTCCAAAAAATCCGCAAACGTTATTTTGCAAAAATCCAAATAGTCGCTTTCGTTGCGACGGGCAACTACGGCGCCGTAATCTACGTCGGCAAGCAAACACGCTTCCGTAAGATTCGGCGAAATGCAGTCGGCAAGGTGCGCGACAGACTTCATTACGTCGACGTATTCCGCGTCGAATACGGGGTACAATTTGCCGTTATCGCCCATAATCGGGTCGACGAACAAATAGCAGTCCTTCGGCAAAACGTCGCTCACGACCGTTTTTACGCCGTTTAAAATACTCGTATTATTGCAAAAACCTATATAAAACGCGTCGGGCGAAGCGTGTTCGGCGATCCGTCTGACGAAATCGGCCGTATCGGGATTGACGACGGAAGAAAAATTGGAAAAACCCGTCTGGCAGGAATAGCACGCCGTAACTACCGGCATACAGTAATGCCCCAAATACGTAAAAACTGGTAAGTTTGCAGACATAGAACAGTTGCCCAAACCCGATATATCGTTGAAGATAAGAATGTTTTTCATAGTTTTAAATACCGTTTTATATCGAAGTATCGCAAAAGCAATACTTATTTTTTATTTATTTTCTCCTTCCTGCGCTTCGCCGCCGACGTCCTGCAACTCCGTCGTTTTTTCGTCCGACGTTTCCTGCAAACCGTCCGTATCTCCGCTGTCCGAAGCGTTGCCCGTTTGCGACAAATCCAAATCTAATATAGAGGCAAAGGTGCGCGTGGGTATCATACGCAAAATCAACCACACCGCAAAACCCACTATCACACCGGCAAGTATTCCCAGTAAGGCAAGATACGGCATATAAAGAAACATCTCGGGTGTGTCGCTTACAAGACAGTACACTACGTTTTGCGTAAGGTTATGCACGATGGCGGACACCACCGATATCGCTACAATGCTTACCTTAGGGTAGACAAGCTCCGCAAGCAAAGCGGAAACGATTACGCTCGCTACCCCTGCCGACAGGCTGTACATAAGCGACGACAAATTGCCCGTAAACACTGACCCCAAAACCGTCCTCACGACGACAAGAACGAAAGCTTCGGCAGGACCCAGCAAAAATAACGTAAGCAGCGAAAATATGTTAGACAGTCCCATCTTCGCGCCGGGAAGGAAAAAAGGCGGGAAAAGACTTTCTACCATAAACATAACGGAGCCCATTGCCGTAAGAACGGCAAGCGTCGCTATACGCTTGGCGGAAAAATATTTAGTTTTACAAGTAAGCTTATTCATATTATTCCGTAATTATCTTTAACTTGTTAGGGCGGCAAACTATCGCGCCGTCGGGTCGCGTAAGCGCGGGAAAATAACGCACGCATTCCTGATGCAATCCGCACAGAGAATCGGTCATTTTTACGGAAACTCCGTCCGAAACGGAAACCGTCATTTTGTTGAAACGTTCTTCGCCGTCAATTTGCTTGACAAACGTTACCGTCAGGTCGTCCGCCGCTTCCACCGTTACGTTCCAGCCGTTTACGCCGTCGTAGCAATTCCACGAACGGTTGTTGACGTTGCATACGAACAAAACCTGCTGCGTTTCGTAATCGATTACGCGAACTTCCTTTATAACGTCGGAGTTTTCGCCGTCGCCCAAAAAGAATACGCCGAATAACACAAGCACAAACAATACTACCGCGACGTAAACGCCTACGTCGGGGATTTTGAAAGGTTTATCTTTTTTTGCGTTTACTATATTCGAAGCGACTTTCTTTTTGCCTCTTAAGAAGTGATAAACGATTACGGCGGCGATTCCCAAAACAGCCAGAACGCTAAGCGTAATTAACAGCCAGGTAAAATCGCGTTTGTTAGCCTTAGGCGGAACGACAGTATACGACAGCAGCGGCGCGTCGCCGTCGTACGCAAAAACGCCGTCTGCGCTGCCGACGTTCCAACTGAATTCGCTTATCTCGCCGCTTGTATACGCCAAATCGTCGAATTCGACGTTGGACAGAATCTGTTTACCGTCGCCTTCCTGATATACCGCGAAAACCTTTATGCCGTTTTCTTTCAGATACCCGTTCATAAAGTCTACTATGCCGTCGCGGCCCATAACGGTAAGCGCGGTGGTAAGACAGTCGCCTTTTCCTGCCCACAAGCTCCCCGACGGAGCTATAACCGATACGGATTTTATTCCCGTCTGAGCGGGACTGCCCGTACTTCCGTCGATGATATGAGCGTACTCCGTACCGTCGACGTTGTATTTGCGAATATACTGCCCGCTCGTAGACATTGCAACGTCCGAAACATCAACAAAAAGCATCAACTGCATCGAAAACGGACTTTCGATTCCCAATACTGCCGACTGCCCGTCGTAATTTTTACCCAACGTCATACTGCTCGAACCTACGTTAACGCTGAAACTGTCTATCCCCGTTTCGCGCAGTAGCTTCTCTATACAGTCGGCAACGTATCCCTTAGCTACGCCGCCCAAATCGATCCACTGTTCGTAAGTCTCGCCTCCGACATGAGCGGGAGAAACGTTTTTCGTAACGTAGTATTTACCGTCCTCGACAGACAGAATAACCGCTTTGTCGGAAAAATCGGTAAAATCGGGCTCGCTGAACGCCTGTACGTATTCCTCCGACGGCAAGGGATAATAAAGGTCTCCGTCATCGCTTCTATTCCACGTTCTGTCGTAAGCTTCGCCGTATTTCGGTTCGGAGTACAGTCGGGAGGAAAATCCCCACAAATCTACCGAACGGTATACTGCGGGATTAAACGCGCCGTTTGTCGCGGAATACATTTCCTTTGCGACAAGCATAATATTGTAGGTGTGTTCGTCGATTTCCAGCTTTGTGCCGCAAACGGCATGATTGTAACGGTATACATCGGACGTTTCCGTTTGCGTATCCGCAAGAGAATCTATCTTGTTGATGAACTTATTGATTTCGTTGAAAAGCCTCACCAACCTGTTGCGGTTGCTTAACTGCGCGTCGCTTAAATATTTGCTTCGCACGTCGAAATTTAAATTGAAATCGGCGGACGAATACACCGAAACTTCGACGTCTATGTTAGCGGCGCCGAAATACAATCCGTATAAATTTGCGCCTACGAAACCGTCGTTTTCCGTCAAAGCGCGCAAAAAATAACCCGATTCTACAGGTTCGAAATATCCGTCGTTTTCGGCATTGCATGCGGACAATAAACTGCAAGCAAGCGTTACGACTAAAAATATAAGAATTGCGCGTTTGACTTTGTTCATAAGCGAATTTATTGTAACATTTTTGCAAGTAAAAGTAAAGTTATTGACGTTGTTACCTGTTAACGATATTTGCAACGGCGTTTCGCCTTTCGCATAAAATTGCAAAGCAATCGAACCGCCGAATACTGCGCCCGTCCTTCGCAATCGTTCGGCGGCGGTTTTAGCTTTATTTGCCTATCGCTCTTGATAGTATTTCGACGCGCGGCAAAAAGCCTTCGGCGGCAAGATACCGTCGAAGGCTTACTGAGTTTTTGCAAATATATTCGGTTCACCAAGACGTAGAAGGAACTACCAATCCCTCGCTGTCCGTTTCGAGTTCGATTGTGTTGGGAGCAGTGTCCGCCATACCGCAAGCTACTTTTACCGCATTCTGAACTGCGCAGATAACGCGTCCGCTGGATTGCGTAGCGCCCGTACCCGTTGTATAGTCGCCGTGACCTCTGACGATAAGCACAAGCTGTTCGGGAGCGTATTTGATTGTTTCAACGTTGGGATCGCTTGTTAAGGGTTCGCCGGATTTGCTTATAACGACCTTCATTGCAAGAATTTCGTCAACGGTTAAACCTACGAAACTGTCGAGCATTTCCTGATGGTGAAGTCTCCAATTCGTTTTGCCGTCCGCATCGACGCCGTATTCGTTATACTTGTAAGGATCATTCGTCCAACCGGAGGACAGGTTGGTCCAACCGGATTCTTCGTCGGAAAGAAGGACGACTTTCGTTATAACGTTTCCTTGAATTGTTACTTGAACCTTTGCTCCGTAATAGCTTCCCTTTGCGTACGGATTCTCATAGCTGTATTCGCCGCTGTACGTTTTTCCCGAGCAGGAAACGAGAGCTACGACGGAAAGCGCCATAATTATTGCAAGCGCGATCACAATAACTTTTTTCATTGCTGTTTCTCCTTCAATTTTGTTAATATCGATTAGTTCGCATTGCAATAAGCAACGCGACAATTTTACATTGTACAAATTATTTTACCACAAGAGCAAAATTAACGCAACTTTTTATTTGCCTTAATACAATATATTTTGTTTATACTGCGATAGATTTTTATAATCTTCCCTACGCAAAGCTTTTTAATACGCTCTTGCCACTAACGCAACGACCGAATTGTCCGATTTATGTCCGCAGGCGGTGCAAACGTCCTGGAACGGTTTTTCGTCCAACATAACGCGTATCGTAGCTTGAAATTTTTCTTTGAACAACGCCTCGCAAGCAGGGTCCTTGTCCCACACGACTTTTGCAAAGCACTTGTCGTCCAGAATTTTACCCAACTCGTCCATATTGCGAGCTTCCTTTACGTGACTGTCGCGGAAAGCGAGCGATTTTGCGTACATATTAGCTTGAATTTCTTCAAGCAGCGCCGCAATGCCGTCGGCAAGTCCGCTTATCTTTAAAGTCGCCTTTTCGCATGTGTCTCTGCGCGCGTACGTAACGACGCCGTTTTCGATATCGCGGGGACCCACTTCTATGCGCACGGGAACGCCTTTCATCTCCCATTCGTTGAACTTCCAACCGGGAGACTGATCGCGAGTGTCGAGTTCTGTGCGTATTCCGCGTGCTTTTAAACTTGCGGCAATTTCGGAGGCTTTGTCTAAAACGCCCTCCTTGTGCGCAGCAACCGGGATAACGACCGCTTGCGCGGGCGCGACGCGAGGGGGAAGCACAAGACCGCGCTGATCGCCGTGCGCCATAATTACCGCGCCTATAAGACGGGTGGACACGCCCCAACTTGTCTGCCACACGTATTTGTGCGTGCTGTCTTTATCCAAAAACTGAATATCGTAAGCTCTGCTGAACTTTTGTCCGAAGTGATGAGTAGTGCCTGCCTGCAAAGACTTGCCGTCAAGCATCATCGCTTCCATACCGTAGGTTGCTTCCGCTCCCGCAAATTTTTCTTTGTCGCTCTTTTGTCCTATAAAAGTAGGCATTGCCAACACTTCTTTCGCAAAGTCGCGATACAGATACAGCATATCTATCGTTTCCTTAACCGATTCTTCGCGAGTAGCGTGAATAGTATGTCCTTCCTGCCACAAAAATTCCGAAGTGCGCAAAAAAGGACGTGTCGTTTTTTCCCAACGCATTACGTTTGCCCACTGATTGAGCTTTAAAGGCAGATCGCGGTAACTGTTAATCCATTTGGAATACATAGTGCTGAAAATAGTTTCGCTTGTGGGACGCACTACGCACGGCTCTGCCAGCTTGTCTCCGCCCGCTTCGGTAACGACCGCGACTTCGGGAGCAAATCCCTCGACGTGTTCCGCTTCCTTATCCAACAGACTTTTGGGGATAAGCAAGGGGAAATATGCGTTTTGATGTCCCGTCGCTTTAAAACGGGCATCCAACTCCTTTTGAATATTTTCCCAAATCGCGTATCCGTACGGACGTATTACCATCGTTCCCTTTACGGGACCGTAATCGACGAGTTGCGTCTTTAACACCACGTCGGTATACCACTGGGGGAAATCGACGTTGATATCTGCAATTTCCTTTACGAATTGTTTGTCTGCCATAAACGATGCTCCTGATTCGGTATAGGAAATACCGAAAATTTAATACCCTACCAGTATAATTCAACGGCTTGCTTTTGTCAATTTGGCGGGGCATTTTTCCGCTATTTATTTAAAACGGACATATGCAAAACGAGTCGGGCGCGTTTGCCCGACTCGTCGATGAAATTTACAGACGACTTAGTCTTCTTCCGCCACGACGGTAAGAACAACCGAGCTGGAATTCGTCTTGGTATCGGCGTTGAATTTAACCGCTTCAACTTTGTTACTCGAAACAGTGATTACGTATTCGCCCAACATATCGGGAACGGACCAACCGCTTGCGGAAGAAAGGCTTTTGCCTATCGCAACGGGATCGCCCGTTTGAGACAGGTCTACTTTGTACGCGACCGTGTTGCAGGTGTAGTACAAAACGTCGCCGTCCAATCTGTCGAACGTAATGGATTTGTCGTTATATTGAGGATCTACTACATATCCTTCCTGTCCTGCGATTTTTATTCCGTACATTGTAGTTACGCCGACCGTAACGCTGTCAACGTATACAATCGAATTTTTATAACCGCGATAAGTGCTCGGCGTGTTTGTTTTAAACGCAACCGTTTCGTTATCCGCAGCGGACGAGCAGTACAGATATAAGTCGTTATTGCCGGAGTTGGAGCTGTCCTGCTTCGTGTAGTAAACGTTTCCGCCGTTGACGTACTTGATGGAATACGTCAAACGCGATTTTTCTTCGCCTTCGGGGATTTCGTTTTTAACTATCACTTCGTGTTCGGATTTGTTAGCGGCAAGCTTGCAAATCGAACCGTCTTTGTCGGTAAAGAATACCGCCTGTCCCGCCGTATCCATAACGGCGTTGCTCGTATCTTCCACCTTAGTAAGGTTGGTTTTGTTTACAACGTCAACGCGACCCACTTCCGTATCCATAATATACGTCGCTATAAGCGTACCGTCGATTTTGTCAAGCAAAATCTGTACGGAATTGCTCTTTTCGAAAACGTAATGCTTTTGTCTGTCGCTTCCGTCAAGCTTGTAACTGGTAAGAACAAGCTGACTTGTTTGAGAATTACCGCCTGCGGTTAACGCGTCGTTAGGCGTTGTTATATACAGTCTTTCGTCGAAAATATAAATGCCGTTGAGTTGGGGGTTGGTAGAATTGCCGTTATAATAAAAATTAGGAACGACTATTTCCGCATACTCTTTGAGCTGCTTTGCTATTTCGTTGGTCTTAGCCGTGCTTGACGTAATATCCGTTCTGTCGTAAACAGCGAAAAGTTTTTCCAAATTTTCAACTTTGATACGGGCGATAGCTGCCGTGCGGGTCTCGATTTCCGCATAGGTATTTTCCGCGCTTGCGCTGCTTTGATAACCGTTTACGTAATAAATCCATTCGCCGTATTGTACCGCATTGCCGCCGTTACTGCTTACTTCTCCGCCCGAAGCAGGCAACGTTTTGGGAATAAACGCTTTTCCGTCGCAAGCCGCCAACGAAACGGTAGCGATCATAAGAAGAACAACCGCCAAAACAAATGCTTTTTTCTTAGATATATATCTGAACATTATACTACTCCTTATGTAGATACTACATAGGCTTTTATTATATATCATAAAAAGCAAAAAAGCAACAATTTTGACATATTCTTATGTTTTACGAAATTATTTTGTTGAACCGACGGCGCAAAGCAATCCCAACGAACAAATTGCGCAAATGATTTTAGCGCAAATCAGAGTCAACAACTCTCGACATAAATAACGCGGCGAAATTAACGGCAATTCGGCGCTACAAACAAAGGCGGCGCGCTTCAATTAAAACGCATCCCGTTGTAATTCTACATTCGTATGCCTCCCTACACCGTTTCGTTCAACGCTGATATTTGCCCCGTACCCGCGTCCTGGAAAAGCATCCAAAAAGAAACGGGGGCGTTTTCGATATACACGAAATCCTTATCGGAAAATCCCTCCTGCTCGGCGGGCAATCCGTAACATATGTAGCGTATCTTCCCCTCGTTTTGCAAAACGCCCAACACGAAAAATTTATCCGTTTTGGGAAAATCTATGCGTACGAAAAACGACCCGACGTATTTGCGTATAAGCGGATAATACGGCGGAAACTGCATAAACACCTTGCTTATCTCGGTTTTTACCGAATCGTAGTAATCGTCCGTTCCGCCCGAAGCGTAGTAACGTTCGAATGCGGAACTGTATTCGGCAACGCTTTTGTAGCGTTCGTCTGCTTTATTCCGCAACTTAGAAACTTCCGTTCCTGCATAGTAATCGTCGGTGGAGGCGACAAACTGCTCGTATGCTGTGGCTTTTTCTTCGTACTGCGCGGAATCGAGGACAAGATTCTCCATATGTCTTCGCAATACGTCGCATACGGAGCTGTCGCCCGAGTAGGAACGCGCCGCCTCGTAACACTTATCTTCGCGCTTAACCAACAGACAACCGACGTTGTCCAGCTTTTTTCGGGGGACGGTAAAGGCAGCGTTATTAAGCGAGGTTAACTGTCTTGCGAGTTTATCTCTGCCGAAACAAAGAAGCACCCACCACTCACCGAACGCGGCAACGTCGGCGTTAGCGACAAATACCGTCACGTCGGTATTGCTCGGCGTATTGTTGACGAGTTTTACCATGCCGCAAAGTTCCTTTCTCCGTTCTGCGAAACGGCTATCCGACTGTTGCAATATTAAGATACGCTTGCAGTACATACTTCGCCTCCCGTCGCGAAACCCCCTGCTCGTTAAACTTAAAATCTTTTGGGACGTCTGTCGCGGCTAAACGTATTTTTTACTATACTAACTCACTATATATAAAAATAGAACGAAACTTATGACGAAAAATGTCTCAATAAGCAAAAAACCGCTGCAAAGGATAATGAAATGCACCCCAAAAGTTAGACAAAACTTTTGGAGGTGCATTTTTATGTCA
>JAMPAB010000046.1 GCA_023667435.1 Corallococcus sp. | reverse complement strand
GAGCGCTGCCTTGCCAAGGCAGATATCGCGGGTTCGAATCCCGTCTCCCGCTCCATTGCCCCGACATATGTCGGGGCGTTTGTATTTTTTGAGCATTTATTACAGTTAACTGTTTTACTTTGCCGTATCGCAATATTTTATGCGCTGTCATGTTGCAAATTATTCGGTTCTATTGTAAAATGTAATTATTCTATAAAGAGAATTTATTTACGGTTTACGCGTAGTCGCTTATGAGGTTTAGAAATGGTTTTTAGTTCGATGACGTTTTTATGGATTTTTTTACCTTCCGTATTGGCAGTGAATTATGCGTTCTCTTTCGTTAAAAATTCGAAAATTAAACTGACTTGTAAAAACGTAACGCTGTTGCTTGCAAGTTTCCTGTTTTATGTCTGGGGGGGGGTACTATTTATTAGTAATGCTTTCCTCTATTTTAGGCAATTACCTATTTGCAATTTGGATCGACGGCGCTAAAATAAGAGAAAAAAGAGCGGAAAGCAAAGCAGCTTTTGCATTAGCTTTGATTTTTAACTTGGGTATATTATTCTATTTTAAATATACTAATTTTTTCGTAGGTATAATCGAAAGCATAGCGAAAGCGAATTTCGGTCTAAAAGAAGTAGTGTTGCCTATCGGAATATCTTTTTTCACGTTTCAGGCAATGTCTTATGTAATCGACGTATACTGCGGAAAGGTAAAGTGTCAAAAAAACTTTCTTTTGATTTCTTTGTATATATCGTTTTTTCCGCAGTTGGTGGCAGGACCTATCGTTAAATACTCTGATATAGAAAAACAACTTACAAGCAGGCAGGAAAGCATAGAAAAATTTTCGGCAGGTATCAGAAAATTCCTGTACGGACTGGCAAAGAAAGTTATTGTCTCCAATGTGGTCGGGCAAGTAGCCGAAACGGTTTTCGCGTGGCCCGTTGCCACGTTAGGCGTTTCGCTGTCCTGGTTGGGAATAATCTGCTATACGGTTCAGATTTATTTCGACTTCAGCGGTTACTCCGATATGGCGATAGGTCTGGGCAAAATGTTCGGCTTCGATTTCTGCGAAAATTTCAACTATCCTTATCTTGCTACTTCGGTGAGGAATTTTTGGCGGCGTTGGCACATATCTCTGTCGTCATGGTTTAAAGAATACGTCTATATTCCGCTGGGAGGCAACAGAAAAGGCGCGTTCAGAACTTACGTCAACTTATTTGTCGTTTTTCTTTTGACGGGCATTTGGCACGGAGCGAATTATACGTTCGTTTTATGGGGAATATTTTACGGCGTTTTCCTTGTAATAGAGCGTCTGTTTTTGGGTAAATTACTGGATAAAAATCCTGTTAAGATCCTTAATTGGCTGTATACGATGCTGGCGGTTGTCGTTTTGTGGGTCTTTTTCAGAGCGCCCGACGTCAAGTACGCTTTTGTATACATTTCTCAGATGTTCAGTACACATGCTTCCGTACCGCTAAGCAGCGTTGTCAACTTGTGGCAATGGTTGATTTTGGCTGTCGGTTTGTTACTGTGCGGTCCTTTGCAGCTGCTGTTTACGCGTTTGCATAAAAAGGTAAAAGAAAAAACCTGGTTTTTCTGGCTCGATTTCGCTACTCAGATTGCTTTGCTGGGGTTGTCTGTAATTCTACTTATCAACGATACGTTCAACCCGTTTATATATTTTCAATTTTAGGAGAAATTATGAAGAAAAAAACAGCTTCGGTAATTGTATTTATTATCCTGTTAGTTGCGCCTACGATACTTTGGCCGCTGTGGGATTACCTCGATACTACCGAAATTGACGAGAACAGAGAGTTGGCGGCTTATCCGACTCAATTCGACAGTCAATATTTTCTTGATTTCGATAAATATTTTCAAGATCATTTACCTTTGCGTAAAATCTCAATTAAGACGTATAACGCAGTGGAAAGAAAGTTTGCCGAAATCTATGACAAGATGCTGAGCAGCTCGGGCGCAGATCACTTTATCGTGCAAAACAACGTCGTTTTCGGCGAAGACGATTGGCTGTTTTATGCTTTCGATAAAAGTTTGGATTATTATCGCGGAACGAATATTTTGTCTCTTGAAGAAATGGAGAAATGCGTTGAACGCGCCGAAATCGTAAACGATTATTTCGAGTCGATCGGTAAGAAATTCGTTATTATGATCGCTCCGAACAAAGAGCAGGTTTATTCGGAATATATGCCTGAAAGTTTGACCGTACATTCGCAAGTTAAACGCTTGGATGTCTTGTCGGAATATTTTAAAGAAAAGTCGGACGTCAGATTTGTTTATCCGTTGAAGACCCTGACGGAGGCGAAATCTGAGTATCAAGTCTATTATAAACGCGATACGCACTGGAATGCAGTCGGAGCGTATATAGGCGCGATGGAGTTGCTCGATTCGCTCGAAATTCCCAGAAATGAAGCGACGGTTACTTCGGAGTTCCGCGCTTTCAGTTCCGATCTTGCCAATTTGGTGACGCAACCGGGCGTAAAGGATTATTATTATACCTGCGCGTATCGTCCTGAAATTAAGTTGAGTTGTACTTACGCTGACGATACGTATATTTGCGTCACAAACAATCCTAACGGTCAAAAAATGATTTTGATAGGGGATTCGTTTAGAAGCAGTATGGTAAATATCCTCAGTAAGGAGTTCTCCGATTCTATTTTTACTCACAGAGATCAATTTAATAAAAGCAATAATTATTTTAAAGACGAAATCGCTGATGCCGACGTAGTCGTACTGTTGGCGGTGGAACGTTACGATTTGCAAATATTAGGCGACGGAGGAATTTTGGATATTATTATCCGTGAGTGGGGCTTGCAATAGCTTGAGTTCCGAAGGAAAAATTATGAGATACGAAACACTTTTATTCGATGCAGATAATACCGTTCTCGACTTCGACAAAGCCGAAGAACAAGCTTTGCGTCGCGTTTTCGAGAAATTCTCGTTACGTTACGACGCCGAAGCTTTGAATATTTACAGAAAAAATAACGTTTATCAATGGCAGTTGTTCGAACAGGGCAAGATAGAAAAATCGGCGGTTTTGATTAACCGTTTCTCGACCACTTTGCGCGATTTGAAAATCGACGTCGACGTCGAAAAGGTTGCGGAGCTATTCGAAGATTATCTCAAACAGGGGTATTACGTAATTGAGAATGCAGAATCGGTTCTTTTACGGTTACAAAAGACTTGCCGCTTGTATATTGTGTCCAACGGAGTGGCGGAGATACAAAGCAGCCGTATGAAAGGAAGCGGAATGGATAAATATTTTCTTTATCGGTTCGTATCCGAAGAAGTCGGTTATCCTAAACCCTCTAAGGAATATTTCGAATACTGCTTCAAGCGCATACCCGATTTTGACAAATCGACGACGTTGATAATAGGCGATTCGCTTTCGAGCGATATACAGGGCGGAATTAACGTGCAAATAGATACTTGTTGGTACAATCCGAAACGTATCGGCAATACTACGGGAGTGGAACCTACTTACGAAATAACCGATTTACGGGAATTGTTCGATATCGTTTAACTGCCGACATAAAAGTAATTGTATAATCTATTGCGAACGGTTTCTGCCTTGTAAGATGTTGTCTGCCGCCCGCGCCGCATATCGTATGATAATATCTCTTTGAAAAAAATACGGTACGTCGGTGATTTGAAAATTACTTTGAAAGTTGCGTTGTTCAGCGATTTTAATTTCTCGACAGTGAAATCTTTACCTAACAGAGGTTGTGTCGAGTAATTGTGAAAAATAAGAACGTTAAAATACTGCGAGGATAAAAATGACGATAGGTACGCTTGCAGCCGTTGTTCGGACTGCCGATAAAAGTGAAATCTTCGAGAGCCTGCAACATCTCGGATATATTTATTGCAATCAAGATAAGCAGCTCGGCAAAGTAGGAATTGCCGAGCTTGTAAACGCCATTACGTTTGAAACGGAAGATTTTGCCGACTGTAAACGCAAAAAACTTTATAACGGCCGAATTTGCAGGGGAGTCAAAGGGTACGAAAATTATGAATTTATACTCGTAAATACGTTCGAAGTTAGACCTTCGACGGATCCGTTCGACGACGAGGAAACGGCTGTTCAAACGGAAATGCTTGTTTGGGCAAAGAAAATCAACTGCTGAAAATACGATCGTTTATCAGGAAAAGCGAAAGAAGGGGAATTTAAAAGCGCTTATTTGAGAGTAACAAATAATTTGGCGTGTTACTCTCGAGCGTAGGCGTAACATTACGTCCGAAAGATGCTCGTTTGCGCGTCATGTTGCATCGGACGTTCCTGTCATAACATCTTGAGGCAACAGGATTGTTATCGCGATATCCCGATATATTTTAAGAAACGAAATTCGATTTACGCAAAAGTTCTATTAAGTTGTTTAAAGCGCGAGCGCGATGACTGACTGCATTCTTTTCGATGTCGGACGCTTGTCCGAAGCTCTTGTTTAACTCGGTAGAAAAGAATATGCCGTCGTAACCGAACCCGTTTGTCCCGTCCTCTTTTTCGAGAATATAGCCGTCCGCGCGACCTGCGGAGCAGAGTATATCGCCTGTAGGCAGCAGCAGTACCGTTACCGTCTCGAAATGCGCAGAGCGGTCTGTTACGTCGGTAAGCTCGCGCAATAGCTTTTTTCTGTTTGCCGCGCTGTCGTGTTCGCTTGCGTATCTTGCCGAATATATGCCCGGCATTCCGTTTAACGCGTCAACGCACAATCCCGTATCGTCGGCAAGAACGGCGCAATTTGCCGCATATTTTGCCGCCTCGCGCGCTTTGATTAAAGCGTTGTCGTAGAACGTTTCTCCGTCTTCGTCGGGATTGCAAATCACGTTTGCTTCTTCCAAACCCTGTATTTCGTCAAAGTAATTTTTTAGAATCGATTTTATTTCTTTGATTTTGTGTTTGTTGTTACTCGCTACAAGAAGTTTCATTGTCGTCCTCGAAGAATACAATATCGGGATTTTTCGCCCTAAGAGCGTTTTTCATATCTTCGTAGTATTTCGGGTCGATTACTATTGCCGCTATTATAGGGTCGTTTCCTTCGTACAAATAGCTTATAAACATTTTCCCTTCCTTTATTACAATGTTAAGAATTCTGTTTATATTTACTTTTCCGCCGAAAAGATCAATAAAGCCTATATATAAGCGCAGACGCGTTGCGTCGACTTTGTAATGTAAAGTGGCAAGCAATAAAGCTGCTATCATAGTTATAGGGCAGACGCTTACCAGTAATGCCGACTGATTCGTCGTGAGTTCCAGGCGAACTCCCGCGAATGCAAGTATCCCGACGACTGCGCCTGCAAAAGAAACTGCCGCCATAACGTAGAGTATTATTTTAATGATAGGTGCAAAATGCGCTTGAAATCTCATAAAATAATTATATCACAAACAGTCTAAGCCGTAAATATATTTAAGCAATTATTCTTGCGTAAACGGCTTAAACACAAAGAAGGAGGCAGAAGTTGCAAGTAGTCGATTGCGAAGCGCTAAAGCATAATGCCGAGTATTTCCGAACGGTAATCGGCGACGCGCGTTTGTGCGCAGTAGTTAAGAATAACGCTTACGGGCACGGACTCGAACGCGTTGCGGAAACTTTGAACGGTATAGCGGATTGCTTTGCAGTGGGTGAGGTATCGGAGGCAGAGAAAATAGCGTCAAACGGTAAAGACCTTTTGCTGTTGCTGCCTCAAAACGGTGCAGATACCGAAACTGCTTTGACATCGGGATATATAGTTACTATCGACAGTTTTGAAACGCTTTCCCGCGTCAAATCGCTCGCGGAAAAAACGGGTCGGAAAGCGCGGGCGCATCTCAAAATCAACAGCGGTATGTCGCGGCTCGGCTTTGACAGCGAGCAACTCGGTAAACTTATCACGGAACTGCAAAATGCCCCGCAAATTGAAATTGAGGGCGTCTATTCGCATTTTTGGGGTAAATACGCCGACAGCTGCGACAGACAGCTGTCGCTTTTTAAGCAATGCGCCGAGTTTTTGGAAAATCGATTAAACGCGGACTTAATTAAGCATGTAGCAAGTACGTCGGCGACTTTGCTTAATTGTAAATATCATCTGGATATGGTTCGCGTAGGTTTGGGTTTGTACGGATACGGAAACGATCGCCTTGCTGTCGTTAAAACCGTTTTTGCAAACGTCATTGCCGTAAGAACGGTTGAAAAAGGGGAAAAAGTAGGGTACGACGGAAAATATTCGGTTAATGCGAGTACGCGCATAGCGGTGCTTAATACGGGGTACGCGTCGGGATTTGCCCGACGGCTTGTAGGAGGAAAAATATCTATAAACGGCAAGTTTTACCCTGTTGCGGCGGTTTGCATGGCAATGGTAATGGCGGACGTAGGGAGCGACGACGTAAGCGTGGGCGACGTCGCCGTATTGCTCGGCAATGGCGTAAATATAGCAAACGACGACGTTACCGTATACGAGTTACTGTGTAATCTGCGTTAAAAATTTCTTTACTTAATTGTTTGTATGGTGTACAATAGATACGAGATAATCGTTATGAGAGTAATTGCGGGAAAATACAAAGGAAGGTCTCTTGTCGCCCCGAAAGAAGACGCGCGACCGACGCTTGACAGGATGAAGGAGACGTTGTTTAACATACTTAATTTCAAGCTGGAAAATGCGATTGTCTTGGACTTATTTGCAGGTTCGGGACAGCTTGCGATAGAAAGTTTGAGTCGCGGCGCAGAACGCGCAATATTATGCGATAACAGCAAGCAGGCGTTATCTGCAATTCAAGCGAATTTTTCAAGGATCAATGTTAGGCCGGAAATAATATTCGGCAATTATACCGATTGTCTCGCCAAATTAAAATTTAAGTTCGACGTGGTGTTTGTGGATCCGCCTTACAAATCGGGATACTACTTAGACGTTTTGCAGAAATTAGGCGATTACGATTTGTTGAAATCCGACGGTTGGATTGTATGCGAGCATCTTGCGTCGGATAATTTGCCCGAACAAACAGATAAATTCGTACTGTTCGACACACGCAAAATAGGTACGGTCAAATTCGACTTTTATGAGAGGAGAAAGTTATGCGAATAGGAGTATATGCCGGTTCGTTCTGTCCCGTGACGAAGGGGCACGTCGATGCAATCGAAAAGGCTTCGCGCCTCGTCGATAAACTTTACGTTGTAATCGGCGTAAATGCTTCAAAGGAGTACGTTATTCCGACTTCCGCGCGTTTCGAAATGCTTAAAAAAGCTATCGAGCACGTTTCCAATGCAGAAGTTGCGTTTTACGACGGAATGATGACCGAATATTGCGCGCAGGTTAAAGCAAACGTCATGATTAAATCCATACGCAACGCTTTGGATTTGCAGTCCGTTATAGATTTGTCGGATATAAACGGCAGTTACTGGGACGGCGAAACCGTTTTCGTTGTCGGCAGTAAGGAATTTCGCCATATTTCCAGCTCGCTCGTACGCGAACTGGCGTCGTTGAAGCAGGATTTTTCCGAGTACGTTCCGAAATGCTGTTTTGACGATATCAAAAAATATTTGGTTGGTTGATTTATGTTTATCGAACAAAAGAAATTGCCCGATATCGAGTTCTGTCGCAATGCTGCGCCCCTTTCAAATAAACTCGCCTCGCGTAAGTCCGAATTTGACGAAGCGTTGCGCGATAACTTTGAAAAGCGCGAAAAGCTGACGGTAGTGTGCGGTCCTTGCGCGGCGGACGATTCGGCTGCAATGTCCGAATACCTTACTAAGCTTAAAAAAATATCGTCGGATTGCGCTAACCTTTTAATGGCCGCGCGAATATATACCTCTAAACCTCATTCCGACGGTCAGGGGTATAAGGGGGTGTGTTTTCATCTTCGAAACGGCGACGATGCCGATTTGACCGAAGGTATATTGCGTTGCCGCCGTCTTATGATCGAATGTATAGAAATCGGATTCCCCGTTGCGGACGAATTACTGTATCCCGAATTGTACGGGTATTTTTCCGATCTGGTTTCCTACTGGTTTGTAGGCGCGCGCAGTTCCGAAGACAGTCTGCACCGAGCGTTCGCCTCCGGTTTAAACGTGTGTTGCGGAGTTAAAAACGGTACCGACGGCGATATCGACAAGGCCGTCGAATCTCTTTACGCCGTAAGCCGTCCGAGCGTATTTCCGTTTGAGGGCAAACAAATTGCTACCGACGGTTGTAATTACGCGCACATTGTTCTTCGAGGCGGTAAAAGCGGAGATAAGTTCTTTTCGAATATAGATGAAAAGAGTATAAACCGAGCAGTCGCGTTGCTACGTAAACGCGGTTTGCATCCTTTTGTTATGACGGATTTGAGTCATGCCAACAGCGGTAAGTTTGCGAAAAATCAAATAGAAAACGCGCGTCTCGTTTCTGCGAATTTTGACGTTAACGGCGTGATGATCGAGAGTTATCTTTATGGCGGAAATAAAGAACGGCATGCTTTCGGCGTTTCTCAGACGGACGAATGCTTATCGATCGAGGATACGGAATTCGTAATTCGCATGCTAGAGAATGCCCGCGCCGCCGCAGTCAATAAGTAAACAAGAGTTTTTGGAATATTCTTCGATCGTCGATTTTATTTGTTTTTTGCTTACGGTTGTTTGTAAATATAACACTTCTATATCATAAAAGCAGATTATTTTATCAATTTTAAAATTATATATAAATAAATTTGCAGTAAATCCTTGAAATATACGTGTTTTATTGTTATACTAATAAATACGTGAATGATTATGTTTGTAAAGTAATTTGCGTTTGGCGCTAAGAGTTCTTGGCGTTTATATACAGAACGGTAATTGTCGAAGACGTTTGCGCAATCGTCGGGCTTGCCGTGAAATATTACAAAGGAAACGCTACAACCGATTGATCGCGTTGTAGTATACTGCGAAAATATATGACGATTATAATCGACCTGATTAAGAATAACGGAAGTCTTACGTTTGCTTCGACAATGGAGGCTTTCATTTACTATTTTACAAACGTAATTTCTTTGTTGTTCTTCGTGATGTATTTCCATCAGATGTTCTTTATAATTTTGGGTTCCGTTCATCACTGTAAACCGTCGACTAAATGCGAGATTATTCAACATAAAATAGGAATCGTAATATCGGCGCGCGACGAAAGCAAGGTAATAGGGAAGCTTATTGACAGTATACGGCTTAACGACTATCCGCAATCTCTGATTACGATTTTCGTTATTGCGGATAATTGCGCGGATGATACGGCGCAAATCGCGCGGGATAAAGGTTGCGTGGTTTTTGAACGGCACAATACGGAGCTTATCGGCAAAGGATACGCTTTGAATACGCTATTTACCGCTTTGCATACGGATCCTCAATATGCGGACCTTGTTCCCGACGCGTATATCGTTTTAGACGCCGACAATATTATCAGATCCGATTATATTACAGAAATGAATAAAGTGTATTGCAGCGGATACAATATCGTTACTTCTTACCGTAATTCTAAGAATTTCGGCAGAAACTGGATAACTTCCGGATACGGATACTGGTTTTTACACGAAGCAAGGCACTTAAACAATTCGCGTATGATGTTAAAAACGTCTTGCGCTATTTCGGGAACGGGTTTCCTTATCGACAAAAAAGTAGTGGAAGAATACGGCAATTGGAAATTCTTTTACTTGACGGAAGATATTCAATGCTCTACCGAATACGCTTTGCAGGGCAACAAAGTCGGGTACTGCGGCACTGCCGAATTTTTTGACGAACAACCGTACACTTTCAAGCAGTCGTGGGTTCAGCGCGAGCGGTGGGCAAAAGGCTTTTATCAGGTATTCGGACACTACGGCGGCAGATTGTTCGGCGGTTTTTTCCGTAGATTTGCTTGCTGGGATATCTTTACCACTATCTTCCCCGCATTATTTGTAATGATACTTACCTTAACCGTCCTTCCCGTTACTGCGATTGTGGCTTTGTGTATGGGAGATACTGCTAACGCTTGGTACGCCGTTCAGTCGGTTTTAAGCAGTTTTTTGGGTTACTATCAACTGCTTTTTGTTGTCGGTCTGCTTATTTGTATTACCGAATGGAAAAAAATTCACACGAGTTGGTGGAAGAAAATACTATATACTTTTACTTTCCCGTTGTTTATGGCAACGTATATACCTATCTCGTTAGTTGCTTTCTTCAAAAAGGTGGAATGGAAACCCATTGTTCATACCGCAGATATCGGAATAGAGGAAATGTCTGCCAAAAAAAACGCGTAAAAAACGATCCGAAAAGAATAAGACCGTCGAGACCGACGGGCAGGAAGATAAAGACGGACAAGAAAATAAAAAAGACGAATAATTTACAGCGATACGGTAACGAACGGTTTGAAACTCTCATTCGTTTTATGAGTTAACGGGGTTTTAGTCGACGCCGAAGCGTAGTTTCCTATATATTAACAAGTTGCTCTCTGTTGCAATGCAACGGAGAGCTTTTTGTATGTAATGACAACAACGGCGCGCGCTTTGCATTCGTTCGATGCGTTTAAAAAGCGACTTGCAGCGATGTTATTCAAAATTCTGCAAAGGCAAAAAATTTCCGCTTAAACGGCTGTAAATAAAACTTTCGCAGAGGCAGAGGTAGTTTGCCAATCTCGTCGTTTAAGGAAATAATCGCGTTTTAGTTGTTGCCTGATTTTGAACGCTTGTCAGAGCAGCAGAAGCGTCATAAAATAGCTTATAATTGTGGCGATCGCAGACTGAGTGATTTTCATTTTTAAAACGGTGACTGCTTTGATTCCTTTCCTGCTTAAAAATGCGTAGCATTGCATGAATACGCACAATCCGCCGAATGACAGAATAGCGCTGCACAGCACTGTTGCGCAAGCCAAATCCGCAGTTTTGCAAACGTTAAATATTCCCACCGTCATTTCGAATAATCCCATTGCAAACGCTACCGCCGTATTGTTTTGCATGTCTGTCGGCAACGCATATTTAATCATATCCGATAGCATATAAAATACCGCTATAAGTCCGCCTACCGAAAGCACTGCCGATACTGCGTTAGCTACGGTTTCTCCGAAATCTATCGATGATTGCGTTCGGCTATTTTCGGAAATTTTTGCTTTTAATGATTTGTTCGTTCTGCAGTAAATAAGTCCGTTAAGCGCCGCAGAAATGTAGTGCGTCGTTAAAATTATAATTGCGGCAGTCGTGCTTTGTAGCAGTTTTACTCCTAGTGTCGCAAACATAAATATCGGGCC
>JAMPAB010000045.1 GCA_023667435.1 Corallococcus sp. | reverse complement strand
CGCAAGGTTTGTACGGCTTTGTTATCGCTATTATCGGCGCAAGCGTGCAATTGCCGACAACTGCAAAAATCGCAGGTTTAATCACAAACGGCGTAACCGATCCCGTCTTGTCGGCGCAGGTTATGGCGCAGGGTTGGAATATATTTATGGCTTGCCTGCCTATGATGATAGGCGGCATGGTTTCCGCTATTTTGCAGGGCAAGGCGTCCGCCGCTACGATTATAGCCGTAGGTAAAAACAGCGAAGCGTCCAAAGCGTTCTTATTCCCCGCAATGATCGAGTTCTACGCGCTGTTGGGTATGGTAGCGTCCATTCTGCTGCTGTTCAATATACCCGTAGCGTCAATCCCCAATATTCCTGTGACGCCCGCTACGGAAACTGCGGCAACGTTGATTTCTTTAGTTGTTGGATAACAAACTGTCGAGGTTGCAATGAACGGTAAGGACAATATCATCAACAAAATACTTTCCGACGCTGACGAAAAATGTCGGGAAATTTTGTCGGATGCCGAGTCTCGGGCAAAGCAGATTGCCGATAATGCCGCTGTTCAGGCGGAAAAAGACGGGCAGGCTGTTTTGCGGCGCGCCGAATCGGTAAGCGCGGAACGGTTGAAAAACCGTCTTGCCACTGCCGAATTGGACGCGCGGAAGTACAAGCTGGGGCAGAAGCAGCAGCTTATTTCCGACTGCTATGACAGAGCTCGGCAAGCTTTACGCTCGCTGTCCGCATCCGACAGAACGGTATTTTTGAAAAATCTGATACGAAAGCACGCCGACAAGGGCGAAGTCGTTTACATTACGAAGGGCGACCAAGACGTCGTTACTCAAAAGTTTTTGGACGGTTTCGGTAAAGGTTTGACGTTGGGTAAGAAATTTATCGACGCCGACTTCGGCATTGTTTTGGAAGGCAACGGTTACGAAAAAGACCTCACTCTGTCGCGCATTGTCGAATATTTGCGCGAACAGACGGAAGGCAAAGTCGCTTCCGTATTATTCGGAGAGTAAAATGAGCGTCGATCAACTTTACGCCAACGGTCATATATCCGTAATATCAACGCGGCTTTTGGGGCAAGACAAGTTTGCCCGTCTCGTCGAATGTAATAACGTTGCCGAAGCGGTGAAAGTTCTCGCAGAAAGCGGATACGCGTACGGTTCGGAGACGTCCGACTATGAAACGATGCTCCGCGCGGAACTTGACGAAGCTTTGTCTCTGTTAAAGGAACTGTGCAGCGACGGTAACGCCGTCAAATATTTCTTGGCGAAATACGATTACCTCAACGCAAAAGCGCTTATGAAATGCAAGTATATGCGTATCGACGGTTTACGGTTCTGTTACAATTCGGCGACCGTTTCGCCTGCAGTTATGCAGGATTATATCTTGCGCGACGACTATTCTGTTATGACCGATAATATGGCGGAAGCGTGCGACGCGATAGATACCGCATATGCCGACGGCAAACGCAGTCCGCAGTTTACCGACGTTAAATTGGACAAAGCGATGTATCTCGATATGAAGCGTTACGCAAATAAGTGCAGATTCAAGTTCCGCTTCATTAAGGAAATGTTCGACTACGAAGTAAATACCGCCAACCTTATGACGCTGTATCGCGTAAAAAAGGCGAATATGTCTAAGGAGGAATTTACAGATTTACTGATAGACGGCGGTTCGGTAAGCGGAGCTTTGCTTTCGGATATGTGGGACGACGAGCAGAATGCAATCGATTTGCCTGCAACTTACAAACGGTTTTTCGAACTATGCAAGTCGGAAAACGCAACGCTCGCTCTTGCGGAAAAGGAGCGGAAAACACATTTAAACGGCATAATATCGGATAACGCCGACTTGTTGACGATACAGCCTGTCTTAGAATATTTTTTCAACAAGGTCGACGAAGTGGAACGCGTAAGGCGCGTTCTTATGGGCGTTAAAAGCGGTATGGACAAAGATAAACTGAAGGACAGTATCAAGTAATGTATAACAGAATTGCCGTAATAGGCGACAGAGACAGCGTTTTGGCTTTTAAAGCTGTCGGCATAGAAGTGTTCGACGCAACTACAGCCGAAGAAGCGCAAAGCCTTATAAAGAAACTTTCGCAAGGCGAATACGCCGTTATTTTCGTTGCGGAAAATCTTGCGGAGCAGATTCCCGACGTACTGTCTAAGGCGAAGCTTAAACCGTTCCCTGCAGTCGTACCTATTCCTACTACCGAGCAGTCAAGCGGATTCGGAATGAACGGTATCAAGAGCGACGTAGAGAAAGCGATCGGGGTGGATATTATCTTCAATAAATAAGTCGCATCGGGGTGTCGAATTGTTCTCGGTTTCCCTCGCTGCGCTCAGTCCAAATGTTCTCAATTCGACACCCCTCGCTCGGGTTAGAATAAGGTTGAACTTTAATAGACTGTGTCGCATCGGGTATTCGACGGAAAACGGCTTCACTTCGCCTAGCGGCTCGTTGCAGATTGTTTTCCTGTCGAACCCCAGTCTGCGAGCGTAGCTCTTGACCGCTTTGGCTACGCAATCCGCACTGCGGATATGCGTTTGACGCGTCGCGCCCTCGCTCCGGTTGGAACAAGGTCAATCTTTAACGGACTAGTTGGTAGAGGGGATATTCTCGGTTTCGCCCCTCTGCAAATAGTCGCATCGCGCATTTGCTCAAAAAAGGCTTCACTTCGCCTAACGGCTCGTTGCAGATTATTTTTGAGCGAACACCCTCGCTCCTGTTGTAATAAGGTAGACTTTAATGGACTAGTCGGGTAGAGGTTAGGCGGCTCGTTGCGGATACGTGAAAGCGTATGCAACACGTCGAATTCGGATAGCAGTCTTGTTCGGTTTACAAACGTAACCGTAGGTAAACTTGCCGTATTTCCGTCAGGTTGTCCTAACTTAAAAATAAACAAATATAAACACTCAAAGCAAATACATACATTAGGAGTAATGTAATGGAAGGAAAAATAATAAAGGTCAGCGGTCCGCTAATCGTAGCGGAGAATCTTGCAGACATCGAAATGTACGACGTAGTAAAGGTTTCCGATAAAAAACTTATCGGGGAAGTTATCGAATTGAGAGGAGACAAGGCAAGTATTCAGGTTTACGAAGAAACAAGCGGTCTCACTATCGGCGACGAGGTAATTTCCACAGGAGCGCCCTTGTCGGTCGAGTTGGGACCCGGTCTTATCGAAAGCATTTTCGACGGTATTCAGCGTCCGTTAAACGTCCTTATGGAACGTTCGGGAAGCCGCATAGGCAGAGGTATCGAGGTCAATTCTCTTGACAGAAAAAAAGCGTGGCATTTTGTTCCGACGGTAAAAGTCGGAGATGAAGTGTGTTCAGGCGACGTTTTGGGAACCGTGCAGGAAACTAAGGTTGTTTTACACAAAATTATGGTTCCTTACGGAATAAAGGGTAAGGTGGAGTCGGTCGCTAAGGAAGGCGATTATACCTTAAACGACGTAATCGCAAAGGTGGGCGGACA
Organism: Corallococcus sp.; assembly: GCA_023667435.1. Taxonomy (GTDB): domain Bacteria; phylum Bacillota; class Clostridia; order Christensenellales; family CAG-314; genus Fimimonas. The sequence goes on along the minus strand of JAMPAB010000045.1, from coordinate 7,917 downwards.
AAATCTCACAATGCTGCAAAAGTGGCCCGTGCGTAAAGGAAGACCGTACAAGCAAAAACTGTCTCCCGATTATCCTATGGTTACGGGACAGCGCGTTATCGACACTTTGTTTCCTCTCGCTAAGGGAGGCGTTGCGGCTGTTCCAGGACCTTTCGGAAGCGGCAAAACCGTCGTTCAGCACCAGCTTGCAAAATGGGCGGACGCCGACATAATAGTTTACATAGGTTGCGGCGAACGCGGCAACGAAATGACGGACGTTCTGCACGAATTTCCCGAATTGAAAGATCCGCGCACGAACGAACCCCTTATGAAGCGTACCGTGCTTATCGCCAACACCAGCGATATGCCCGTCGCCGCAAGAGAAGCGAGTATTTATACGGGCATTACCATTGCGGAATACTTCCGCGATATGGGTTACACCGTAGCGATAATGGCGGACAGCACGTCGCGTTGGGCGGAAGCGCTGCGCGAAATGAGCGGACGTTTGGAAGAAATGCCAGGCGAAGAAGGTTATCCCGCGTATTTGTCAAGTCGTCTTGCCGAGTTCTACGAAAGAGCGGGCATAGTAAAAGTTTTAGGCAGTTCCGACGTTGTCGGCGCAATATCCGCAATAGGGGCGGTATCTCCTCCTGGAGGCGACTTGTCCGAACCCGTTTCGCAGGCGACTTTAAGAATCGTCAAAGTTTTCTGGGGGTTGTCCGCAAGTCTTGCTTACAAACGTCATTTCCCCGCTATCGACTGGCTTACAAGTTACTCTCTCTACGACGACAAGTTGGAGGAATGGTATCAGGATAACGTAGCGGAGGATTTCAACGCTTTCAAATCGGAATTGCGTTTCGTTTTGCAGGAGGAAAGTCAGCTCAACGAAATCGTCCGTTTGGTAGGTATGGACGCGTTGGGCGCAAAGGACCGTCTTACGATGGAAACCGCCAAGTCCATAAGAGAAGACTATCTGCACCAAAACGCTTTCCACGAAGTAGATACTTATACGTCCCTCGACAAGCAGTACAAGATGATGAAGTTGATTTTAGGTTTCTATCATTTAGGAACGGACGCTTTAAATCAGGGCGTGGAATTAAACGACTTACTCGCTTTGCCCGTTCGCGAACAGATAGGGCGTTCTAAGTATATCGATGAAGCTCACATCGACAGATTCGACGATATAGAGCGTAATATAAAGAAAGAAATATCGGCTCTGATAAGTAAAGGAGACGGCAATGTTTAAGGAATATAAAACTATCCGCGAAGTAGTCGGACCGCTTATGCTTGTAGACAAGGTTCAAGGCGTAAGCTATAACGAACTCGTAGAAATCAAGCAGGAAAACGGCGAAATCCGCAAAGGCAAAGTGTTGGAAATCAACGGCGACAAAGCTCTTGTTCAGTTGTTCGAAGGAACGCAAGGTCTCAAAATTTCCACTGCAAAAGCAAGATTTTTGGGTAGAAGTTTGGAACTTGCCGTATCGGAAGATATGCTGGGCAGAGTATTTAACGGAATGGGCGAACCTATCGACGGCGGAGCGCCGATAATCGCCGATATGCGTCTCGACGTCAACGGACAGCCTATCAATCCTTACGCGCGCGATTATCCCAACGAATTTATTCAAACGGGTATATCCGCGATAGACGGTTTAAATACGCTTGTTCGCGGACAAAAGTTGCCCGTATTTTCCGCAAGCGGATTGCCTCACGCGCAGCTTGCCGCGCAAATTGCCCGTCAGGCAAGAGTTTTGGGCGACGACGAAAAGTTTGCCGTAGTGTTCGGAGCTATGGGCATTACTTACGAGGAAGCGGATTTCTTTATCAAGGATTTCAACAAAACTGGCGCTATCGAACGTACCGTAATGTTTATGAACCTTGCAAACGACCCCGCCATAGAACGTATTTCAACTCCCCGTATGGCTTTGACCGCTGCGGAATATCTTGCATTCGAAAAAGGCATGCAGGTGTTGGTAATTTTGACGGATATTACAAACTATGCGGAAGCGTTGCGCGAAACGTCGGCGGCAAGAAAAGAGGTTCCCGGCCGTCGCGGTTATCCGGGATATATGTACACCGACCTTGCGCAAATGTACGAGCGCGCGGGACGTATTCACGGGTGCAGCGGCAGCATTACGCAAATTCCTATTTTGTCTATGCCGGAAGACGACAAAACCCATCCTATTCCCGATCTTACGGGGTATATTACGGAAGGGCAAATCATTCTTTCGCGCGACTTGTACAAGCGCGGTTACAATCCTCCCATCGACGTATTGCCCAGCTTGTCGCGTTTGAAGGACAAGGGTATAGGCAAAGGCAAAACGAGAGAAGATCACGCCAGCACTATGAACCAGTTGTTCTCCGCGTATTCGCAGGGTAAGGAAGCGAAGGAACTGTCCGCAATTTTGGGCGAAGCGGCATTATCCGATATAGACAAGCTGTACGCAAAATTTGCGGCGGAATTCGAAAAGCGTTACATAAATCAAAGCTTTACCGTAAACCGTACAATCGAAGAAACGCTCGATTTGGGTTGGGAGCTGTTGGGAATACTTCCGCGCAGCGAACTTAAACGTATCAGCGAAGAACTTTTAGATAAATATTACAAGCCTTATACGGACGCGTAAGCCGTCCGATCGATACAGACTCAGTGTTGTGACGGCGTAATACGTCGGTGCATAAACGGCAAGTCGAAAAATAAGCAACGATAACAAAACTACGGAGACAGCTATTTTGGCAATATTAAACGTCAACCCTACGCGTATGGAAATGAAGCGCCTTCAACAGCGTTTGAAAACTGCGGTGCGCGGACATAAATTGATGAAGGACAAAACGGACGAAATGATCCGTCGCTTCATAGCGCTTGCCGAAGAAAACAAACGTTTGCGCGAAGAGACGGAAAAAGAACTCGCGTTTGCGTTGGTGAGCTTTGCCCAAGCGCGCGCCGTTACCGATTCGCGCGTGGTGGAGGAAGCTATACTTATGCCTTCGCGGACAGTAGAAATAACTTCGTCTAACCGCAAGGTTATGGGCATAGACGTGCCGCTTATTCAGATTAAGGACGACGGCGGAGATTTGTATCCGTACAGTTTTCTCACCGTGTCCGAGCAGTTGGACGATTCGGTACGCGGACTTAACGCGGTAGTCGTAAAGTTGATCAAACTTGCGGAAACGGAGAAAACGTGCAATATGCTTGCCGAAGAAATCGAAAAGAACAAACGCCGCGTAAACGCATTGGAAAATATTATGATTCCTCAGTTGACGGAAACTATCAAATATATCAAGATGAAGCTTGATGAAAGCGAACGTTCGGCGACGGTAAGACTGATGAAGGTCAAGGATATATTAAATTCTTAGCGGATTTGTCGTATTTTTCGCGTAATATTCGTGCCGAGTCTTACTCTTAAGACTCGGTTGTTTTTTACAATACAGCAGTAACGGTAATGAGTTATTGGCGCGGCAACGGCGCGCGGTATTTCTGTCGGCGTATCTATTACGGACGCAAGCGCAATTAAACGTATAAAATTACGACTGTCGAATAAACATCGAAGTTTCGGTGTTTGTTTTACGGCACGCGTAAACCGTTTTATTACGGCGCTTGAACGCGCGCAGCATAGATATGTATTAATTTAAAAAATATACGCTTTTTTTAAACTTTTTTTGAAAAACATAGGGGAATTTTGAGATTTTAGCGGTAATTATTAGTAGAAGCAAATTTTCGGAGAAAAAATGACGGATTTAACGGATTTTATACAGCAAGTCAAACGCTCCAATGATATCGTCGACGTTGTAGGCTCATATTTGGAACTTCGCCAAAAGGGAACTACGCATTGGGCGCGGTGTCCTTTTCACGGAGAAAAAACGGCGAGTTTTTCCGTCAACCGCAATTTGCAGATTTACAAGTGCTTCGGTTGCGGCGTAAGCGGCGACGTAGTCAAGTTTGTTCAGGAATACGAGTCGTTGACTTTCTTGGAGGCGCTGGAAAAGCTTGCGAAACGCGCGAATTTAAAAATGCCCGAAATGTCGCGTCAGCGTCAGGATAAAGACTATGCCGAACGCAAAAAGAAACAAGACGTATATCTGGATATATGCCGCGATGCGGCGGTGTTTTATTACAAAAACTATTACGCCGAGCGCGGCAAAATTGCGCGCGATTACGTGGAAAGCAGGCGGTTTTCTTCCGATACGGTTAAAAAATTCGGCATAGGTTATTCGCCCGATCAATATTCGCTCGTCAGTTATCTTAGAGAAAAAAAGTACAGTATCGAAGATGCCGTCGCTTGCGGCGTGCTGCAACGCAAGGGCGGAAACGGCGAACCGTTCGACGCTTTGTCGCGCAGACTGATAATTCCCATTTTCAATATGCAGGGCAAAGTAATAGCTTTCGGCGGCAGAGGCATTACGGACGATGAGATAAATTTCGGAAAATACAAGAATACGTCGGAAACGCCGATCTTCTCCAAAAAAGACAATTTGTTTGCCATAAACATAGCGAAGGAACAGAAACAGCAGGCGGCGCTTCCTAATATAGTGGTGGTAGAAGGGTACATGGACGTAATCGCTATGTATCAGGCGGGATTTAAACGCGCCGTCGCAAGTATGGGAACGTCGTTGACGGAAAGTCAGGCGAAATGGCTGTCGCGGCTTACCTCTACGGTATTTATCTGTTACGACGGTGACGCCGCAGGTCAGAAAGCGACAGTGCGCGGATTGGATATTTTAGATAAGGCGGGACTGGAAGTTAACGTTATGTCTGTTCCCGAGAACTTAGACCCCGACGAATACATAAAAAAATACGGCGCGGACGCTTTCGAAAAGCTGATAGAAGAAGCGTTGCCTTTGCCCGATTACAAGCTGCAACTGCTGGAAAAGTCTTTTCCCATAAACAGCCGCGACGCCGCAAAACGCAACGACGCTTTGGCAAAGTACGTAAAAGGCGCGTTGATTATGTTGAAAAGCCTCGACGACGTCAGACAGTCGCAGTATATTGCCGCCGTCTCTTTAAAGACGGGGTACTCGCAGGAATATATCCGCAGAAAGCTTACTTCTCAAAACGTTGACGAACAGGAAAACGCTTCGCCGCAACAGCATATCTCTGCAGAGACGCAGGCGAAATATTTCGTCGCGGCATGTCTGCTTAACAACGAGGAGTACGCGACGCTAAACGACAAACCTTTGTGCGACACTGCTTTTTTGTCAAATTTATACGATTACCTTTTGGAATGTATCAAAACGGACGTCAAACCGTCGACGGATATGCTGTATACCGTATGCCCCAACGCTTCGGACGAGGAATACGCTAAGATAATCGACGTAGATTTCTCGAAGAACCGTCGCAAGCAGAACGAGCAGTCCTTTGCCGAGTGCAAAGCCGTTATCGAACGGGAAAAACTCAAAATAAAACGCGACGAACTGTTATCTCGGATAAAGAAGAATCCCGAAGATACCGCTTTGTTGCAAGAACTGGCAGAAATAAGCAAAAAAATCAACTCTCTTTAACTTAGGAGGATAGCAGTCGATATGGAAATTACGCAGACTTATTTGCAGGGATTAACGGACGAAATCAAAGCGTCCAACGGGGATAAGATTACGTTCGAGGATTTGGAATCCAAGTTGGAAAAACTGGATCTCAATCCGGAGCAAAACGCCGAAATTTACAGATATTTGGAAGAAAACGGCATTAAGGTGGTGGATTCGTTCGAAAAAGACAATTCCGCCCTTTTAAAGAGCATAGGAGACGTTGCCGTAGACGATCCTGTCAAAATGTATCTTAAAGATATCGGCAAAGTGCCTCTTTTGTCAAGCGAGGAGGAGGCGGAGCTGTCTCGCCGTATGCTGGAAGGCGACGAGGATGCGAAACAGAAACTGTCGGAGGCAAATTTGCGTTTGGTAGTTTCCATTGCCAAGCGGTACGTCGGGCGCGGAATGTTGTTTCTCGATTTGATTCAGGAAGGCAATTTGGGTTTGATGAAAGCGGTGGAAAAATTCGACTACACCAAAGGCTTCAAGTTCAGTACCTACGCAACTTGGTGGATACGTCAAGCTATTACGAGAGCTATCGCCGACCAGGCGCGTACGATACGTATTCCCGTACATATGGTGGAAACGATCAACCGTCAGGTCCGCGCGCAAAGAGCGCTGCTACAGGAACTGGGCAGGGAACCCACTCCCGAAGAAATAGGAGAATATATGGGACTTCCCGCCGATAAGGTAATAGAAATTCAGAAGATAGCGCAGGATCCCGTAAGTCTGGAAACGCCTATCGGCGAAGAAGAGGACAGCCATCTTGTGGACTTTATAGAAGATACGAAAACCGTTGCTCCCGGCGAAGCTGCGGCGCAGACGATGCTTCGCGAGCAGTTGATTCAGGCGTTGCACAAGCTTACTCCCCGCGAAGAAAAAGTTATACGCTTGCGTTACGGGTTGGACGACGGCAAGCAAAGAACGCTCGAAGAGGTGGGCAGAGAATTCAACGTTACGCGCGAACGTATCAGACAGATCGAAGCCAAAGCTTTGCGTAAATTGCGCAATCCTACCAAATCGAAGAAATTACGCGATTATTTGGAGTAAGATGCTGACTAAACGTCTACGAAAACTTGTCGACGTCATTCCCGTTTGCGACGTACTTGCCGACGTCGGATGCGATCACGGATACGTGGGAATAGAAGCTTTAAAGAGGAACGTCGCGCGCAAGGTGATCTTCGTCGATATATCCGAGCAATGTCTTGAAAAAGCGCGCAAAAACCTTCCTGCGGCGTTAAACGAACGCGCGGAGTTTGTTTGCCGCGACGGTTTGGGGGATATCGTATGCGATACCGCAGTCATATGCGGTATGGGCGGAATGGAAATAATATCCGTTCTCGACGGCGCGTACCGCGCGCCGCAAAATCTCGTATTGCAACCGATGCGCAACGTCCCTATCGTTCGGGACCGACTGACCCGTGATTACGAAATAACGCTCGACGAAAAGATAGAAGACGGCAAATTTTACGACGTGATAGTCGCAAAGCGTTCCGGCAGGATAACCGCGTTAAACGACTTGCAAAGAGAATTCGGACTAAGCAATTTAGCTTGTCCGTCTGCCGATTTCGTACGCTATCTCAGATGCGAACAACATAAGTTAAATACAATACTCGGCGGCTGCGATGCCGAAGAAGCGCAGAGAAAACTCGCGCTGGTGAACAGGGCGCTGCAAACAATATCAGGAGGTAAATTATGATACAGCAGGAAATGTTGGAATATCAATCCATCGACAGGGAACTAAACCGTATCGAAAAGGAACTTAAAAAGAACGAATTTTTCGTTAGACGCAAACAATACAAATCGCTTCATCAAAGTTGCGAAGAAAATATGTTAAAGTCCGAAAGTAAAGCGACGGACTTGAACGGTCAGCTTGCGCAAGCCCGTCAGAATATGGCGGCAGTCAAATCCGCGCTTGACGAATATTGCAAAGAGATAGTGGAAGTAGAGGACGCGGACGAACTCAACTATCTTACCAAAAAGCTCAACGAGGAGCTGGAATCGCTCTCCGCCATCGAAAAGGATATCAAACGTATATCACGCGAAGGAGAGGAGATAGTAAAAACGTTGGAAGACATCAACGCCAAACTTCCCAAAATTATAGCTCTTTACGCAAAATGCAACGAGGAGTTCAACAAGGCGTCGGAAGCGCAGAAGCCTCGCGTAATCGAGCTTAAAACGAAGCAGACGGAATTGAAAAAAGCCATAGCGCCTTCGCTTTTCGAAATTTACAAGAAGGTCAGCGACGGTCAAATTCAACCCGTATTCGTGCCTTTGCGCGACGGCAACCGCTGCGGCGGATGTCAAATGGAAATGCCGAAAGCAATAGTCGACGCGCAGTTTGCAAACAAAGACTATATGCGCTGCGAGCATTGCGGTCGCATAATTTACAAGGCGGAATAAATAAATTTCGGAAAAAAATAC
>JAMPAB010000044.1 GCA_023667435.1 Corallococcus sp. | reverse complement strand
CGCTCTGCGCTAGCAAATCTTTTTCCGTCGAAGTCCGACTTTAAGGTTGCGACTGCACGTCGCGTCATATCCTGACTTCGTCGGGGCGAACTTCCCCGACATCCCCCGTTCGGGCGCAAAGCTCAGGTACGCGCCCTGACTTTGCGAATACTCTATCTGATATTTCGGACCACTCGTTCGACGGGATTTGTACGCGTTCGCTCCGCTCTGCGCTAGCAAATCTTTTTCCGTCGAAGTCCGACTTTAAGGTTGCGACTGCACGGCGTTTTCCGTTACTCCACGTAAAGGGGCAGTCTGATTTTGCAATCCGCGCCGCCGCATTTGACCGCGCGAATCAATACGAGATTAGGCTCTTTTCCCCGTTTCGGACAGACGGGAACGATTTCCTTTACGGCAAGATTGCTAGAAGCGCACAGCGCTATAATTTCCGCTATTCTATCCGCCTGATGCACCATATAGAAAGTTCCGCGATTATTGAGAGTTTTCGCCGCAGAAATTATTACCTGCTCCAACGTTACGGCAATTTCGTGTCGGCATAATGCGATATTGGACGCAAGCTGACGTTCGCCGCTGCCCGCCTTGCGATACGGAGGATTACACACTACTGCGTCGGCGGGTTTTTCCGTCAAATTCGGAGCGTTCTTTATATCGTCGCAAACGACGCTTATTACGTCCTGCAAGTCGTTGAGTTCCACGCTTCGTCGCGCCATATCGGCAAGCTGCGGCTGCAATTCTACGGCGACGATTTTTTGCGGACGTTTTTTTGCCGCTATCAGTAAACTGATAACTCCGCTTCCCGCGCAAAATTCGACGCATAGCTTTCCGCGCATATCGCGGCAGAAATTGGCAAGCAAAACGGCGTCGGTAGTAAAGCGGTATTCGCTGTCGCTTTGAATTATACGCAAACCGTTATATTGCAGGTCTTCGATTTTTTCGTTATCTTTCAGACGAATTTCCATAACAATATTTTACAACAAGAGCAGAAAATAGTAAAGAAGTTACAAGCTTTTTTAACGTAACGTCAAACAACGTCGGAACAGAAAAAACGTCGCATATTCGAATAAAATTCGATTGTCGAAAACGGCAAAAAGAAAACCCGCATCTTAAGATACGGGCGAAAAAAGTTGAAGATTACGCTTCTTCGATAGCGCCAACGGGGCACTGAGCAGCGCAAGCGCCGCAATCCACGCAAAGATCCGCAGCAATTTCAAATTTGCCGTCGCCTTCGGAAATAGCTTCGCAAGGGCAAACGCTTTGGCAACCGCCGCAAGCAATACAGTCGTTAGTGATTTTGTGAGCCATTGTTTCTCTCCTCCATATTTTTGGATAGTTCAATTATACACATAATGTAAAATTTTGTCTATTTTTTTAACGGTGTTTTTTGATTTTTTGTTGTCGGAACAAAAAATACTTAGTCGCAAAGCGCGTCTATGTACGATACAAGCAATTTTCGCAAATTAAGACGCGGTACGGCAAGACATACTCTCCGCCGCAGCAAGAAGCTTTGTCGTTTTTCTCAACGACGACAAGCGCGCTTATTCTTCGCCGTCTGCCGTTTCTACGCAGTCGTTATCCTGTTTACCCAAAATATCGTCCAGTTCGCGGCAGGTAGCGTCGAAATCGTAAGTTTGAGATATAAGGCGCACGGTGTCGCCTACGCGGATTTTGCGTTCGCCGTCGTCGTCCATACGACTGACGTCGCCCACGACTATTTGTTTTACCTTAGTGTTTGCAGGCCACAATACGTCGCGAATACTTTTGCCTACGGCGAAAGACCCTTCCTTAACGACGTACTGCAAATTGACGATTCGGTGAGTTTTGCCGTGATTCTGCTGTTCCTGCATACGTTCGAGAAGCACGTCGTAAAGCGGTTCCACCTTGACGAGTTCGCAAATAAGATAGGAAACGAACACTGTAATCGCAACGTAAAATAAGTTGGAAAAATTCCAGGTACATTCTACCATAAATACCAGCGCGGTAAGCGGAGCGCGCGTAGACGCGCCCATAAACGCCGACATCGACAGCATAACTACCGTCCCGTACAAGGTCTCGTCCATTCCCATTACCGCAAACAGTTTTCCGCACAACGCTCCCAAAAGCGCGCCGATCGACAGCATAGGTATAAACACGCCGCCCGTAGCACCGCTGCTCGTAGCGAAAGCTATCGTAAAAAACCTTATCAACAGCAATGCAAAAATGACCGCCCATGAAAATTTTTCGTAATCGGTAAGTTTGACGATAAGTCCGCCGCCGCCGAACAAAGCGTCGGTTCCGTTGAAATCTCCGAAAGCGATAAGACCCGTTACCGCCGTCAGGACGAATACCACGACAAGCTTTACCCAGTGCGGAATTCTTTTCAGTTTAGTGTCGTACAGCTTGCCCATAACGAAAACGAACAAATTGTAACCGCAAGCCACCGCCGCGATAACGACGCCTAAAACGAGGGGAATCCATATGTCCGCCATATTAAATTCGCCCATAAAGCGCGCCACGTCGAACAACGGCGCAGGTTCGTGTTCCAAAAGCATTCCCCATAAATTGGACGTAGTAACGCCGAACAAGACCGACGAAATAGCCATAAGAAAAATCATCGGCGTAAAACGTTTATGCGCTTCCTCCAACGCAAACAGTATGCCCGTAACGGGAGCGGACGTTGCAACGGCAAACCCCGCGCAAGCGCCTCCCGTCATAATGTAACGGTTCCAACTGTCGTGAGATAACGGCAGCTTACACGTGCCTCCGCCTATCGACGTACCCAAAAGAACGCTGGGACCTTCGCTGCCTAAAGGCAGCCCCGCAAAAAAACTGATCCAACTGTTTACGATTACCGCAATGCCCGTACGCAGCCAACGGAAAGTGAGTATTCCCCTCAATACGCCTTCGGCGCGCGGAATCCCGCCGCCTTTTGTCTCGGGAGCCCATCTTTGCAAAAAGTAAGCGGCAAACGCCAACGCTGCCGCGCCGACAATCACGCCGACCGCTATCCAGACGTTATCCTGCGCCGCGTGATAAATCTCGGTGGATTTTTCCGTCAGCCATTCCGCCACCCATTTGAAGAAATACACTACCGTCCCGACCAACGCGCCTGTTAAAGCTCCGTACACAATGACGGGTACGAATACGTGTTTAAAATAATGTTTGTAATCGTTTCTTTTTTTCATTGCAAAACAACTGTCCTACTTTTTTAATAAAGCAATATGCATTGAAAGCATAATCCCGAAATAACGGCTACGGACGCAGAAGAAGTTCCAAAATCTGCTTCGGTTCGTCGACGTACGCTACTATGTTGCTTTTTAAAAGTTCCTCGCGCTTGCCGAAACCGTACGTCACGGCTACCACGTCTATACCATTGGCGTTTGCGCCCTCGACGTCGTGCATGGTATCGCCTATCATAAGACACTCCGAAGGATTCCATCCGTTGTCGGAAACAAGCTCGCGCAATACGTCGGTTTTGTACAACCTCTCGGGAGTTTGAGCGTAAACGCTTGTAAAATAACCGCGCAGACCGAACACGTCCAACGAACGCAGTAAATGCGGTTGAAATTTACAAGACGCAACGGCAAGCCGATACTTACCGCTTTTATAAAGACTGTCCAATACCTCTTTTGCGCCGTCGTAAATATAGCTCTGCTCTACGGCGTTGATATCTACGAATATTTTACGGTGCAACGCTATTGCTTCGTCGCACTTCTGCTCTCCGACAAGCTTTGTATAGCTGTATTTCAGCGGAGGACCTATATGCTCGTTTAAATCTTTACCGCTTGCGTCTATGCCGAAATGCTTCAACACTGCCGTAAACGTAGCGTAAATACCCGGCGCGGTGTTGTTGATCGTACCGTCGAAATCGAAAATAATATATTTGTAATTTTTAGCGAGTCTGTTCATAATTGCGTTATCGATTTGTACCTATCCCAAAACCGTTTGCTTTTGGCGTCAGACGGCTTGAAAGTTATGCCGAAATTATACGACAGGTATGATTTGAGCATGTCCAATGCGTCGATTCGCGCGTTTTCACATTCGAGCTCGTAATCCGTTATGCCCAAATATTCGTTTTTGTCTAATTCGAGCGTCCAGTCGCGTCTGGCAAATACCGCGCGATAAGTATCCAACTTGCCTACGTAACGGAAATTTTCGGCGACGTCCAAATCGAAAAATTTTTTAAGGTCGGACTGCGTAATACCGTCGGCAATCAACTTTTTTGCAGAACGCGCGTCCAAGTCCTTTTCGCGTTCGTCGCACACCGACACGCCAGCGTTAAACGAAAGACGTTTTTTATAGCAGACACGGTACGCTTCTCCCTTTTTACGGATTCTGAGCATCGTATCGTCCGACATATTGTCGCAGCGGAAATAAAAATTAGTTTGCAACTGCGGACACACCGCCGCGCTATTCAACAAAATTTCGTATTCTCTTTCGTCGAGAGCAATTTTAAGTTCCTGTTCTATATTTTTCATAACTGTTCCGATGACGTATCGAAAACCATTAGTTTCGACGCGTCCAGAGTTGCCAGGTAACGGTTTTCCAAAGGAATCCACTGTTCCAAAAAAGCCGTGATTCCCACGTACCCTTCACGCTCGTAAAGACGGGCGCGCTGAACGGATTCGCTCACTTTAAGAAGCACTTTGACGTCGTACATATCTATTAACGACGGATGCAGCGAATAGCTGCCTTCGACGATAACTACTTTGGACGGGTCGAACGTTTTGGAGACAAAGCTGTCGGTTTTGCATTTGTAAACGTCGTATTCGAAAGCTTTGCCCGACTGCGCGCGGACTAACGTTTCGCGCAATCTTTCGTAATGCACGTTTCCGCCCGTTTCGGCAAGCCGCGACGCCGAACGCATACTGCGCGGAAGGAAAAAGTCGTCGCAATGAATACACGTCGCCTTAAAACGAACGGAAAGCTCGTTGGATAACGCCGTCTTGCCCGATCCGCTTGCGCCGTCGATTGCTATCATAACGTTCTTTTTAAAACGCAGTATTCTGTTAATTTCATCCGTCACAAACCGTATCGCCTTTTGCATGCTCCTCCTTAAAAACGCCGAGAGTTCGGTCAAAACCGACCAAACTCAGATTTGCAGTTGTAGTCTCCGTATCAGCTCTTTTTACGGCCTTTGGGAGAAGTATTGAATATTTTGCTCATTTCTTCGAAGAACGTCGCGCTGTCCTTAAACTGACGGTACACCGCCGCAAAACGGATATACGCAACTTCGTCGATGTCTTTTAAACGTTCCATCACCATGTCGCCTATCTTTTGCGACGTTACTTCTTCTTCCAAACTGTTGTACAGCGTCTTTTCGATATCGTCGACAACCCTGTCAATCTGCAACATAGATATGGGACGTTTTTCGCAAGAACGCAATATTCCGTTTTTCAATTTGGATCTGTCGTACGACTGCCGCGTTCCGTCGCGCTTGACAATGAGAAAAGGCACTATTTCTATCGTTTCGAAAGTGGTAAAACGTTTGCCGCATTCGTTACATTCGCGGCGGCGGCGTATACTTTTGCCGTCGTCGGTCGAACGGGAATCTATTACCTTACTGTCTTCGCAGCCGCAATACATACATTTCATATTTTTTCCTCCGTCTGCAGCGTTGTTCCGCATATTGCTTGACAAGGCGCAACGTTTTAAATCGGCGGTTGATTTTAATTAAGTCGGCACGTAATGCGCCATTCCTTATAAACCCGATATCGATTTGAGACGGGACAGAATCTCGTCGTACTCGTGTTCGGGATTTATGCCGTCCTGATCGAAACGGCGCAACGTATTCTTATCCCAAAAACGCGCAACGTTAGGCGTAAGTTCGTCGGCGATTACAAGTCGCGTGCCTACTCTGCCGAACTCCAATTTGAAATCGGCAACGACAATATCTATACGTTTCATCAAATCGACAAGCACTTTGTTTACGCGCATGGCGTTGTAGCACATAACCGACATTTCTTCCTGCGTGCACAATCCCATAGCGTAGGCGTGATACTCGTTGATTACGGGGTCGTTAAGCTCGTCGTTTTTGTAGCAAAATTCCAAAACGGGAAATTTAAGCTTTTTGTGATATTCCAACCCCAAACGCTGAATCATATTGCCTGCGGAATAATTGCGCACGACCACTTCCATAGGAATCATTTCCGCGCGTTTTACCACCGTTTCGTTGTCGGAAAACTTTTCCACGAAATGCGTGGAAATATTGTTTTCTTCCAGCGCGCGCATAAAAACGGCGTTTATTTCGTTGCAATATTTGCCTTTGCCTGCAAAATACAGCTTTTTCTTGGCGTGGTACATCATAGCGTCGTCGGAAAATTCCGCTATTGCGTGCGCTTCGCTGTCGGTGGCCCACAGACGTTTCGTTTTACCTTCGGATAAAAGAGTAGTTTTATTATAATTCACGTTGTTACCTCGCGGCGTACTTGTACTGCAATTCTATCGTCTTGTTGGCAGGCAGAGTGATTTTGGCGACTTTTCCTTCCGGCTTTACGGAAAGGTTCGTTTTGAGTAATTTCTTGACGTTATCGGGAAGATACAACGTGATTTTAGTTTCCTTTTTGCTCAATAAGCGAACTGTGAGCAATCCTTTTTCTCCGTCGAGAGAAGCAAAGGCTTCCGCTCCGTTTTCCGCAATGAAACCGTCGAAAGATACGTTGGTCCATTCGGCGGGCAACGCGGGGAAGATCTTGATTGCGTCGCCGCGCGAATACATAAGCATTTGTTGAACGACGTTTGCAAACACCATATTGGCGTGTAACTGTATGGGCGTCCATACGCCGCTTCCGCATATGCCCATTCCGCGCCAGTCTTTATCCACAAGCACCAAATTGTTGATAGCGCAACCGCGAACCGCATTTGCCAAACACAGATTCGCCTTTTCTCCATCGCCCAAACGCGCGTAAACCGAGCCCAAAACCGTCATGTTGTAACTGTTCTGCGAAGAAGGTTCGCCGCGCTTTTTGTCGGCGGTCGTTACGTAATGCTCTATCGTCTCCTCGTCGGACAGCATACTTACGGAGTCTCCGAAATACGCGTCGTAGAGAGTACCGTTGGATATACCCGTGTAGTCTACGGAAATTATCGAATTGACGAATTCTTTAAACGTACCGTCGCTTGCAAGCTGCTGCTCGGGAATATCGTCTACGTATTTCTGCCACAGAGACAAGTCGCCCTTGACGTTGCAGGTTTTGCAAGCTTCGATGAGATTAGTAAGCAAATCTTTTGCAAGCGCGAAGTCCAACGCGCTGTTTTTGGCTATTACAGGTCTGTCGGTAATCTTGTAGCTGTCTGCAATACGCATAGGTAAAGCGGAAGGACTGATTTCCAACCCGTTTGCCGTATACTTGAAGAAATCCTCGTAGAACAACGCTGCTTCTTTCATAAACGGAATAAGGCGGTTCTTCAAAAACTTCGTGTTCTGACTTATCTTAGCGTATTTATAGTAGAAATTTGCAAGCCATGCGGCGCAACCCGTAAAGTGGATTGCAAAGACGTCTAAGCTGCCCAAACGTCCCGTATTGGGCGCGGGTACTACCGGCACTACGATTCCCCTGCAACCGAATATACGTTGAGCGTTGTTGCGGTAGTCGCCCATATTCTTTTCGTAATAGTCGAACGTTTTCTCCAAAGAACCGAACATATTGCCCTGCAAAGCGTGCAGATACGTCATTTCCAATTCGCCCGAAGCGCACATAAAAGCTCTGTACGGCTTGTAACAGCCGTTCCACAATCCTACGGGAGACATACGGTTTCCGTCGTCGCTCGTTCCTGCGACCATCAGATAACGCGAAAACTTGTAAATTTTTTCCACTAACTGCGGAGGCAGTTTTGCGGAATCGTCAAGCAACAGATCCTCGATAAATTTGTCGTCCTTGTTTCCCAGCTTAACCTCTACGGAATCGTACAACTTCGAGTGCAACGCCGCGTGAGCTTTGAGCAGCTTGTCATAGCTGTCCTTTATGCCGTTAAGCTGCGTTTTGAGACTGTTCCATTCGCGATCGCGCGATCCGTTTGTAAACGTTTTGATAAGCACGTATACCGACTGCGCGTTCGTAATTTCGACGAAATCCTTTTCGGGACGTACGCTGCCGCCCAAAACCGTAAGTTTGGCAACCACGCCGTAGTCCGTTCCGTTGTCTTCGTTGCGTGCCGAAAAAGTCATAAACTGTTTGTCGTACTTGACGGACACTCCTTCGGGCATATTGCAAATACCTTCGTACGTACGTGCGTTTACGCGGTGAATAAGGGACAGAGTCATACGCAAACTGATCGTGCCGCCGCCTTGCTTCGTTATGCGGTACGCGATAAGATTATCCGCGCGCGACGCAAACAAATCGCGTTTGTAAGTTGTGCCTAAAACGCTGTACGTCACGCTTGCCTCGCCCTTTTCCATATCGAGCGAACGCGCGTAATCGGTTGTTATTTCCGACTGATTGAAACGCAAATCAAGCTCGCACAAAGGCAAAGGGTATTCCGCCTGCGGATGGAAATTCTTCTGTTCGAGCGCGTTGGGCAAAACCGCCTGCGCGTCCATAAAATCTCCGTTATCTATAAGTTTACGAGTATCTTTTATTTTCATCGAGACGTCGGGGACAACCGTAGTACGTCCGAGCCAAGACAATGCCGCGTCGTTAATCAGAATCTTTTCTTCCGACGCGCCTCCGTATACGTTTGCGCCTACCTTGCCGTTTCCTACGTACAAGCCTTCGCGCCATTTTTCGCCCCACCATCTTGCCGGAGTGCAAAATCTTAAAACATTTGAAAACTTATCTGCCATAAAACCACCTTTTTTACTCGCCGTTTCTTTTTGTCTGTACGGTAACTTGTAATTGCAAAAAAAATCTACAACGTCAAGTACAAAACTATACATTGTAGATTATATCAAAAATTTTCCGTAATGTCTATATTCTTTAATGTTTAAACTGATAATTTTTGTTCGTTTTTGTGAACCTGCAAGGTTTTGACGGCGTAATGCGCGCGTTATACTTCGTAGACTTGCAGCGTTTACTGTATATGGATACGCAAAAATCCTTTTTAACGCTCGATAATTTCCGTTTTACCGACAACCGTTACCGCACCGCCGTCTACTACTATGCCGCCCTCGTGCCACATACGGTATACGGGCAAGTTTAATTCGGCAGCGGCCCTTGCGGAACATTCACGCTGTAATTCGGTGGCAAGATAATGCACTTCCAAATCGAACCCCTTTACCAGTCCCAGTCCGCGATGCGTTTCGTAACGGTCGTAATCCTCGTCGGGGGTTATATGGTAAACGTCAAGTTGAAGCATAGCTCCCGCCGACGCGCCCATTATTACGCCGTCGAAATTTTTAACTGCCGACGTTATATTCAACTCGTTCATGCGTCTTATCGCTTTTTCGGGCATACCTCCCGTAAAAAACAGTAACGACGCGTTGTCAATCTGACTTAAATAATCGCGGTTATCGTAGCAGTTCAGCCAGTCGATTTCCGCTTCGGAGTAACCGTACGCCAAAAACGGTCGTATGACGTTGTCGAATTTTTCTCCGCCCTTGCCGTAAACGGACAACCAGCTGTCGTTGTCCCATACCTGACTCTCGCGGAAAGCAAGCGGAATTATCAAAACCTTTTTATTTCCGACGTATTTATCCAAAAGAGGCCGCGCCCACTCGCCGTCGAAGTTGTAGTAATTCAACAAAATATTAACCATAACGCATTCCTTATTTTAACTTAGCTGCTTACGTATATTACGAAGTTCGCACACGCGGCGTCAATACATTGTCACGCCGTCCTTATCTACGTAAGCGTAGGCAATTTTATGTTCGTCGGGTTTTACGGAACCTATTCGTATCGCGCCCTTAATCAGAGCTTCCGCCTCTTTAAGTCCCTTGCCGTTGTGATATATTTCGCACAAAACGTCGCCTTTATTTACTTTGCTGCCGATAGCCGCCTTCATAACCACGCCTACGGAAAAGTCGATAACGTCCGTTTTCTGCATACGACCTCCGCCCAAATGCGTAACCGCTCTGCCTATGTCGGAAGCGACCATACCGTTGACGTAGCCTCCCTTGTCGGCGGTCACCTTATAAAGCTTACCCAAAACGAACTGTTTACGGCGGAGAATATAATCGGCATCGCCGCGCTGCGCGGAGACCATTTCCGCAAACTTATTCAATGCCCTGCCGCTGTCTATCGCAGACTGAAACGCTTGCTCCGCCGAAAGCGCATCGTATTTGCCCGTTAAGACAAGCAATTTGACCGCAACTTCTTTTATTTCGCAATACAGTCTGTTCCGCTTGCCTTCGAGCACGTCGACAATTCCTATTATTTCCAACGCGTTTCCGACGTGATCGGAAAGCGGCTGCTGCATATCGGTAATAAGAGCGCCTATGCGTTTGCCTGCAAGCGTCCCGATTCTTACCATTTTCTCCGCAAGCTCCAACGCCGACTCAGGCGTAGGCATAAACGCGCCGCTTCCGTATTTTACGTCAAGCAGTATCGTGTCCGCGCCTGAAGCCAACTTTTTACTCATTATACTGCTGCAAATAAGCGGTATGGAGTTTACCGTACCCGTTACGTCGCGCAACGCGTACAGCTTTTTGTCCGCAGGAGCGAGATTCGCCGTTTGTCCGATTACCGCGCATCCGACGCGCTTGACCGTATCGAAAAATTCTTCCTCCGACAAACCGGTGTCGAAACCTGGAATACTTTCCAACTTGTCGATTGTTCCGCCCGTAAAACCCAGTCCCCTGCCGCTCATCTTTGCAACGTAAACGCCGCAGCAAGCAAGTATGGGGGCAAGAGCGAGCGTCGTGCTGTCGCCAATTCCTCCCGTCGAATGTTTATCTACGACGGTTCCGCTCAGACGCGACATATCTACCGTGTCGCCGCTTTTTAACATAGCGTCCGTCAAAGCGAACGTTTCGTCGTCCGTCATGCCGTTTAGCGCAATCGCCATAAGCAGCGCCGACGCCTGATAATCTGGAATACTCCCCGACGTAAAACCTTCGACAAAAAACTTTATTTCCTCAACGGTCAGTTCCTGCCTGTTTTTCTTTTTTTCAATAATATCGAGTATCGTCATACAATGCTCCTTTTGCAAAAATATCGGTAAAAATTTTTCAGAATTGCAGCTGCCGTACCGCTCTTTGTTTATTTACGGTAAATGCAGCGCCGCCCGTTTATGCGCAATCTCAGACCGCAGGCGATATTTAAACGGCATTTTCCGTTTTCGATTGCGGCAATACTGCGTCGTACGCGGGCATTACCTATCGCAAGACCGAGTTTCAACGTAGTACGATGCAATAAGCAGTCGTCAAATACCGTTAGACGCAGTCTGTTGTTTTATATTATATCATCGAATGATATTTATTTGACCTCGACTTATAATAACTCACATTCGATGACATTTCTGCTGTTTGTAAGTTGATTATTTTTGATTGTATTATATCATTTTAAGACGCAGATTTCAATATGTTATATTACATTTTTCGCGCCGATCGGCAAAAGTATTCGAAATCAAAAACGCCGCATTGCAAGAATGCTATGAACCCCAAAAGTTGGACAGATAAATAACTAAATTGCTTGTGAATGA
>JAMPAB010000043.1 GCA_023667435.1 Corallococcus sp. | reverse complement strand
TCCCACACGCCCCTTAAACGTGCGCGTCTGCCCATTCCGCCAATCTCGCATAATAAATATTCGTTTTGCTTATTTATAATAGTCTAAACAAATAATTTTGTCAACAGATTTTTGAGTTTTTTTGTTTATCGTCCGTACGTTTTGCGCAATAATGTCGTTTCGGTCGGTTTTGCCTAAGGTCTTCGAACAACTTATACGCGTTTTAAAAGCGTTATCGTATAGGTATTTTACCGCGCGGCACGGCTGTTGCTTGCCGTCAATCGATTAGCGTGTCGGATATTTTGCTGTAAACCGACGGAGCTTTTTCCTGCCAACTGCGTTCCAGATATTTAGCGATATTACGCGTCATAACGTTTAATTTTACTTCCAAAGTAGTTTTGGTGGGTTCTACTATTTTAAGTATCACGTCGTAGCTGCCGTCGGGGCATTTAGTATAAGTGGCGACGTAATCCTGACGCCTGCGGTAGTCTATACGTTTTTTCTTGATATCGTCGGCAATCAACTGACGAACGCTGCTGGGAATACGCGTATAGAAATTTTTAAGACACCATCTGCCTTCGGCGGTCAGGTCGTACAGTTCTTCGCCGCCGCCCATAGGAACGCTTTTGTAAACGAAACTGTTATCTACTACGTCGAACAGAGCCTGTTTGCAGTTGGCGTAATCTATCCAGTTGTTTTTGTAACTGCACAAGTCTAAAATGGTGGCCTCAGTCAACGCCGTTTCCATTTTATCGAACACGAAAAGCAATATTAACTTGTTCATCGTGCTGTCTTGCGTGATACCTGCCTGCATAAATTGCGCCCCTTGTAATAATCTTAACGGACTTCGTAGAACTCGGTTTTGTTTTTCGCGTCGTATTTGTTACGACGGTAAATTCTTATTGCGGCGAGATAAACGCGTAAATAAACCTTGTTCGACGCAGTCGGTTTTTTAATTATACAACAAATTGCCGTTATTAACAAGAGATTTGAATGTTTTTGATAAAAATACTTCCAAAATCAATTCGCTTATGATAAAATTAACGGAGAAAACTCTCAGAGGTAGCATATGGGAACAAACGAGCTGGCTTTTTTTACCAGCAGCGTCAACCGTCTTATAGAAGGTAAACTGATACTGGTCGATAAACATATCGCAACCGTTCTTAAATGCGTGGCGAAATCTCCTACGCTGTGCAGAACCTTGTCCGAAACCGTCAAAACCATGTCGTACGCGACGGAGTTTTCTCGCGCGCGGATAACCTGGACAAGCGTTGACGGAGTGGTGGAAAGCAAGTTGAAAGCGCCGCAGGATCGCAACAGACTGTTTGCGTTTGTAGTTTGTTTGCTTACCGAAGTGGATAGCGGCAGACGCAATATTCTGGAATTTCTGCGCGAATATTACAATGCCGAAACCGCCGATGCCGGTTACGCGCGTTTTGCAAACGAAATATTAAAACCGTTTAAAGCGGCGGGGGAGAGTATACTCCGTTCCATCGATCCCGACAGCTTGGATGCGGAATATCTTGCGCAAGCGCAGCAATATTTTTCGGCGGAGAAAATTTACGTCGAAACGGGCGTTATGGCTTCCGTCTTTACTTTAATGGAAGAAATACGGTTGATTCTTATCGATCAGAATCTGTCCGAAACCGCAGTAGCGGAAGCGGCTGCCGTAGGCGAATTTTTGGTGAACGCAATGTATCTTAAAAATCCCAAAATACTCAAGGTATCCTGGATTGCGTATAAAAATACGATTAAGGAATTCGACGCCGTTGCGGATAAACTTGCGGAAATCGCCTCGATGATGGAAAAAATCGTTCTTTGAGTTTCGCACGCATCAAAAAAACGCGATTGAATACGGCGTAGGCACGGGAATTGACCTTGCGACACACGGTAACAACAGTAAATTAACGCCGTAGGCGGCTTTCAACTGCGGAGTGTCTACGATTGCGACTGCTTCGGCAACGGCTTGTCAAGCCGTTGTTTTCTTTTGTTTTTGTATTTTTTGCCGTGTTCGGTTGACGGTTTGCAGATGTCGCGTATGGCGTGTGGCGAAATGTAAAGAAATTTGTCTTGACTTACGTAACAATTTGCAATATAATTATGTATATATATTTTAATGGAGAATTTTGCTATGTATTCAACCGTAAGACGTATATTACTCCCGTTTTTATGTTGTTTGGTCGCTATTGCGATTATCGTAGCTGTCGTAGGGACAGGTTATACCGTTTATGCAGACGATGCGGCGGCGCAAATTACCGTATCGAGCGCGAACGACGGCAGCGGCGATTTTCCTAACGTAAACTCGCAGTTTAACGACGCTCAGTATAAAAACATGTTTTTGATTCCGAATTCGAAAATTGCTTCGACGTCGAATAACGGCGGCGGCACGTTAGCCAACGCTTTCGACAACAACAACGGTACCTACTGGACGTCGGATCAGGCTAACACCGACGGATTTAAAAACTACGTTATTGTAAACTTTACGCAGACGTTGAAATTCAAAGATTTAAAGTACGGCAGTTCTTTCTATTCGCGCGATGACGGCCGTCATTTCAGCGGATATCCTACTACGCTTAATATTTACGCGGCAAACGGCAACGACAACTTCAAACTTGTCGGTACCTGCGTAAGCGAACCGAAAAAGGACTTTTCGGAATTCGTCGTATTCTCTCTGCCTGAGGGCGTGTTGTGCGACAGAATAAAGATAGAGTTCGCCGCAGTTTCCGTTTTCTCCGAAGTAAACGGTGGCGCGGCGATTGCGGTAGCAAGGGACTTTGCATTATACGAGTCGAACGAAGGTATATACGCCACTAAGAAAGGAACGGGAAATTATGCCGACGCTTCTTATCTTTCGTACAATGCGGTGTCTGCCGACGAAATGAAAATCAGAGCAAACGGCGGCGGCGTAATAAACAACGCCTTCGACAAGAATGCAGGCACTTACTGGACGTCGGAATCTTATAACACCGACTTATTTAAAAACAAAGTAACGCTTACTATGGATATTCCGCAGACGATAAGCGATATCGTTTACGTATGTTCGTATTATACCCGCGACAACGGGCGCAATTTCTGCGGATTCCCCACAAAGCTTACGGTAACCGTTACGGGCAGCGACGATAAGCAAACCGTATATACGTTTATAGGTAATCCCGGTTCCGACTGGACGCACGGCGATTTCGCTTTCCCTGAACCCGTCACCTGCAAAAAATTGGAGCTGGAATTTACCGAACTTATCACTTTCTCGGAAGTTGCGAACGGCAACCCCGTCGTACAATGCGGCGAAATTTACCTCGTCAAATCCAACAGCGAAGCGGCTGAGGCGATGATTGCGAGAATCAACGAAATATTTACCGACTACGCGCAGTACGAAATAAAGAGCGACGTAACGGTAGCTACCGTTACCGAAATGCGTAACGAAGCGAGATATCTTTCCAATTACGAACAGAGTTTAAAACCTACGCTCGACAGAGCGGAAGCGATTTTGACGGGCGCAATGAGAAAGGACCCGTACAGAGAATTTTCCACCGATCCCGACGCCAAAAACCCCATCGAGCAGTACGGCGAGTTGGCAAATTACTGCCGTAACACTTTGCAGATGACCAGTTACGGCACAAACAGACAGGTAATCGGCATCGGCGGCACTACGGGCGAAACGATAACTATTTACGTAGAAGCGGACGAGGGCGACCCGTTGCCCAGCGTTGCCTTTACGCAGATTACGGGCGCTTGGCAGAGTTGGATAAGAACGTATACTTTGCACAGGGGCAAAAACGAAATCGTCTTCCCCAACTTTAAAACGAGCAGTTATTCCGTTGCGGTTGCCGCAGGCGGTCCTATTCACATAGTCAATCCGTATACTCCCGAGCAGCAGTCTTCAAACGTCAAACTGTATTTCGAGGGAGGTTACGTTTATCCCGTATTCCACGACGGCGACGACGAAAGCACGTTTAAAATTATATTGAAGGATTATTACGAAAGACTTAAAGATCCTAACGACTCCTCTATTACGATAGACGCGTTCGAGGCGGTAACGGACAATGCTATTTTGTCCTGCTCGGCTACGCTTGCTTACAACTCTTACATAGTTAACGGCACGTCGCCGCAATTCAACGTCGACAAATGGAGAAGATACACAAAAACCACGCTTGCTTACGGCGGAGTAGAGTTCGACCCCGACAAACCGTATTACGACTTCAGAAACAACTATATCAAGGTTAATTACCGTACGGTTCAACCGTATGCGGGATTTTACGCGTTTGCCGCAAGCGAACACGTGGGTTTGCCTTCTTCCGATTTGCACAGCGCGTTGGTACAGTATTGGACGCTCGGTTGGGCATTCTATCACGAAATGGGGCACCAACTCGATAACAGACGTATGATGATCGGCGAAGTCACCAACAATATGTGGGCGATTTACAATCTCTATATGATCGAAGGCAATATCAACGACAGAATTAACGTAACTAACGTTTCAAGGTATCTCGCTTCCGATTTTTCCGATAAAGTCGGCAACTTCTGGCAAAACGGTAACTACAACTGCGATTTCTGGTGGATTTTGGAAGGAGTCTGTCCCGGTTACTGGGCAAGATTGCAGCAACTATATTGTTTCGAATGGCATACAACCGATTTGGATAGCGCTATTACCAGCAGCGTCGAAAGACTTTGTTATTATTCGTCGCTCGCTATCGGCGAAGACGCAAGCGCGTATTTCGAACGCTTCGGTTTCTATTTTAACGCGGGAGTAGGCGCAAAATTCACCGAAGCCGGCGCTTCGCAGGCGTTTAAAGACGCTATGGCGGCGGCAAAGAAAGCGGGAAGAATCAAAGATACCGACAAAAAATACTGGTACGTCAACAACGGTCAGTATCGCGCGATACGCGCGCACGACGGAACGCTGGATACATCGTGGGGAAGCTGTTACAGTACCTCGCAGAAAATACAGCCGACGGAAATTTCGGGTACGCCGGGCAACTATACGCTGCGTTTACCCACGCCTCAAAATTCCGACGCTCATCTTTGCTACGAAATACAGAGCTATATCAACGGCGAATGGAAAGTGTTGGGCGTAACGGACGGCATCACCTTTACCGATACTTACAATTACGGCGGCGCAACTCCGCAATACAGAGTTTACGCATACGACAGATTCTTCAATCATACGGGCGACGCTAAAACAGTGTCTCCGCAAGCCAACACGCAAACCGACGTTTGCAGAATAGGCGACGTTAAATACAACACTTTGAAAGAAGCTGTCGCGGCGGCGAAAGTGAACGACACTATATATCTTTTGAAAGACTTTAAGGACGGCGGTATCAGAATAGACAAATCCGGCATCAAAATTATTCCCGACCCCGCTATATTCACGGGCGATAAAGGCATTACGATAACAAAGAATACGTCGGGCGATTTATTCTATATAGTATGGGACGACGTCGTGTTCGGTACGTCGAGCAACAACGTTCCTACGAGCGCGCCAATTATTTTGGACGGCGGAAGTTTTTCGCAGAGCGGCGCTCTTATAAGGACTTGCGGCAAACGAATTTATTTGAATAACGTAACGATGCAGAACAATTATAACAGCGGCAACGGCGGCGGACTTTGCGTCGAATACGGTACGATTATAAACCTTAACGGCTGCACGATTAAAAACAACCGCGCAAGCGACGGCGGCGGTATTGCTTCATACAGTTATTCGGAAATTAACCTGCGCGGACTTACCGTAACGGGCAACGTTGCAAGCGGCAAGGGCGGCGGACTTTATATGGCAAGCGGATTTTGGGCGTTAAGCTGCCGAGATATCAACGGCGTGTACCCCGACGTTATCATAAACGGTAACAGCGCGGCAAACGGCGGCGGCGTCTATGCAGAAAGGACGACGGAATTGTTCAACGCGCAAATTACAAACAATACAGCAACCGCAAACGGCGGCGGCGTGTACACGGCGGTAAACGAAGCGTCGAGATACTTAAAGCTTAGATTCGGCACTGTTAAGGGCAATTCGGCAACGTTGGGCGATGCGATTTATATGTACTCGGGCAAAACGCAACTCGAAGGTACTAAGGTAAGCGGCGAAGCTTACAAATATTTCGGCGCGGGCGTTGCGGCAAGATTAGAGTTTTATAACGCGTTAAGCGACTTTACGGAATGTAAAATACGCGTTTCGAAGACCATACCCAAAGAAGGCTTGACTCTGTGCGAAATCGTAACGGGTATTCAACCTAACGAAATTTCGGAACCCGCATCGAATTATTACGTTTACAACGGTACGGCGGAATTCGTTTCCGGCACGGGAATAGTGCTTTATCCGCTGTTGGCAACCGTAACCATTAAAGACGGCAACGAGAGCTTTACGACAGAGATGTCCTACGGAGATTTCACTCTTCCCGACAGCTTCGAAGGTTTGCCTGAAGGCAAATACGTGGAAGGCTACACGGTAAACGGCAAGAGCTACGCAGTCGGCGACAAGCTTGTTATAACGGGCAATTTCGAGGCGACGGCAATAGTGAAAAATTATTGC
This sequence comes from Corallococcus sp., assembly GCA_023667435.1. GTDB lineage: Bacteria > Bacillota > Clostridia > Christensenellales > CAG-314 > Fimimonas. The sequence goes on along the minus strand of JAMPAB010000043.1, from coordinate 5,905 downwards.
AAGGTGACGCTCATATACGGCTCTTATTCGGAAGAATACATGTTGAAGGAAGGCGTTGCGTATTATCTGCCGATGAAAACTAAGGACAACGAGGTTGTCTTCGGCTGGGATTGTTCGGACGGTAATTATTACGCGTACGCAGAGGGCGTTACTATCGAACGCGACACGGTATTTAATGCGGTTATCAAACGTCTGCACTCGGTTGTAACGGTAATCGAGGGAATCGAAACTACGGCGCAGTACGAATACAACGGCTCGGTAACGTTGATTTCGCCTCCCGCCATATTCGGTAAAGTGTTCTCTCACTGGGAAATCGACAGTCAAAAGTATCAGCCCAACCAAACGTTAAAAGTCACGCGCGATATCGTGGCGACGGCGGTGTACACGGACAGCTGGACGGTAACAACCGTAATAGAGGACGAGGAAACTACCGAAACTTACGCGAACGGCGCGCAAATCAAACTGCCTAACGCATCGGCGTCTCTAGGAAGAGAATTTAAATACTGGCTTGTAAACAACGTCAAATACTACGCGGGTTCTACCTATACGGTAAACCGCGACAGCGAAATTGTCGCCGTATTCGCGCAGATCGACGCCGCCGCGCAGATAGAGGGCACGTTCATATTGAATAAAGGAGCTATCAAAGACAGCGACGAAATAGTCGAGGACGAGACAAGCACAAGACAGTTCGTTTTCAATGAAAAGTATACGTTTGCCGCTCCTTCGGTAAATGCGGGCAACGTATTTAAATACTGGGAAATTAACGGCGTTAAATACTACGCAGGCGACCAAATGACGGTAACGGAAGCGTTTACTGCGACCGCGTCGGTAGTATCGATAGCGAACGATGAAATCAGCAGTAATTTGATAATAACCGTCAAAGACTACGTAGACGGAAATCTTGTTTCCAAAGAGTACGAATACGCGATTAACTCCGAAATATACCTCGCTCAACCCGGCGCGAATCCTCCGGGAAAAGCATTCTCGCACTTCGAGATAGAAACGAACGGCGGAGAAAAGGTCAGATACGAGGCGGGTTCTACAATTACGGTTACCGCCGCAATGAGCGTCGAGGCCGTTTATGACGTGGCTTACACCGTAACTGTAACGCAGACAATAGACGGTAAATCCGTTTCGGACACGTACGAATACGGTAACTCCAGAGTGTTTACCCTTCCGACGCCCAAATCGGTTGACGACGACAAAATCTTTTCGCATTGGTCGGTTGACGGCAAAAGCTTTATGGCGGGCGAAACCTTTGCGGTAACTAAGAATACGCAGGTAACGGCGGTATATAACGACGTAGAAAAAATATCCGTAACGTTTAAACAGTTTGCCAATGGCGAGCTTACCGAACAAACCTATTCGGTAAAAGTCGGCTATACGTACACGCTCGAAGCGCCGGAGGAAATTCCTGAGGGTAAGGAATTCCTGTACTGGGACGTAAACGGAGTGGAGTATTACAGCGGTTCTAAGTTGGTAGTGTTGGAAGAAGTGCAGGTTAACGCGGTTTATCGCGATATCGGAGCGGATAATCCCGACGGTACGAACGTGGGACTTATTGTGGGCATTGTTGTGGCGGTTGTAGTTGTTCTTGCCGCTGCCGCTGCGGTTGTTATAATAATTTTGAAGAAAAAATCTTCCAAGAACTAACGCGGTCGCTCCTTTGCGCGGCATAGTCCGTTAAACAGGGAAAGGAAAAGGGGCTGTCGTAAGTTAGTAAAAAACTTGCGACAGCCCTTGATTGTAACAATTTGTGAAAACGGTATACCGTTGTCGTACGGCAGCGTACGAAGCGGAAAATTTTACGCAGGAACAATCGCGTCGGAAAGCTGTCTCGCTGCGGATTGCCGCAGGTATCGCATAGCTTGTTAAAGCTTCGCGAGGTTGCGTGGCACTTTTCGTTTGAGCGTAGCATAAAATTATATATTATGACAGGCAGAAACGGTTTTTTCGAATCGATTAAACGCAGAGATCCGTCGGCGCGGAGCAGTTTGGAAATATTATTTCTTTATCCGGGCGTAAACGCTTTGATACATTACAGAGTTGCGCGTTTTTTTCACAAAATCGGTTTGAAATTCGTTGCGAAAATCATTTCCGCATACGCGCGCTTTTTGACGGGTATCGAAATCCATCCCGCCGCCAAAATAGGCAGAAATTTATTTATTGATCACGGCTTAGGCGTAGTGATAGGCGAAACGGCGGAAATCGGAGACGATTGCACGATATATCAGGGCGTAACGCTAGGCGGTACGGGAAAGGAGCGCAACAAGCGTCATCCGACGCTAGGCAACAACGTAACGGTAGGCGCGGGCGCAAAAATTTTGGGCAACATTACGCTCGGCGACAACGTTAAAGTGGGCGCGAATTCCGTCGTGCTTGCAAGCGTCCCCGACGACTGTACGGTAGTGGGCGTAGGGCGCGTAATATCTAAAAAACGCCGAAATTGCGATTGCATCGTTTATGCGGAAAACTCATCGTACGATCGCTAATCGCGCTGCGGTTTTCAGTTTGTTTTATGCTCGGTATGTTACTGTAAAACAGACGTACCGCACTTGCCGTCGGTTCGTTGCCGCATTGCGCCGCATCGGGTGTTTTACACGATAACGGGCATACTGTAAGTATTGCCGCGTAAACGCGGTAAATCTTGAAAATACGTAATTTAACGGTTGAAAAATAACCGTATTGAAATGAGAGGTAGAAAATGAAAATTAAAATTTGCGCCGACAGTACGTGCGATTTGTCGCAAGAGCTTTTGAGTAAATACGACGTTTCCGTTATGCCGTTACACGTGGCGTTGGGCGACAAGGATTGTCTGGACGGAGTAACTATCGTTCCCGACGATATTTATAAATACTATGCCGAAACGAAAAAATTACCCCGTTCCGGAGCAAGAAGCGCTGAAGAGTATAAGGAATTTTTCGAATCGTTTTTAAGCGGCGGTTACGACGCGGTAGTGCATTTTAATATTTCGTGCGATATGTCGGGTTCTTTCGATAACGCGATGCTTGCAGCTCAAGAACTTAAAAACGTTTACGTGGTCGACAGTCGCAATCTGTCGACGGGGACGGGACTGTTGGTGCTCGATGCGTGCGATATGGCGAGCAAGGGACTTGAACCCGATGAAATAGCCAAACGCGCGCGTTCAAGAACAAACGCCGTTCGCGCTTCCTTTATAATCGATACTTTGGAATTTCTGTATAAGGGCGGCCGTTGTTCGTCGTTTGCGTATTTGGGAGCTAATTTGCTGTCGATAAAGCCCGTAATCGACGTTAAGGACGGCAGAATGGGCGTAGCGACAAAACCTATGGGGCGTTACAAGCGTTGCGTCGGTAAGTATTGCGAATGGGTAAGAAAGAGCTGTACTGCGCCCGATAAGACGCGCTGCTTCGTAACCCATACAAAGATGGACGACGGAATAACGGAACAGGTTATCGAAACGGTCAAATCTTGGGGAATTTTCGACGAAATTCTCGAAACTACCGCAGGTTGTACGGTTACGACGCATTGCGGCGGCAATACTATCGGTATACTGTTTATCAACGACGCTTCCTCAAACGCAGAGGAGTAACCGTTTTTCATTCGGTTGAATTTTAAAATATCAACGTTTCGTCCGCGTTTTTTAACTGATCGGCGTGCAGAACGTGTGAAAGTTTGCGCGCGTTTTACGGTGAAGAACTCGGTAGTTTAAACGGGAACGTTTTTTAAGACTTTTGCATTAAACATTTTTATGCGTTCTAAGATACTATTATACAAAAGACGTTGAAATACGGAATGGGGTGTACCCCAAAAGGTTTCGACGTCTTTTTGCATAGTTATTAGCAGAACACGGTATCAGGATTTATCCAACGGATTCGATTGCCGTATGTTGCGGTACAGTCGAGCGGAGTAGGCGTAGCATTGAACGGAAAGAACTGCCCGAAAGCATGTTCGACAGGGTGCTCTATGGTTAACGGCATTTCTTTGTGTTATATATTTCGTCGCTTTTGTCAATACTACGAATATTATGAACGATATTTTAAAAGTTGTATTATTTTCCGCGTTGTCCTACGCGACGCTGTTCGTCATTTCCAAACTGTTGGGAAAGAAGCAAATCGCAGAGCTGGACTTTATCGACTACGTAACGGGTATCTCGATAGGGTCCATCGCCGCCGAAATGGCTACGGAAACGGATATTCCTTTCTATTACTATCTTATAGCTATGGGAATTTTCTTTTTATTCGATATCGTCGTTACGCTTTTGGGACGGAAAAGCAACTGTTTCAAGCGTTTTCTGCGCGGCGTTCCGTTAATAATCGTCAATCGGGGCGAAGTGGATTTTAAAGCGCTCAAAAAGAGTAAAATCGATTTCTACGATTTGGTAGGTCTTGCTCGCGAAAAAGGTTACTTCGATATTTCGGAAATAGAGTACGCCGTTTTCGAAACTAACGGCGAGCTGAGTATTCTTGCTTCCGATAAATCCCGTCAGTTGAAGCGTGAAGATTTTCCGTCGATTCCCGAAGAAAAAACAGAGCTTACTTCTTATTTGATAGTAGACGGGCAAATCAGTTCTTTTGCGCTCAATCAGATTAACCGCGACAAAAAGTGGCTTAAAAGTCAACTTCAGGAGCAAGACGTCGAACTCGGAAAAATACTTTACGCTACCTACGACGAGGATACGCGTAAGCTCAACGTAACTGAGAAAAAATCGCAAAGCTAACAGCGCAACTAAGGTCGGATACTGTGTCCGACCCCGTTTTTTATTTCCCGTATTTTACGTTATTTCTCTTTATAAGAAAAATTTATACAGGTCGAATTCGCTATTGTAAAATTTTAGTATATCCGCGCGATTTTTTTCATAAGTTACTACAAAAAGGGAAAATTTTCTACAAAAACAGACAATTTTTGCGATGCGGAACTGTGGTATAATTCGTATTGAAGAAGAACTTCGGTTTGCGTTACAAAAAACAATGCGTCCGCGTAATGCGAATAAGCGCGTAAGAGCGTTGTTCCCAAAAGGGTTGCGGTCGGATTTTGTAGTCGAACGGAAGGAGAAATTGAATTTTGAAACAAACGCTTGTAGCTGTATCCGTAACGCTAATATGCGTAATGCTCGTTTGCGGCATAGGAGGCGTTTCGCAGACGTTTGCGGACAACAGGCTGGTCCCTATTTACTGCGTGGACCGAGACGACAATTACGTCGCAATAAGTTTCGACGCGGCATGGGGCGCCGACAAAACACGGCAGATTATGGACGTATGCGACAGCTACGGAGTAAAAGCTACGTTTTTTCTTGTAGGTTTTTGGATTGACAAATATCCCGAAATGGTGGCTGAAATAGCTGCTCGCGGATTCGAAATAGGAACGCACAGTTCCACGCATCCGCAGATGAGCAAGCTGTCGGTCGAGCAGTGCAGAAGCGAGCTTGTAAACAGCAGTAAAAAAATATTCGACGTTACAGGTCAACCGGTACGTTTGTTCCGTCCGCCGTTCGGGGATTATAATAATCAACTGTTAACTTGCGCGTCCGATTTGGATTTGTACACTATTCAGTGGAGCGTTGACAGTCTCGACTGGAAAGGTATCTCCGCAAAAGAAATCGCCGAGCGCGTACAGAGGGCGAAATCGGGCGATATAATTTTATGTCACAACAACAGCGATCATATTGTGGAAGCTCTGCCGTTGATATTCGAAGCGCTAAAGCTTAAAAACATTAAGTTTTGCACGATAGGAGAGTTGATTTATTCGGATAATTACTACATAGATAACAGCGGAAAACAAATACCGACAAATAATTCGGATTTGAATAACGCTTAACCATAGAGCACTCGGTCGAGCTCGCTTTTGGGCAGTTCTTTCCGTTCAATGCTGCGCCTACTCCGCTCGACTGTACCGCAAGTACAGCCTCGACTGCGTAGTCTTGCCT
>JAMPAB010000042.1 GCA_023667435.1 Corallococcus sp. | reverse complement strand
TTTAACTCGCGTTGTTATTCCCGATAGCGTCACGGAGGTGGGCAGTTATGCGTTCAATTATTGCAGTAGCCTTACAAGCGTAACAATTCCCGACAGAGTACAGTCAATAGGCGGTAATGCGTTCTCTGATTGCAGTAATTTAACAAAAGTAAATTATACGGGAACGATAGCGGACTGGTGCAATATTAGTTTCGGTGATGATGACGCTAATCCGTTATCCTATGCTCATAACTTATATATAAATGACGAATTAGTAACGGAACTTAATATACCCGATACCGTTACGGAGATAAAGGATTACGCATTTTACTGTTGCACAAGTATAACTAGTGCAATAATACCTGACAGCATTATGTCGATAGGAAATGATGCGTTCTATTATTGCAGTAGCCTAACAAGTATAACTATTCCTAATAGCGTACAGTCGATAGCCGAAGGCGCGTTCTACGGTTGCGGTAGTTTGGTAAGTATGACGGTACCTTTTGTAGGAAGATCGGTCAAAACTGCAAGCGATGTATATCAATATCCGTTCGGATATATATTCGGAACAAACAGTTACGAAGGCGGAGTGAAAACTACGCAATATTACTATGGCAGTAGCACAAGTAGGACAACAAATAGTATCTATTATATACCGTACACGCTTAAATCTGTAACAATAACTGGCGGCAATATACTTTACGGGGCATTTTATAATTGTAGTAATTTAACAAGTATTACATTGCACGATAATATTACGTCGATAGGCGGAAAGGCATTTTATTCATGCAGTAATCTGACAAGCATAGCAATTCCCGATAGTGTAACAACAATAGGCTCTTCTGCGTTTAGTGGTTGCAGTAGTTTGGAAAGTATAACTTTGTCGTTTGTAGCTGATAGTGCAAATTCTTCAAATACATTTGGTTATATATTCGGCAGTAGCAGTTATACTGGAAGCGTGGCTACAACGCAAAGATATATTTCGCCGACTTTAGGCTTTGAACAGTCTATTACTTATTATATACCGTCAACACTTAAATCGATCACAATAATGGGTGGCGATATACCGTATGGAGCATTTTATAATTGTGGTAACTTAATAAATGTAACAATAGGTAATGACGTGACTTCAATAGGCGAGAAATCGTTCTATTATTGTGGAATGGAAACATTGTATTGGCAGGCAACGACATGTTCCAAAGTATACTCGGATATATTCTGCTATTGTTCAAAGTTGACCACAATAGTAATAGGTGACAATGTTACTTCAATGCCGACCAGTGCGTTTGGCAATTATAGTGGCTTGAAAAAAGTAAACTATGCGGGGGATATGGCAAGTTGGTGTAATATAAGTTTTGTCGGTTCTTATGCTAACCCATTACAATGTCAAGCAGATTTATATGTAAACAACGAACTTATAACGGAATTAATAATACCGACTACAGTTACTAAAATAAATCCTTATGCGTTTTCTGGTTGTACAAGCATAACAAGTGTCATGATTCCAAACAGTGTAACGTCAATAGGAAACTCTGCGTTTTCTAATTGTAGCAATTTGACAAGTGTAACAATCATAGAGGGCATAACAGAAATAGGCGATTCGACATTTTTGGGTTGCAGAGTTTTGACAAGCGTAGCAATTCCAAACAGTGTAACGTCAATAGGAAGCTTCGTGTTTTCTGGTTGTAGTAGCCTGACAAGTATAACTATTCCCGACAGTGTACAGTCGATAGGCGGTTCTGCCTTCTATAACTGCAATGCTTTGGAAAACGTTGTAATAGGCAACAGCGTAACGTCGATAGGTGATCGAGCGTTTTATTCTTGCAGTAACTTAACAAGTATAACAATACCCGACAGCGTAATATTGATAGGACAGTTTGCGTTTGACGGAAGCAATATTAGTAAAATATTTTATTTGGGTACCGCCTCCGACTGGGGAAAAATACGTATCAACAGTTATAATAGTCCTCTAACTTCCGCCACCCGTTACTACTACAGCGAAAGCGAGCCGACTGCGAGCGGCAACTACTGGCATTACGATACCGACGGCGTAACGCCCGTCGAGTGGTAAACCGAGTTTTAAGTAGCGTCTAAAGTATTTGTACGGTAAAAATATAGTCGTCTCGGCGTAGTTCGATTGCGGCAATAGCGCGGACTATGTTCCTGCACCGTTCTGAATTACTGACGTAAATTAAAATACGCGTTGCAGACGGTATGTTTGCAACTAAATTTAAGATAAGACAACGTTCGATGCACAGAAAAACGTCGCGGTCAAATAAACTTGCCGCGACATTTCTTATATCGATATGTTTCTATTTACTTTTAAGTTTGTACGTGCAGCCTTCCACAGCGGAGGCGCAGGTCTTTGCCCAGTTTTTAAGGAAGAAGTTACCGTAGTTGCTTACGCCTACGTCTGCGTCGCGTTGTCTTTGCGCAAGTTCTTTCGCCTTTACGTCGCAGGTGATTTTTCCTTTGGGGACGCTAATTTCAATTTCGTCGCCGTCCTGCAATACGCTGAACAGGTTCGCTTCGCCAGATTCGGGCGTTATGTGACCGACGACTATTCCGTCGTAGAAATCGGAAATTCGTCCGTCGGTTATCACTGCGACCTTGTTTTCCAAATCGAAGCCTTTAAGCAGCGCCAAAGACGTGTAAATTTCCCGCATACCGGGACCGCTCTTCGGTCCTTCGCCGCGTATTACAACAACGTCGCCCGAGCGTATTTCGCGGTGCAGCAGCGCGTCGACCGCCATTTCTTCGTTGGAGTACACTTTTGCCGTGCCTACGAAGGACGATTCGGTGCGGTATTGAACAAACGCGCCTTCTTCTGCGACGTTCCCGTAAATTACGCGCAGCCGCGACGTCCCCATAACGCTGTTGTCGGCAGGGCGGATTACCTGCGCGTTGTTGACCGTTACGTCTGCGATTGCCTGTTCCAAAGTCGTGCCGTCGTTTACAAATACGTCGCCTTTAATTAAGCGCGCGTCGAGCAGCTGTTTGAGCATAGCGTACACTCCGCCCGCTTTGTGGAACTGCGGCATAATGCAGCAGTTGTCGTCTTCTTTGTGAAGAAGCAGCGGCGTGCTTTTCGACATGTCGCCTACGGTTTTGAACGTAAGGTTTTTAATTCCCAACTCTTTCGCTATCGCAATGAGGTTGAGCATAGTGGTGGAGCTTCCGCCGCAGGCAAGATCCAACGTTACCATATTGCACAGCGAAGTCTGAGTAAGCAGACGGCGCGGCGCGCATTTCGTGTTGGCTAAATTTACGGCGAGTTCTCCCGTTTTGTAGGCGATATTTTTTCTTTCGACAGATAAGGCGGGCGCAGTGCCGTTTCCTCTTACAGCCAATCCTACGGCCTCTAAAATGCAATTAAAGCTGTTTGCGCCGTAGCGTTCGCAGTCTGTTCCCAAAGCGAGAGGAAGGTTGCTTTCTATTTCTCCTATGGATTCGAAAGGCGTTTTGCCCGTTTTGATTTTCGCAATCTGTTCGAAGAAATGCAAAAAACCGTGTTCCCTGTGTTGGTAGTATATGGGCATCATCGTTCCTTCGCACACGAACGCGCAGGGAATGTTTAAACGGATGGCTCCCAGTAACATGCCCGCTACGATGTTGGGTTCGCTGGCGACGAAAACAAGTCCGTCGAAAAATTCGTTTGAACAAAGCAGCTCTACGGCGTTTGCGGTAAGATCGCGCGAAGGCAAATCGTATTTGGTGGATTGCATACCGTGCAAAGCAGTGCAGTCGATAGACGAAACGTAAACCGTCTTTGTGGAAGCTCCGCTGGCAATGACGCCTTCTCTCACGCGCGCGCATATCGCGTCTAAGTTTTTGTGAGCGGTAGATACGTCGTTTTGCGCGGAAACAATTCCTATCAACAGTTTTTCCGCGTTGATTCCCACGCAATTTACCATCGCTTTTTGCGGAAGTTTGTCGAGTTGTTCAATAAATTCGCGTAACATACAAGCACCTCAATTAGATATATTTTAATACATTAAATATTCCTTGTCAACCCGTCGCTTTGTATAATTGAACTTTTTTAGGAGCAAACTATCAAAAAAACGAGCGTTCGAGGAGTAAAAATTGAACAAAAAAGTGACTATTTGCGGTGTTAATACTTCCGCTATACCCAAACTGAGCCAAAAGGAATCCAACGATTTGCTTTTAAAGATTTCGCATGGGGATATTTCCGCGCGAAACTATTTTATAAATTGCAATTTGCGTCTCGTACTGTCGCTTGTGCAGCGTTATTCGCACAAAGTCGATAATTTGGACGATTTATTTCAAATCGGCTGCGTCGGACTTATAAAGGCGGTAGATAATTTCAAAGTAGAAGTGGGCGTGCGTTTCAGTACCTATGCAGTGCCGATGATTGTAGGCGAAATTCGCAGGTATCTCAGGGAAGGTTCCGTCAGAGTGAGCAGGGGCGTGCGAGACGTGGCTTATCAGGCGCTGCAAACGCGCGAGAAGTTGGAACGCGACAGCGTCGACGAAGCGTCTATACAAATGATTGCCGACGAAATGAAGTTACCCGTGTACAAGGTGTTATATTGTCTGGATGCGATATCCGATCCTATTTCCCTTTCCGAAACGGTCTATTCCGACGACGAGGACGGACTGTCTCTACAAGACCATATCTCCGACAAAAAAAGCTCGGAAAATATTTGGGCGGAAAACGTTACGCTTTTCGATGCGTTGGAGGCGCTGGATTCGAAAGAAAAAAATATAGTATTCAAGCGCTATTTTGAAGGTAAAACGCAAACGGAAGTGTCGCGTGAAATAGGGTTGAGTCAGGCGCAGGTATCCAGACTGGAAAAAAACGCGATGGCCCAGCTTCGGCAGGATATGTCTTAACGCTTGTACCATTTTGAAACAATCGGTGCTAAAATGCGCCGCCGTCTACTACAATGCTTATGGAGCATTGTATGGAAATAAGTTATACCGAGCTGCGCGCGAAAGAAGTCGTCAACGTTCAAAACGGTGCGCGAATGGGCAAAATCATAGATATGATAGTCGATTCCGACGGCAAGAGAGTTTTGGGGTTGGTTGTACCCGGCGCGCGTAAAATATTCCGAGCGGCGGAGGATATTTTTATACCTTGGCGCAGCATTACGAAAATAGGCAGCGACGTTATACTCGTATCGCTAGATGCCTGTTCGCTTACCAACGTTGCGCGTTCGAACGAAATGGATTTGGGCAAGCAGTGCGACGATAAATGTCCCGACGACTACCTGTAAGAGTGATTTTTCGGTAATTTTGCCGAATTAATTGCAAAAAACGGGTGTTTTTAAACTACTATTTCACACATAGCAACATAAAAACATGCCCGATTTCGGCTTTTTTCAATATTTTTCCTCTTTTAAAACGATTGTAATTTATATAATCAAATATTTGCATTTTTTGTCCGTATTTGCTATAATAACAATATGCTCAAAGAAATAGAAGTAAAATCTCATCAGCTTCTCTCCGACGTTATAGGGGATAATACCGATTTAGGATATTATCGTATTCATAAAATAATCAAAAGCAGAAGCGTCAAAGTTAACGGTCTGCGCGTAGGCGTCGATCAAAACGTTAACGTCGGCGATCTTGTGTGCGTTTATCTTGCCGATAGGGAAAAGAACAGCATCGAGGTTGTATACAGGGACGATAATATTTTGGTCGTGAGTAAATCCGCAGGAATCGAGGTTACGGGAGAGGATTCTTTAACTGAGCGAATCAACAATATTTTGACCGACGCAACTGCCGTTGCAGTTCACCGTTTGGATCGCAACACGATGGGTCTTGTCGTATTTGCGTTAAACAAAAATGCGGAAAACGAATTGCTGGAATCGTTTAAAGTCCGTGAAATCGACAAAACTTATCAATGCGTGGTAGTCGGTTTTCCTCAACCTCCGTCCGCTAAGCATAAGGCTTTTTTGTTTAAGGACGCAAAAAAGAGTTTGGTTTACATATCGAATACTTCCAAGCAGGGGTACGCGCCGATAGAAACTCATTATCAGTTATTAAAACGGTTGAACGGCGAGTTGTCTTTGTTGGAGGTAAAACCGATTACGGGTCGTACTCATCAGATAAGAGCGCATTTGGCCAGTCTTCGGTTGCCGATTTTGGGCGACGGTAAATACGGTATCAACAAAGTTAACCGCAAGTACAGAGTGAAAACGCAGCTGCTGTGTTGTACGAAAATTACGTTCCATTTTAAACAGGGCACGCTTAAATATTTGGACGGAAAAAGCGTCGTGTTAAACGTTGACTTGACGCAATATTACAAGAAGTGAAAATTTGAGAGGATAAAATACAATGAAGAAAGTTTTGGTTTTATTGATGTGCGTTATGCTTTTACTGACTTTTGTCGCATGCAATTCCGCAGGTTTTATGTCCGCGTCTAAGGTAAAAAGAGTCGTTAACGAATTTGGAACGCCGCAGGCGCAAGTTACGATCTCCTTTACTAAGAACAGCAGAAATTTCGAGTACGTAATCGTTTATAATCTGCTTTTGAACAAAGCGCCGATAGCCGTTATCAACTTTATACAACTGGTAGAAGAAGATTTTTACGACGGCGTAATTTTCGACGAATACAATTCTTCGTACCGTTATTTTGTTGCAGGCAGATACGCTTATTTGCCTACGACGGACGACGAAGGAACGGAAACGTACAACTACTACGAAAAGAACAGCGGCAGGACGTTTGCGGGCGAATTCAAATCGAACAAGTATTCCGAGCCTGAAGGAGGTTACGCGCAGTTTTCTATGTTCAGTCTGGCAATGTATCACGGCGGTACGGCAGACGATTTCAATTCCGCCGACGGAACGTTGATTTTCTCTACGGGCGCGACGGAATCCGAAACTTCGTTGCAGTATACCAATTACGCCGTGTTTGCCGAAATGGAATCTCTGACGGTAAAAATCGACGGCAATGCAGTAGGTACGTACCGCAAGGTTAACGATACTTATCTTTCGCATTTTACGGGTTCTACGAGTAAATCTTCGCACAAAATAATCGCTGCCGATAACACCGTTAAAGAAGGCGTATCTATCATGTCTACGAATTTTGTATTTTCCGTTGAAATGATGGGAGATAAAGACTGGTCGAAATTGCCTAAAGTAAGCAAGTAATTAAGTGATTTCAGTCGCGATGAATCGCGGCGGGCAGCCGAAAAAGGTTGCCTTTTTTCTTGAAAATTTATACTGAGAGGGACTTTGCAATGAAACCTTTGGTTGCTGTCGTAGGTAAGCCGAACGTCGGCAAATCTACGTTTTTCAATAAAGTATGCGGCGGTCGCATTTCGATAGTGTCCGATATGCCGGGAGTAACGCGCGACAGAATTTACGCCGACGCCGAATGGTTGGGAAGAAAATTTACGTTAGTCGATACGGGCGGAATACAGTTTAAAAGCGATGACGCTATGTTTAAACATATCAAGGAACAGGCGCAGATTGCTTTGGACCTTGCCGACGTTATATTGTTTTTTTGCGATTACAAGGGAGGTTTGACTTCCGAAGACTACGATATCGCAGCAATGTTGCGCAAAACAAACAAGCCTATTATTTTGGTCGTAAATAAGGTGGATAATTATCTGGACGCGGAGTTGTCCGATTTCTATGCGTTGGGGTACGGAGACTTTTTCCCGATAGCGGCGGAACAGAAGCAGGGAGTAGGAGACTTGCTCGATAAAGTGGTGTCGTATTTTCCCGATTCCGAAAACGTCGACGAGTACGCAGACGCTGTAAAAATAGCGGTAGTGGGCAAGCCTAATGCGGGTAAATCTTCGTTGGTAAACAAGATACTGGGTTACGACAGAACTATCGTGTCGGAAATTGCCGGTACTACCCGCGACGCGGTAGATACTCCGTTCGAGTATAACGGCAAGCGTTATGTTATCATCGATACCGCAGGTATGCGCAAAAAACGCGCGATAGAGCAAGATTCCGTCGAAGAATACAGCGTTATGCGATCGTTAAACGCTATCCGTCGCGCGGACGTTTGTCTTATCGTTATGGACGCGCAGGAAGGGCTGTCGGAGCAAGACGTTAAAATCGCAGGTTTTATACACGAGGAAGGCAAACCGTCGGTTGTAGTCGTTAACAAGTGGGATCTTATCGAAAAGGACACGCACACTGTGGAAAAGTTCCGCAAGGATCTTAACTGCGATCTGGCTTTTATGGATTATTTCCGCAGCATAACCGTATCGGCGCTGACGGGACAGCGCGTCGCCAAACTTATGGACGAAGTGGATTACGTCTATGCCAAATCTACGTTCCGCTGTTCAACGGGAGTGCTTAACGACGTTGTATCCGACGCCGTCCGCGCAGTGGAACCTCCCGCGTCGAAGGGAAGGCGCGCAAAGATAAAATACGCTACGCAGCCGTCGGTGCAGCCGCCAACGTTCGTTATTTTTACAAACGACGCGGAGTTGGTTCATTTTTCCTATCGAAGGTATTTGGAAAATTATTTGCGCCGCGCGTTCGGTTTAGACGGCACGCCCATTAAGCTGATATTTCGCGGCGGCGAAGAAAAGGATTAGAGAAATATGTTTGACGTTTTTACTCGGTTTTGGTGGCAGTTTTGTTTGGTTGCTATCTGTTCGTACGCGATCGGGAACGTTAATTTCGCCGTATTCTTTTCTCGTTTGATTCAGAAATCAGATATCAGAAAATTCGGGAGCGGCAATCCCGGAACTACCAATATGTTCAGAGTGTACGGCTTGCGTATGGGTTTTTTGACATTTGTCTGCGATTGCGGAAAAGGCGTAATTTGTTGCGTTGTATCGCGCGCTATATTTAACCGATGCGGCGCGGACGTCGGTTTGCAGGCGGCGTATTTTTCGGGACTGTTTGCCGTTGTCGGACACGTCTTTCCCGTACTGTACCGTTTTCGCGGAGGAAAAGGCGTAGCAACCGGCATGGGCGTTATGTTTGCGCTTCAACCCGTTTTGATGCTTTGCTGCCTTATTCCCATAGCCGCCGTTATTCTTTTGACCGACCGTATGTCGGTAATGAGTTTGCTTTTCTCCGTATTTGTTATCGTGTGGTCGTGGGTGATGCTTTTGGATGATATAGGACTTTTTTGTTGCGCTGCGATTACTTTGACGTTCGCCATAGTAATTTTTGCTCATCGCCGCAATATCGTAAGACTGTTTACGGGCAAAGAAAATCGTATAGGTATGCGAAAGGCTTTACTGGGCAGGAGCGAGCATAGACTGCGCGAGCTTAAAGAACGCGAAGAAAGAAGATCTGCGGCAGATAACGGGAGCAATGCCGACGATAAGAAAGAAGAATGACGTTTTGTCTTTTGCGGTTAAAAAGGCGTAATGTTTATGATGATAAATTCGAGGTATGTCGATGTTCGAGGAATTGCGCGAGTATAACGATATAGTTAAGATTTTTGCAAGTAATCCCATAAAAAAGGATTGCGAATATTTGCGCGTTAAAATCATTTCCGTTCTCGACAAAAACGGACTGAACTTTTTTGTCACGCGGTTTACTAAAAAACAAGCGTTTCATCTCAACGTAGAACCCGATGCTTTGTATAAATGGGTAACGGACAATGTATCGCAAAAATTCAAACAAATCGTGATTGTTACAAAAGAACGCGAAATTACGTATTTGACTAACGCCAAAGGAAACGCAAAACGTTTATGCCGCGACGTCGCAAGCAGCATCGCCGTAGCGCAGTCGTCAAATCGCAGAAAAAACTATTTGATCAACGAGGGCGACGATATTCCGATTTTAATCGATTTGGGCATATTTACAAAAGAGCGAAAAGTCGTCAACAGCATGTACGACAAGTTTAAGCAAATTAACCGCTTCGTTGAAATCTTAAACGACGTGCTTAAAAATTTCAACGGCGACAGTATTACGCTTTTGGACTTCGGATGCGGTAAATCGTATTTGACGTTCGTAATATATCATTATCTTGTAAATATTCGCAGACTTAACGCAAAAATTATAGGTTACGACTTGAAAGAAGACGTAGTCGAGGAGTGTAACGCTCTGGCGCAAAAATACCGCTATGACAATTTGCAATTTATCGTTGCCGACGTATCGAAAGATAAGCTGTACAATGAAAAAATCGACGCGGTAGTGTCGTTGCACGCTTGCGATACGGCGACGGATTACGCTTTGTATTATGCGATCTCACACAGCGTTAAATATATTTTTTCCGTACCGTGCTGTCAACACGAAATAAATCAGTCTATTCACAACGGAGGAGATTTCGATGCGCTGCTGAAGTACGGTATAATCAAGGAGCGCGTCTCCGCGCTGTTAACTGACGGTATTCGCGCTATGCTGCTCGAAGACGCGGGGTATTCCGTTGACGTAATGGAATTCGTCGATTTTGCTCATTCGCCTAAAAACATTATGGTTAGGGCGGTGAAATCTCATGCCGAAGCTTCGAAAAACCGCGCAAAAATAGAAACTCTGATGTCGCGTTACGGATTTACTCAAACACTGTACACCCTTACAAAAAGTTAAGCTTTTATTTTTCACCGAAAACCGTTTGTGTTCTTGCGTATAGTCTTTTACATTTATACTATGTACTGTATTGTAGAACAGATTTATCAATTCCGCACAGTCCGCTTGCTCGTAATCTCCGATAATCATATTGCTTTCTAAATTGTAGTTTACTAACTAATCAATCCGTCAACTAACCATTGAGTTACTTTGTCGATAGCGAGTTGATTGCAGCTATGTATATTATCATTTGTTGCAAGGTGCATAGTAGAAATAATATCTAATGACATAAAACGTTGTTGATCAACAGTTGTCGGCTGTTTGCCTTCTTTCAGTAGAGCGCCCAAGTAAATAAAAAATTCGGCGTCTTTGCTGCCAAGCGTGCAAACCGAAATATTCGGTATATTGCACTCGTCAAACCTGCTGTCATCACCTTCAGGCAAAAATCCCACAAGAGTAACTGCGTGTTTTTCTAATATTTTCTTGTTCATAGCAGCATAAAAAGCATTGTTGTCGATATTTCCCTTATGCGATACTACGATTGCGTTATTGTAACCGCACATATCAAGATTTATCATTGCCGATATATTTTCTTTTCCTACAATACTCAAATAAGCCTCGCTGCCGTGATCTATATATTCTTCTCTATCAAAGAAAACAAAGTCAATACTGCGCTCTGTATTCTTTAACCGTTCAAGTGTGTGAAGAAGAACGCTGCAACCGCTTGCATTATCATTTGCGCCTGTGCTGCCGTCTACACTGTCGTAGTGAGCTCCTATTACAAGTCGTTTGTCTGACGGATTACAGGAAACGACAATGTTTTCCACATTATGTGCGCCAACACGCGCACTTTGTAAAACGTAATCAACGCCGATTTCGTTGAGAATATCGATAATCGCTTGTTTTCTTTCTAATTGATTTGTTTTCGCAATTTTTTCAATATATTTCATCGTCGCGCCTCCAATTACTGTTTATCACGCTGTTAGTATACTACTATTGAATTGATAAGTAAAGCAAACAGCTCAAGAGGGCGGGGAACGTTTCGGCGGTAAAAACCTTATTTGACCTGCCGCAATAGCGGTGCTTTATAATAAAACAACGAACTGCATCTAACGGCGCTTAACTACTGTTTATTACATCGTATCACGTTGATAGTTATGCGTTGCAATAAGCAATGCCCGTGCGCGATATAATACAATTAAGAAACGATGAAATAGGAAACAACATAAATATCCATCGAATGTGAGTTATTTATTTTTTGAATTGACAATCTATCATTCGATGATCTAATAGTATATATATAACAGCTAATGACGTTTAACTACAATTAACTGCTGTTAACCCCTCGCTATTACATCGTATCACGCAATAGAAAATTATTTTTGAAATATTCTGTTCGTGTACGATTTAATTTAAAAAACGGCGTTGAATTTTACGACTATAGATTATAAAGAGCGAAGAACTTCAAATTCTTCGCTCGGTTATGTTTAACCGTTAAATTGTAATTTAGTTTTTATCAAAATTTTTATAAATAAATTTCGCTATGACTTTATTAAGAAAATAGAAACCATAAGCGATAGCAATGCTGCCTAACGCCCCGCCGATTACAATGGCTACCATTATGCCTACACCCATTTGAATGGGGTCAAGAAATGAATGTATAAAATCTTGGGCAATTAAGCCGTGAATTTGAGAGAATAAATAATAAATGGCAATAGGAATAACGGTAAGCGGAACAAGTCGCAATTTACACTCTTGCTTTGTTAAAAATAGTGTATGTAACATAGAAAATATTGGATTTAATATATGCAAAAAAAGCATATTTCCGTCAAAACCTTGTTGAAAAACTATTGAGCCGAGCATTACTATAATTAAAAGAGTTGACGGCATAAGAAACAGTAAATGTGGTATCTTAATTTTTAGTAATACCAAAACCCCACTGGCGAAATAAAATATTCCACTGAAAAAGTTGCTAATGAAAGTAAGTTCTATTCCAAAACCTTGCCACTCAATACAGGATAAGACAACAAAACACACCCCTAAAATAATTGCGCCTATACCGGAAATTAAATTAAAGAATTTATTTACTACTTTCACAAATTACTCCAAAGTTAACTTACTGTTTAATCGTTATTTCTGCGCTCTTTTTTCGGCAATAATTTTTCCGCATC
>JAMPAB010000041.1 GCA_023667435.1 Corallococcus sp. | reverse complement strand
ATACCATTAACTGCTGTTAACTACTTGCTATTACATCGTATCACGTTGATAATTACATATTGCAATAAGTATTGCTCGTGTACGATATAATAAAACAATAGACTACATCTAACGGCATTTAACTACTGTTTATTACATCGTATCACGTTGATAATTACATATTGCAATAAATATTGCTTGTGTACGATATAATATAATCGAAAAACAATGAACTTACAAACAACAGAAATGTCCATCGAATGTGAGTTATTATAAGTCGAGGTTAAATAAATATCATTCGATGATATAATAGCATAGAAGAAAAACGCAAGTGTTTTTATGCGCGGGATTGCTGCCATAAACTTGCAGACGGAGATACTTTTTGGCAAGAATTCGGAGACGAAGCAATGAACAAATTTAACTACGGCAATCAGGCTTGTCGGTTTTTCGACGGTCTATACAATAAAAAGAGTTACGATCAATTTCTGAGGTACGACAATCTTATCCGACAGTTCAAAAAAACGTTCGGAGGAGATTACTGTTACCTCGCATCTTCGTCGGGACGGGTGGAACTTGTAGGCAATCATACCGACCACAACGGCGGAAAAGTGATAGGGTGCGCGATAGACTTGGACGTTGTGGCGGCTTTCCGTTTAAACGACAGCGCCGTCGTAAGGATTGCAAGCGACAATCACAGTCTTATAGAGTATTCGGTTGAGGGCGCGCCTCAGCTTTCGGGCGGTTTCGGCGTGGCGGAAGGCGTGACGACTTATCTTAAAAATAACGGTTACAAAGTGGGCGGTTTCGACGCTTTTACTCATTCTACCGTTTTGAGCGGCGCGGGAATATCTTCCAGCGCGGCGTTTGAAATGCTTATCGCAACGATTGTCAACGAATGTTTCAACGACGGAGCTATTCCGAACGAGGTTTTGGCAAAGTCGGGTAAGCACGCCGAACAAATTTATCTCGAAAAACCGTGCGGCTTGCTCGATCAAGGCGCGGTATTAACGGGTGGAATGACGGCGTTCGATTTCAAAGACGGATTTTCCTGCCGTAAAATCGACGCCGACGTAAGCGGAATAAGTCTCGTTCTTGTCGATACGGGCAAAAGTCATGCGGGGCTGTCCGATTTGTACGCAAGCATACCCGCCGAAATGTTTTCCGTAGCCGAGTTATTAAATGCAAAAAGACTTGCCGACGTTGACGAAAATACGTTCGTTTTAAATGCCGATAAGATTAAATCCGAGTTGGGGTTGAGACCGTATTTGCGCGCAAGGCACTTTTTCGAGGAAAACAAACGCGTCGAGCAAGCGGAACAAGCGTTGCTCCGCCGCGATACCGAAAGCTTGTTCCGTATTGTAAACGCTTCGGGCGACAGCAGCAGAACGCAATTGCAAAATTGCGCGACGGACGAAAACGACACCGCTATAAACGAGGCGGTGGATTACGCGCGCAGTCTGACCGAATGCGGCGCGAGAGTGCACGGCGGCGGATTTGCGGGAACAATCCTTTGCGTCGTTCCCTCAAACGTCGCGGTTTCCTTTACGCAAGCGATTGCCGACAAATACGGCGCCGAAAGAGTGCTTGCTTTAAGCGTCAGGCAGGTGGGCGCAAAGGTTTTGTAACCTACGGTTTGATTTTACTCTATTGCATATGTAATCCAATCAGTCGAATGATTCGTCAAACGTTCGGCTGCTTTTTTTTGCCGAAAAGTATTCTTTAAACAAAAAGTTTAGAATTTTTAAAAAAAGTTTAGTAAAATTAAAAAAAACGTTTGACAATACTTATCGTAAGGTATATACTCGCATTGTTGCTCAAGGCAAACAAAATTTATATTATATGCTAGCCTCGCGAATACGCGGTTGCGCTAGCGTCGTGAAATGCGGCGTTATTGTGTATATATGTAAATTTGTTTTGCAGTTGAGTATTTTTTATTTAATACGGATTTACGGCAATATTTGCGAAAAATGTCCGAAACGGAGGATATATGGTGGAAATCGGCAGAAAAATAAAACAGTACCGTCTGCAGCTGGACTTGACGCAGGAAGAGTTGGCGCAGCGCACGGAGCTTACGAAAGGATACATTTCGCAGCTTGAAAACGATCTTTGTTCTCCGTCGATAGCAACGCTTCAGGATATATTGAATATTTTGGGCGTGTCGTTGCAGGAGTTCTTTACGGAACCTAAAGAGGAAAAAATAGTTTATACACCTGCCGATTACTTCTTTTCCAAAAACGGCGACGGTACAAACACGTGGCTGATTCCCAATTCGCAGATTAAGGAAATGGAACCCATAATCATTACTTTGCCCGAAGGCGGCAGCTCCGAAGAGCGTTTCCCGTTTGAAGGAGAGGAGTTCGGATACGTCCTCGAAGGCAAGGTAGAGATAGTAACCGAAAAGGAAACGTACAGGCTCGGCAAAGGAGACGCGTTCTCAATCGACGGCAAAAGACAGCATTCTTTGGTTAATGCAGGCAAGTCGGAAGCGAAGGTGCTGTGGGTTACCACTCCGAGCAACTTCTAATCAACGTTATTTCTAATTATCGGTTTTAAAAATCTCTATGCGCTACGATTGAGACGGGCGGGGTTCGTCTGTAAACCGTTAATATAAACCGACCTTTTATTTTTCAAAAGGAGAAAAGCAATGAACGACAATATTATTGAAATCAAAAGCGTAAACAAATCCTACAACGACAAACCCGTAGTAAAAAACGTCTCCCTTACGATAAAAAGAGGCGAGTTCGTGACGCTGCTGGGACCGTCCGGTTGCGGTAAAACGACTACGTTGCGTATGCTTGCGGGATTCGAACAGCCGACAAGCGGAAAAATATATTTCGACGGCGAGGATATTACCGATTTGCCGCCGCACAAGCGCAATATCAATACCGTTTTCCAAAAATACGCGCTGTTTCCTCACCTTAACGTTTTCGGAAACATTGCTTACGGACTTAAAATGAAAATGGTTCCCAACGGCGGGCCGTATACCGACAAAAAAGGAAATACGGTACAAAAAATGCGTCATCTTACGAAAGCGGAAATTAACGAAAAAGTCAACGCCGCGCTGAAAATGGTGGACTTGGAGGACTACGGTCACCGCGCGGTCAATTCCCTTTCGGGCGGACAGCAGCAGCGCGTAGCGATAGCGCGCGCTCTGGTTAACGAACCGCAGGTGTTGCTTTTGGACGAACCTTTGGGAGCGTTGGACCTTAAAATGCGCAAGGATATGCAGTTGGAGCTTATGCAAATGCACAAGCAGTTGGGCATAACTTTCGTTTACGTTACTCACGACCAAGAAGAAGCTCTTACAATGTCGGATAAGATTATCGTTATGAAGGACGGCGTAATTCAGCAGATAGGCACTCCCACGAAAATTTACGACGAGCCTGCAAACGCGTTTGTCGCCGACTTTATAGGCGAGTCTAATATTCTGTCGGGTATTATGGTAAAAGATTACTGCGTCGACATTTCGGGGCACAAATTCGAATGCGTAGACAAAGGGTTTAAACACGACGAACCCATCGACGTTATTATCCGTCCCGAAGATATCCGCATAGTTGACGTAAAGGACAAGCAGTCGCTTATAGAAGCGGAAGTGCTCACATGCGTATTTAAGGGAGACCATTATCAGGTAACGGCGTTAACGTTCGGCGACGAGCGCAACGAAATAATCATTCACGACAATGTGGAAGTAAAGGTCGGCGACAAGATAGGTCTTTATATCAAGCCGTTCGATTTCCACATTATGCACAAGTCGCGTATAATCAATACTTTGGAAGGAAAAATGTACGACGAAAACGTAGTGGAATTTTGCGAAGGACATTTCGACTGCGTAAGCAACTTGCCCGAAGGTACTCCCGTAAAAGTAACCGTCGATTTCGACGACGTGGAATTGACTGACGACGAGGAAGACGGAACTATCGGAGCTACCATTATATCCGCAATTTACAAAGGGAGCTACTGGCAGTACATCGTGCGTACCGACACGTATTACGATTTCTTCGTGGACAACGACTACGAATGGACGCTCAACGACCGCGTTGGAATCAAGATCGCCCCCGATAAAATAACGATAGAGGAAATGCAGACCGTAAGCGGCGAAAATGCGGAGGAGACGACTAATGACTAAGAAGAAATTCCGCTTTTCGAGGAAAGCGTTCGCTTATCCGTATATGATATTTTTACTGCTTTTCGTCGTAGTTCCTCTCGTACTGATACTTATCAACGCGTTTTTGGGCGACGACAACAAGCTTACGTTCGCCAACTTTGCCGAATTCTTTTCCGATGCGGGCGGCGGACTTACCGTTTTGGGCAACTCGCTCGTAATAGGTTTGGTAACTACGCTCATCTGCCTTGCGATAGGATATCCCTGCGCGTATTTGCTTGCCAAGTATCACGCGAGCAACAAGGTGTTGGTACTGCTGTTTATCCTGCCTATGTGGGTCAATTTCCTCATTCGCACGTTATCAACGAAAGCTATTTTTATGGCTTTGGACGTTGAACTCGGTATAGGCACCGTTATGTTCGGAATGGTATACAATTATCTTCCGTATATGATCTTGCCGTTGCATACTACTTTGGTATCGATAGATCACAGTTACATAGAGGCCGCCGAAGATTTGGGAGCGGACAGATTTACCGTATTGTGGAAGACTGTCTTGCCGCTGTCGGTACCGGGAATAGTAAGCGGAGTTACGATGACGTTTATTCCCGCGATTTCCACCTTTGCAATCTCAGAGATACTGTCGAGCAGTAAGATATTCCTGTTCGGCGACGCAATCAATATGCACTTTTCAAAAACTACAAACAGCTTCGGCGTAGGCAGCGTAATGAGTTTGGTAATGTTGGTTATAGTAGTAATCGCCAACGTTTTAGTAAGTCTTACCGAAAAAGAGGAGGTAAAAAGTTCGTTATGAAAAAGAAACTCGGACGTATTTTTGCCGACGGCTATCTCGGTCTCGTTTTGGCTTTGCTGTATCTGCCCATATTCCTCATTATCGTGTTCAGTTTTTCGGGAACAAGTAATTTCAGTTTCAGAAACGGCTTTACGTTCGATTCGTACGCGGCATTGTTTTCGGGCAGTCAACAGGCGCAGAATCTGCTTTCGGCGCTTAAAAACACGCTTATTCTCGCCGTTTCGGCAAGCGTAATATCTACCGTGCTGGGTACGGTTTCCACAATAGGCATTTATTACTTGGGCAAACGTTTAAAGAAGATTACGTTAACCGTCAATCAACTGCCCATGATAAACAGTGAAGTGGTAATGGCGGTATCTCTTATGGTGTTCTTTTCCGCGTTCAGTTTCATATTTCCTCAGGGGATGACAAGACTGATTATCGCGCACGTAGCTTTTTGTACGCCTTACGTGGTGCTTTCTATTTTGCCCCGTTTGCAGAAAATGGATCCTAATATGTACGAGGCGGCGCTGGACTTGGGTTCCGGACCTATGTCCGCAATCTTAAAAGTGGTAATTCCTTTTCTTGCGCCCGGTATCGTTTCGGGATTTGCTATGGCGTTTACGCTGTCATTGGACGACTTTATCATAACGCAGTTCAATAAGGGCGATACGGGTATCGAAACGTTGTCCACGTATATTTACGAGGACGCCAGAGTTAAAAGTTTGGAACCGTTCTGGTTTGCGGTATTCTCCATATTCTTTGTGGTAATGCTGACTTTACTGTTGGTAATCAATATAAAGAAAAACGGCAAAAAGGAGGCGAAAGTTTAAGACCGTAATGAAAATTTACGCGTTCGAACGAAAAATTATGAAAAAATTCGGAAAAACTTTATCGTTGATTTTGTGTTTTGCCTTGCTGTTTTCCGTCGCTTTTACGTTGATTTCCTGCAAGAAGGCAGACAGCGCGGAAACGGACGAGTTGGTCGTTTACAACTGGGCCGATTACATATACGATTACAAAGACGACTTTCAAAAGTATTATCGCGAATTGACGGGAAAAAACATAAACATAACGTACGTTACGTTCGATACGAACGAAACTATGCTTACGCGAGTTATGAAAGGCGACAGCAACGTGGACGTTATCTGTCCCAGCGAGTACGCAATCCAAAAACTTATGGAAAGCGATATGCTGCTGCCTATGAATTATTTTGACGAAACGGAGTATACCCGCGATATCGAATCTACCGATTACGTTCACAACGGCGACAACGTGGACGTCAACGTGCGTAACAAAATAGCGGAAGGGTTCGGAGAGATATCGATTAACGGCGAAACCGTTTCTATGTTGGATTATATGGTGCCGTATATGTACGGAACGTTGGGCATTTTATATAACAAGTACGCGTTTAAAAAGATGGGCATATACGACGTAGATAAATTGAACAAGGCCAACTGGGGTATTCTGTTTAACGACGACGGCGATGGCAATATTCTGAGCGAAGAGCTTACGGGCAGTATTCTGATGAAAGACAGTATTCGCGACAGCTACGCCGCAACGGTGTTTTATCTTTTGGAAAGAGGCAAACTGGACGGTCTTACTTATCGGGACGAAAACAGCGCAAGCTACGGTAAGCTGTATACCGAGATGAGCGCGGGCGAGCTTATCAACGCCGTTGACGAACAATTGATAAGTCTGTGCAGAGAAACGTTGACTGCGCAGAAAAGTCAGTTGTTCGGATACGAAGTGGATTTCGGCAAAGACGACTTGTTGCAAGGCAATGCGTTGGTGGATCTCGCGTGGAGCGGAGACGCCATGTATGCAGTTGAAGAAAGTTGGAGCGACTATCTGTGTCCCGTATGCGCCGACGAAACGGGCGTAAAGCAAGGAACCGAAGAAGACGATGAAATCGTTTGTTCCGTATGCGGAGGAGAGTGCGGCGATTACGAGTTGTCCTACTATATGCCGAATAATGAAGGCAATATATGGTTCGACGGTTGGGTTATTCCCAAAACCTGCAATCCGGACCATTTGGAATCAATCAAGATATTTATCAATTTTCTCAATTCTCCCTACGTTGCGGCGGAGAATATGTTGGAAATAGGTTATTCTTCGGCGGTATCTCCCGAAGCGGTCCGTTACGATTCTCAGGCGAGATCCGTTCTTGCCGAAGCGTACAACGTCAACGACGATTCGTGGGATTGCGAAGGAACGGCGAAATTCGACTATGACAGTTGGGAAGAATTTGCCGACGAATACTTCGCGTATGCAGACGAGATCGACGGAAGCAACTGGCGTTATCCTTTCGAAACGGAAAGCGGCGACGGCGAATATAACCGCAGTTTGTCAACGCTGGGCGTTATGCGCGATTTCGGCGCGAACAACAAACAGGTGGTTACTATGTGGAATTACGCCCGTTCGGCGGGAGTTACCGCGTTGCCCTTGCTTTTGTGGACGCTGCTTGCGGTAGCCGTAATAGCGGGGACGGTAGTTTTGTGGGAGTTTATCAAGTTGAGAAAGAACTCCGTAGTTATTATCAAAAACAGAAACGACGAATAGTTTGAAGGGCGGACGACGGATTCCGCCCTTAACGTTATTAGGTGTTTTTTTGTAATCTTTAAGTTGAATTTGTACTATCATTATGTTGAAATCGCGTTGAAATTGTGGTAATATATTATAAAAGACGATTGCTTTTAAAGGCTTATCGAAGTAAAATACAGATTAAAGGATAATTATGAAGATACTTCCACAACCTAAAAAATTCGAAAAGATAAGCGGAGTATTTACGATTGACGAAAGTTCCGTAATTTACTGTAACGGCGAATTGCGTCTGCAAGCGGAACGTTTTGCAAAAATGGTACTGGACAGCAGCGGCGTAGTTCTTCCCTTTACGGAGGAAATCGACGGCGCTAAAATAATATTCGACAAAGACGAAAACATTAAGACGGAAGGCTACTTTGTGATGCTGTCGCAAGGTTTGGCTACAATAACCTGCGGAAGCGCTACGGGTTGTTTTTATGCGGTGGAAACGTTGCGGCAGTTGTTTTATCTGGACAGAACTCAAACGGAAATAACCTGCGGCAACTGCTATATCGAAGACGAACCGAAGTTTGCCTATCGCGGACAGCACATAGATATAAGCCGTCATTTTTTCGGTTTGGACGTATTGAAACGTATAGTCGAGCTGATGTCTCAGGTAAAACTTAATAAGTTGCATCTGCATTTAACGGACGATCAGGGTTTCCGTATCCAAATAGACAAATACCCGTTGCTTACAAAAATCGGCTCTGTGCGGAGCGGTTCGGAAAAGGTCAAAAACGGCAAAAGATACGTTGACGACGAAGTTGTAGAGGGATACCTGACGAAAGACGACGTTAAAGAACTTGTGGCTTTTGCGCATGAACGCAACGTCGACATCGTTCCCGAAATAGATTTGCCCGGACATTTCGTCGCGGCGCTTGCGGCATATCCGGAATACAGCTGCGCGGGGCAGGTTTCCGAAGTGCGTAAGCAGTGGGGAATTTCAAAAGACGTTCTGTGCGTTGGTAACGACGCGGCGTATACTTTTGTCTGCGATATTCTCGACGAAATCTGCGATTTGTTTCCGTACGAATACGTTCATTTGGGCGGCGACGAGGTGCCGCGCGATAGATGGTGTAACTGTAAACTGTGCCGCGAACGGCTTGCGGAATTAAAGCTTAAGGATTTCGACGCGCTGCAAACGTATATGGTGGAGCAGTTCCGTATTCATCTCGAAAGCAAGGGCAAGAAAGTTATCTGCTGGAACGACGGCATAACGGGCGCGACTTCGAAAGAAATCGTAAGTCAGGTGTGGAAACCGTTTACAAAAGGCAACGGCGTAAAGGAAGCGAACGACGGCAGAAGAATCATTTTGTCTCCCTTTTTCGATATGTACTTCGATTATCCGTACGCTATGACTCCGTTAAAAAGAACGTTGAAATTCAATCCGTTAAAGGGAATTCGCAAGAACCGCGTAAATAACGTATGGGGCGTAGAGGGGTGTCTGTGGACGGAGTACGTCGATTCGCAGGAAAAGCTGTTTTTCAATTTGCTTCCCAGACTCGACGCTCTTGCCGAATGCTGCTGGGGATATAACGGCGCGGATTTTTCGGGCAGATTGAAGAAACGTTACGAGGTCTACGACAAAGCAAACGTCGTATACAACGATTGCCCTCGCTTAAAACGCGGCAGAAATATCCGAATAATAAATAAATTCTTTAAAAAAGACGCAAATATCGAATTGAACGATTATTACAATAAACTTAAATGAGGTGTACGTTATGAAGAAAATAGGAGTATTGACCAGCGGAGGAGATTCGCAGGGAATGAATGCCGCAGTATATTCCGTAGTAAGATACGGACTGCAAAACGGTTTGGAGGTTTACGGAATACAGAGCGGTTATCAGGGATTGATTGACGGAAAAGTAAGTAAGCTCAACGCCGCAGAAGTGGACGATATAATTTATCGCGGAGGCACGGTGCTTTCCACCGCCAGATGTCCCGATATGAAAACGGAAGACGGACAGAAAAAAGCGGTAAAAACGTTGAAGCAAAACGGTATAGAGGGACTTATCGTAATAGGCGGCGATGGAAGTTTCAACGGCGCTAAGGTGTTATCTACGCAATACGGCATCAAGACGATGGGTATTCCCGGAACAATCGACAACGATTTGGCGTATACCGACTTTACGTTGGGTTTCGACAGCGCTACTACGGTGGTTATCAATTCCGTCCAGATGCTGCGCGATACTATGGCTTGCAACGGTCGTACCTGCGTAGTGGAAGTTATGGGGCGTAACTGCGGAGATATAGCTTTGTATTCGGGACTTGCAAGCGGCGCGGAAGTAATTATCGTTCCCGAAGTAGGGTATAATTTGGACGAAGCGGTAAACCGTCTCGTTGCCAACGAAAAAGTAGGAAAAACGGACAATATTATTCTTGTTGCCGAAGGCGCCTGTACCGCCGAGCAAGTCAGCGCGGATATCGCCGAACGCGTTCCGTCCATCAGTATTCGATCCGTCACGTTGGGGCATATCCAACGCGGCGGCAACGCCACTTTGCAGGACAGACTGTTGGGTATACGAATGGGCGCTCGCGCGGTAGAACTTCTTATGGAAGGCAAGACGAACAGGGTCATAGGTATTCGCAACAACGAGATAATAGACGAAGACATAGTGGAAGCTTTGAGTAAGACGAAACGGTTCAACGTAGACCTTTACAATTTGGCTAATAAGCTTTCCGAATATAAATAAGAATTTTGCAAGACGGTTGCGCGTATACAGTGCAACCGTCTTTTGAAGATATTTTAACCGTCGTTATTTTAAAATTTTTCCGATTATCTTTTCCGCTTCGCCGACGGGAAGATTTAAATCGTTAATCAACTCGGCAAGCTCTCTCGCTTTGTTTTCTACAAGTTCCAATTTTTTGACAAGCTGCTCGTCTCCGAGCTTTTTGACGAAACACCCTTTTCCTTGAACGGCGTATATATACCCGTCTCTTTCCAGCATATCGTAAGCGGTCTTTACGGGAATTACGCTTATGCACAGTTCTCTGCTTACAACGCGAATGGACGGCAAACATTCGTCTGCCGCCGCCGAACCGTTGAGTATCTCCGTTACTATTTGCGAGTATATTTGCTCGTAGATGGGAGTTTCGCTGCGTTGTTGAATTACAAGTTTCATTTGTTACAGGTTGACTTTTTCGAATTTTTTTATCGCGTATTTGTTGGCTATAAACGTAAATAACGGGTATATTATAATTCCTATTGCAAATACTGTCAATCTTGCCCACAGATACGTTTCGTCGTAACCGTCTAACGCGCGCGTAAGAACGGGTATAGCTTGTATCAACGTTTCGAATACTCCGTAGACGAGTATGAAGGTTATAAGACCCAGCAGCAGCGAAAAACCGTATTTATATCCCGTTTTGAAATAGCTCGGTATTACTACGAGGTTATACGCGCCCAAACATATCAACGCAACGCCGAAGAACGTCAGGTTGCAATCTAAACCCACGAAATTACCGCTGTTGGGGTTAATAAGTTTAGAGGGATATGCGCAGATTGCCGCAACCGCAAAGTTAAGCATCTGACACAGTACGATTACCAGAGTAGTAGAGGAAACGATATCCGAACGCTTGATGGGAAGCGTCGCGGAAAATTCCTGAGAGCGGTTTTCGTTTACGAATTGAAAATACAGCATAATGTGCATTATGGAGTATCCTATACCTACGATATAGGGATAGTTCGGAATAAAGACCATAGCTCCCAACAGTGCGAATAAATATAACGCTTTGGGCATATTTAAACGTAATTCTTTTTTAAACAGCTTTAACATTGCAACACCTTCTTATAAATAATTATAGTTAAATCTACGAAAGGCTTTCGTTCTTCACTTGCTTTGACAAACTGTAATATATCATTATATCGTCCAACGTCGGCTTCTCGGTGACGAATTTGTCGCCTTTGTTTATGTTTTCGCGCCGTATAAGCGCGCTGTAACCGAATTTATTTTGTTTGTAACTTACGAGTCGATCCGTTAACTGTTCCGTAAGTTCTTCGCTGCCGCCCTTTACAAGCGCGTGACTGTCGAGCAATTCGTCTTTTTCGCTGTCCAATACGATTTCTCCGTTTTTAATAAACAGCACGTAGTCGGCGCATTTATCCAAATCGCTCGTTATGTGCGTCGAAAACAGTATGCTCTTGTCGCCGTCGTTTACGATATCGCGGAAAACGTCCAGCAATTCGTCGCGAGCGATAGGATCAAGTCCGCTTGTAGGTTCGTCGAAAATAAACAATTTTGCGTCGTGCGACATTGCAAGAGTTAAGGCGAATTTCACTTTCATTCCTGCGGATAATTCTTTGACGCGTTTGTCCAAATCGAGATCGAAACGAACTACGTAGCCGTCGAAATCCTCCTGATTCCAGTTGTCGTAGAACGTTTTGTATACGTCTGCGATTTGCCGCAGTTTTTTGTTTCGGTAGTATTCGAAGGCGCCGCTGCAAAAAGCTATCAGCTTTTTACATGACGTTTCCTCTTTCGCCATATCCATACCGAATGCATTGACGGATCCGCTGTCGGGCAATACGCTTTGTATAATGCATTTAAGCGTGGTGGTCTTTCCCGCGCCGTTCTGTCCTAAAAATCCTACTATTACTCCTTCAGGAATTTCGAAAGAAACGTTTTTTAATTGAAAACCCGTAAAAGTTTTACATAAATTTTCTACTTTCAGCATTTTTCCTCCCGATACGTCGGCAATCGACTTTTTTTGCGGCGTTTTTAATTCGTTGCGATCGTCAACTGTGTATTTACAATATACACAGTATATTACTGTCATACGGTATTGTCAACTGTTTTTTTGAAAAAATATTCTCGGCAGTCTGTAAAAAGAAAAATACCGCCGTTTCGACGTAGATAGTCGGGCGGTGTAAAATACGCGCGCGTTCGTAAAACCGAGTATAAAGGCGGTAATCGCGATTTGAATATGCCAAGAACCGTAAATTTAAAAACTTTTTATAATGCGATAAAATATAATTATGGAAATTTACTGCGACAGCGTTTGCCTATTTTTTTACGGTGTGCTACAATACGTATATCTTAAAATAAATATTCTTTGGGGCGTGGCGCAAATCCACACCGATAGTAAAGCCTATGAACGCAGTCGAAAGCTGCGCCGATCGGGTGAAATTCCCGAGCCGACGGTTACAGTCCGGATGAGAAAAGAATTATAGAGACTATATTACGCAGCTTTAACGCGCTCCCGAAGTTACGTC
>JAMPAB010000040.1 GCA_023667435.1 Corallococcus sp. | reverse complement strand
GCGAAGCAATCGAAACCGAGAACAATTCGACACCCCGAGCGACTAACTTAGCAAAAAGCCAAAGCTGCATAACAACCTTGGCTTTTGTAAATTATCTGCGCGTTTTTTACGCTTGCGGATAAACGGATACCTGACGTCTGTTCTTGTCCTTTGCTTCGAACTTCACCACGCCGTCGATAAGCGCGAACAACGTATCGTCCTTGCCGATACCTACGTTGTTGCCGGGATGGAAATGAGTTCCGCGTTGTCTTACAAGAATATTGCCCGCTTTCGCAAATTGACCGTCTGCGCGTTTGGCGCCCAAACGTTTACTTGCGGAATCGCGTCCGTTTTTCGTGCTGCTTGTACCCTTTTTGTGGGCGAACAGTTGCAGTTTAATAAACATCATATCAAATTACCTCCAAATTGATAAAGTCGGAATACTCCGTATAGAAATCCTGAAGTCCGCACAGCAACGTATTTAAAATAACGTCGGCGTCGTGTCTTTCTTCCTCCGTCATTTCCGACGGCAGAGTAAACCTAAGTGAACCGTTTTCCTCGTTGACGGTATACTTTACGTTGATTTTCGCAACCTGCAAAAGTCCCAAAAGACTTGCTTGCAGCAAAGTGGAAACCCCCGCGCAGACGATATCTTCGCCCGCTTCGCCGTAGCCCGTATGCCCCGACGCAGTAACCTCTACGATAGAATTGTTTTTGCGTTTTAACGTTATATCCGTCATTTTACAGAGTGATGGAATCGATCTTCAACTTAGTATAAGGCTGTCTGTGACCTTGACGCTTGCGAATGTTCTTCTTCGCTTTGTACGTAAAGATATTGATCTTTTTGCCTCTACCGTGTTCTACAACCGTCGCTTTAACTTTGGCTTTTGCAGCGTCGGCGCCCATAACTACCGCGTCGTCTTTCGCCGCCAAAACAACTTCGAGTTCCACAACGGAATTGACTTCCGCGTTTAAAAGTTCCGTTTCGAAAACAAGACCTTCCGTAACTTTGTATTGTTTTCCGCCTGTTTTAACAATTGCGTACATAAGTTTTTACCTCCCGTATCAGAGTCTCGCTAAACAAGGGTGATTGACTAATCAATGCTTGACAAAAAGAACCCTTTTTATGCGGCTGAATATATGTTACACTACCGCTCGGATTTTGTCAAACGAATAGCGGCAAAAAGACGGAAAATGTTACAGACAAAAAAGCGTTCGCTTTCATATTTCCGCATACGTTTTACCGTCGACAGGCATAATTACTTATTGATCAGAGCATACTATTGACAAAAGCGGAGGTGAACTATGACTAAAAGCAGACAGATAAATCACGAATACTACGCCAACTACGAAACTTGCCGCAACCGTTGGTTCGACGAATTCGACCCCGACGAGTTGCAAATAGAAGACGAACATTTAAGCTACAAGGAGGCGTTGGAAGAAGATGACTAAAACGGCGGCAAAAGACGTTCGCGAACCGACAACGGAAAATAACTGCGACGTGGAAAAGACAAGGCAGGATATCTCCGACCTATACAAAAACGTAACTATGGCTCAAAACTGCATAAAAACGCTGCTCCCTTACGTAAAGGAACAGGACGTAACGAAAGTGCTGCACAAGCAGGTCGAACAGTACGATCACTATATAGAGCAAATAGGCACGCTTGCGGAAAATCTCAATTTCGACCCCACGCCCGCCTCCAAAATGCTGCTGTCTATGTCGGGAATGGGCATTCGCGCAAAAATGCTTACCGATAAAAGCGTAACTCACGTTGCCAAAATTATGCTGCAAGGCACGCTTAACGGAATAATAGATCTTTACCGTATGATGAGAGAAAACGGCGACGTACATCCCGACGTGGCGCTGTTGGAAAAGCAAGTTCTGCGCTACGAAGAAGGCTGTTTCGAAGCAATGAAATCTTTATTGTAAAACTTTGTAAACAAACGCGTTTTCTCCATGAGGAAAAGACGCGTTTTCGAATATGCCGTAATTGCTTTAACGACGGGCTCGCCGTCGTTTTGTTTAAAATCGAATAATATTTCAACTATTCCAAATAATTTTTGCGTAAATTTTCAATATCCGATGACGTTACTCCGCAGGCGGCGATAAAACCGTCGATACCGCCGAACAGTTTGTTCATTTCGTCAAAATACGCTTCCAGATAGTACGGCTGCACCATAAGCATTGCCTGAATGAGATCTACCTTATCGGGGGTAACGTACGGTTTTACGCGGTTCAAAATACTGTTGGTATTGTTTACGGTTTGAACGTTAGACTCCATAAAGTCGTCGTAGATCTGCTCCTCGCTTACCCCTAAGCAATATTCCAAAAGCAGCGCCGACGTTCCGCAGCGGTCTTTCCCCATCGTGCAATGCCACAGCGTAGCGCCGTTTACAGGATCGTTTGCAAGCGTCTTTAAAAATCTGCCGTAACCGCCGCGCGCAAATTCGTCGCGCACGTATCTTGCATACACCGCGCGCATATGGGTAGGATAATCCTCTCCCTTGTTGCGCATACGTTCCAAACCGCCTTCGAGGCGCGTCGCCATAGTAGGACCGTCCAAAGATTCGAAACTGATGCCGAACGTGACGGAGCGTATTATGGGTATATAAATATGTTGTACTCCTTCTATTAAAACGTCGGGGTCGTTGGTCGTTTCCATATCGGTACGCAAATCTATTACTCGCTCTAATCTGTGTTGTTTGAGTATCGCTACGTCGTCGTCCGTCAAACGGTTGAGTATTCCCGAACGGAGTAATTTATCCTTTTTGATCGTTCCGAATTTAGTAGGCATACCGCCTAAGTCGCGCGCGTTGCTTACGTTGGGCAAATCTATTTTCATGCTAAATTTCTCCTTCGGAAAGTTGTTTGCGTATGCCGTCCACAATCATAGATATGGCAATGACGTTATGTCCGCCTTCGGGGATTATAAGATCCGCCTTCGCCTTAGACGGTTCCACAAACTGCTCGTGCATGGGTTTTACCGTACTTATGTACTGTTCTATTACAGATTCCATACTTCTTCCGCGTTTCTCCACGTCGCGGCGGAGTCTGCGGATAAACCGTATGTCGGCGTCTGTATCTACAAAAAGCTTTACGTCGCACAGGTCGCACAGTTCTTTATTTGTGAATATAAGGATGCCTTCCACTATTATTATCTGCGCCGGATTCGTCAACTCCCACCGCTGCCTGCTGTACGTAGCAAAGTCGTACGTAGGATGCTCGATTGCTACGCCTTGTTTAAGCTGTTCGATATGCGCTACAAGCAAGTCCGTGTCCAAAGAATCGGGATGGTCGTAATTCTGCTTACTGCGCTGCTCGTAAGACATTTCTTCGTTTGCTTTATAGTAAAAATCGTGCGACAGTATTACCGCGTTGCTTTTAAACGCCTGATATATCTTCTTCGCAATCGTTGTCTTTCCCGAGCCCGTTCCGCCCGCAATACCGATGACTATCCTTTTCATAACAACCTCCGCGCTTTTAATTGTAACACCGCAATCAAACGATTGCAAGCGTTTTATTTTATTTGCAGAGCGGTTAGCCATACCGTGTTCGAACTCTGCAATCCTACGACGCGCATCTTGCGCGTTCTTGCCACATTCCGTAGCTAACACGTACCGCAAGTACGCTTACGTTCCGCAATGGTGTCAATACCGCACAATCTACACCCCGTAGGTACGCAGTAGTTTTGACGGATGTACGGTTATCTTTTAAAGGGCAGCAGGTCTTCCTCGCTTGCCTGCTTGTCGGACAGCAAATCGTTGTTAAGCATACTTGCGCGCGTTATCGCGTTAAAGCCGAATTTTTTGCGAATACGGTCGACAGAATACTCTAACTGCTGTTCTTTTTCGTCGCGTTCGTCGAACAGACTCATCTGCGCGCCCCTGTATACCTCGTACAAACCCGAAACGCTCACCGTAAGAGAACGGAGCGGTTTGTCGGTTTGAGCCGTCCACATAAGCTTTAAAAGCTTTACGGCGGTTTTGTAAACATCGGACGAAACGTTAGTTGCGCGCGTTTTGCACTGCCTGCTTTCGTGAGACAGATCGTTGCGCCTTATATCCAAATGAACGGTGTCGCCTATAAGTCCGTAGCGGCGCAGACGCGTCGCAACCATATCGGACAAATAAAATATAACTTTGCAGGCGTCGTCGTACGTGACCATATCTCTCAACGTCGTAGTGCCGTGCCCGACGCTTTTTATATCCCGTTCGGAATCGGCTTCGCGAACTTCTTCTTCGTCCTCGCCGCGCGCCGCACGATATATCTTTTCCCCTATAATGCCGAAACGCTTTTTTAAGGCAAGCAGACTGCCGCAAGCGATATCGCCCAAAGTAAATATGCCCATTTCGTTAAGCTTTTCGCCGGTATGTTTGCCGATATACAGCATATCGGTAACAGGCAGCTTCCAAACAACCTCTTTGTAATTGTCGCGCGAAATCACGGTAGTGGCGTCGGGCTTTTTCATATCGCTGCCCAACTTTGCAAACGTTTTGGTAAAAGACACTCCTACCGATATGGTCAAACCCGTTTCGCTCTTGACCTCGTTGCGTATCTTTTCGGCAATCTCGAAAGGCGTTCCGAAAATTTTGCTGTGAGTAACGTCCAGCCAACATTCGTCCAGACCGAAACCTTCCACCCTGTCGGTATAACGTTCGTAAATCGCCCTTACTCTCTTAGAATAATGTACGTAATACTCGAAATGCGGAGGAACGCAAATAAGCTCGGGACACTTCTTTTTAGCTTGCCAAATAGGCTCGCCCGTCAGCACGCCCTTTTTCTTTGCCGCAGTGTTTTTAGCTAAAATAATGCCGCTTCGCGCTTCGGGATTGCCCGATACCGCAACGAACTTGCCGTTCAGTTCGGGATTCAGCATCTGCTCCACCGAAGCGTAAAAATTGTTCAAATCGCAATGCAGTATATCCATAATTATATTTTAGAACATTCATTCTAATGTGTCAACAAATATCGTTAAATTCGTCAAAATTTTAAAACGCGCCGAGAATTGCTCGACGCGTAAGTATCAGTCTTTGCTCACAAAAATGTATCCGAATGCATTGGGTCCCCAGTGACAGGCTATAACGGGACAAAGATTGTCGTACTCCGACATAAGAGGTTTGTACCTGTCGTCGGTTATTCCTATAAGCTTTTCGAGGTTGTCGCTGTTGTAGGTGTACGAAGCGATTATAGGATAATTTTCGTCGCAATGCTGCTTGATTAAAGTATCGGCGCATTCGCGCATTGCCTGCTTTAATCCCATCTTTTTGGCGGCGACTTTTACCACGCCGTCCACAAAAGTTATAAGAGGTTTAAGATTGAGAATACTGCCGAACAGCCATTCCATTTTAGAAAGTCTTCCGCCTTTCATAAGATAATCCAACGTCTCGGGAATAGCTATTACGCGTATTTTGGGTATAATCGCGTTTACTTTTTCTATAATCTGCTCTACGGGAAGTTCGCGGTTGCGGTTTATTTCTTCGACAATCAACCGTATTCCGCCTACCGCAGTTAAGGAATCCACCACGCGGACGCGGTCGTTCCCTTCGAAAAGATTGCAAACGGCGTTGTAGGTACCCGATATTTTGGAAGATATCGTAATAATTATCACGTCGTCGCCGCAAGCGGCGTAACCGTTGACTTTTTCTTCCAGCACGTCCAAATACGGTAACGACGTACGCGGAAACAGCTTTTGACCGATAAACAAAGAATAGAACTCGTCGATTGTTATATCCACGCTGTCCTGATATTCCTTCTCGCCCAAAAGAAATCTCAACGGAATAAGTTCCACGTTGTATTTTTCCTGTTCTTCCGCTTTAATGCTGCTGCCGGAATCCACTAAAACTCTTAACATTGTACACTCCAAACCGAATAGAATCTCGGTACGATAGTAGTATCTTACGGTAATTATAGTAAAGACAATTGAATTACAACTGAAAGCAGTTCTCTATCCTTACTTTATTGCCAAAAAACGCGTTTATGACTGCTTAGCCAGAAATCCGACGCAAGACGTCCGTTTTGCTTAGCCATACCGTGCTCGAACCTACAAGGTTTTGGCTAAATTTTCTTGATGAAACAGCGACGGCGTTTGTGCAATTCGGTATCGAAATGCTTCCACAGATTCTGTATGGGACCGTTATGCTCCAACATAAGATTCGTTTCGGCATATTCTACGCCGTACTTTTGCATGCGTTCGGCAAACACCGACACCATCGCAAGTGCTATACCCTTGTTCTTGTATTCTTCCGTCACACCTATCAACGCCATATCGACGATTTTGGGTTTGCGTATATCTCGCAGTAATTTGACGAGGCACGACGGAGTAAGCCGTCCGCCCGACTTTTGAACGGCTTTCGACATAGACGGAAATACCACGCCTAAAGCTACGATGCGGTCGTTTTCGTCCACTATCAACGTAATAAAACGACTGTCGATAACCAGCTTGAACTGAGCAAGCATCGACGTTTTGACTTTGTCGGTAAAGGGAACCGTACCGTAAATTCCGTCGTACGCTTCGTCCCACAAATCGAATATCTGGTCTACGTATCTTTTAAGCAGTTCGCTTGTACTGCACTCCCCGACAAACTTCAAATTGTACTTTTTCATCAATTCGCCGCTTAAGCGCGCTATACGTTCGTCTATGCCGCCTTGCGGAATTCTTATTTTACGTTCTACCCAGTCAACGTCTTTGCCGTAACCGCAATTTTCTATCAGTCGCTGATAATAATCGTAGTTGTACTGCTCCTCGAAGGTACAAAGCTGATCGAAACCTTCTATGAGCAAACCTTCGCGTTCCAAATCGGAAAACCCGAGCGGACCGACGATTTCCGTCATGCCTTTTTGTCTACCCCAGTTTTCCACCGCTTCGAACAGCGCGTTCGCTACTTCCTGATCGTCTATCGAATCGAAACGGGTAAATCTTACGCGCGACTGTCCCCATTTGAGGTTGGCGGCTTTTTGCAATATTCCCGATATGCGTCCCACCATCTTGCCGTCGCGATACGCGTTGAAATACACTGCTTCGGCTTGATCGTAGTACATATAACCGTCGGAAAAAATCGACTTTTCGTCGCCGTAAAGCGGCGGAACGAAATAAGGATTGTTCTTATATAAATTAAGAGGAAACTGCAAAAAATCTTTTTGTTCTTTTTTTGTAGAAACTTCCCGAATTTCTATCATAATTCTCCTTAAATACCCGAACTTTCAAGTCGGGTTACCGTTATGCGGATTTTTATTGTAACATTTTAAAGAAGTAATGTCAACTTTATGTAAACAAAAGAGAAAATCCGCATCGATTTTATTACTTAAATAAATAATTGCCGTCGACTCCGTAAACCCGATAAATCTCGCCAAACGGACAAACAAATAATTTCGGTCGCCGCGCTCTAATATTATTTACGGCAATGCCGGTTTTCAAGCTTATTCATTGCAATAGCCATACCGCTATCGGCAATTACCGCTTGATTAAATATTCCATTGCATTACCGCAACGTTGACTTTACAGGCAAAAAGGTGTAGAATATAAAAAAGTCTTTTTAAAACCGAAATTTATCGAAAAGAGGTACGTTATGATTAAAATCGTAGTTGACGCAATGGGCGGAGACAACAGTCCGTCGGTAAACGTAAAAGGAACGGTAAAGGCGTTAAATAACATTAAAGATTTATACGTAGTGTTAGTAGGCGACGAAACGCAACTTACTCCGCTGCTTGCCAAAGAAAAATACGACAAAACGAGGTTGGAAATACTGCACGCTTGCGAGGTTATAAGCTGCAACGACAAACCGACGGAAGCCATCAAAACGAAGAAAGACAGTTCTATGTCAAAAGGTTTCGAGTTGCTTCGCTCGGATGAGACGGCAAGAGCTTTCGTCAGTCTCGGTTCTACGGGCGCGCTGCTTGCGGGAACGGTATTGCGCGTAGGAAGAATAAAAGGCGTAAAACGTCCCGCATTCTGTCCTATTCTGCCCACGATGAAGCAAACCGTCGTAGGAATATGCGACAGCGGCGCTAACGTCGATTGCGACCCGCTGTACTTACAGCAGTTTGCCATAATGGGAAGCTTATATATGCAGAAAGCTTACGGAGTAAATTCTCCGAAGGTCGCGTTGCTCAACATAGGCGCGGAGGAAGAAAAAGGAGACGCTTTGCGCAAAGAAACTTATCAACTGCTTAAAAACACTCCTTCCGTAAATTTCGTAGGAAATATGGAGGCCCGCGAACTGCTTAGCGGAGACGTAGACCTTGTAGTATGCGACGGATTCAGCGGAAACGTGCTTCTCAAATCTACCGAAGGCGCGTGTTTGGAGTTGATGAAGCTGCTTAAAAAATCTATGATGTCGAGCTTTAAATCCAAAATAGGCGCTTTGCTAATCAAGAAAAAAATGTACGAAGTAAAAGATCTTATGGACTACAACAACTACGGCGGAGCGGTGCTTTTGGGAGCGGGCAAGACGGTAGTAAAGGGACACGGAAGCAGTAAAGACGAAGCCGTTTATCAGTGCATAAGACAAGCGTACAATATGGAAAGCAACAATTTGATAAACGCAATTTCGGAAGAAATAACCGCCGTTACCGCCGCCGCGCGCGAATAACAACGTCTACCGTTACGGAGAAGTATCTTTGAGATCTTCTCCGTTTTTTCTTGCAATCGAATGTCATAACGGACATACTCTGCCGCAACCGTCATTAAACAAAATGCCGCAAACCGCCTTGAACATACCGCGTTTTTTTCGATACGCGCGTATACAAAAAGCGGCGACCGTACGGTCGCCGCTTAATTGCCGCGTACTGCTATTTATCTGCGGATTTTTCTTTGCCGCCGCGCTGATTCGTATAGGCAATCATAGCTTTGTTCAGAACGTTTACGCACGCAGTTATGTTGTCGTCGTCAACGATTCCGCCTAAGAGTTTTACAAGTCTGCCCCGTTTGACATCTTCGTCGTCGCTGTCGAGATAAATATCCGACGCGTTTGACGAAATCAGTTTTACTTCCGCTATGAAGTCTTTAAGCGAAAGAGACTTGTCAAGCAATTTTTGACGGACGTTTCCGTAATACAGCAACTGAGTATAAAAGATTCCGAATACGTCGTCGGACATCAGTTTGCTCAGGCTCTTGCCCGATACGGACGAAATCAACTTGAAAATCGCCGTCGCAAGAGCGCCCACAGTCGCGCAGTTTACAACCAGATCGAGCGCGATTTGCAAATTAAAGTATCTTACGCCCTTTACCGCAAACGCGTCTACAACGGCAAATACCGCCCCGAAAATAAACGGCAGAACGGTTGCGAAATCGAATTTGTGCAGAACGTCCACCTTTACTTTGTTTACAAATATCTTTTTGAAAATCTGCGTTAAAACGCAGGTCGCCGCAGCGTACAGCGCAAAGTACGCGTTGTCGGACTCGTTAATCAACTTAAACAACGAATCCAAAAAAACTTCAAAATCCATAATTTCGTATTTCTCCTTATTTTTATTGAGAAATACAGTCCCCGAGATTTCTCCGCAGGCTCAACCGATTTGTCCCTGTTCGGTCTTGCCGTAATCATTGTATCACCGATTTAAGTATTTGCAAGCTTTTTTTACATACAAAAAGACGAACGCTACATAACGTTCGCCTTAAAAATTTTATGGAAAATTATTTTATAATTTTACCGTTTAAAATGATGCGCGGGAGGAGCGGCAGGATCAATTACCTCGTACGTATCTACGCTGACGTGTTCCTCGTAGTCTCTGCCTTTATACCAAAATTCCACTTCGTAGCAAGTTATTCCGCGCTCAACCTCGATTTCGACGCTTTCGATTGTTATATCTTTTACGTCCGCTCTCATATACGAAGCTAATGCTTCTTTTATTTTTTCTAGAATCGTTTCGTCCGTTATTTCATCGTCGTCGAAACCATAGTCGTCCCGATCGTACTTAACGTTACCCCAACGGTCTATTTCCACTTCGTAACGGTGACCGCCGTATTCGAATTCCAACTCGTAATCGTCGTCGTCCCAGTCCCATTCGTTCCAATTCCATCCGTTCCAACCTATAAAGTCGAACTCGTCGTCGAAATCGAACATTCCGTGAAGTTTGTCTTTGATATCTTCTTTTACGGCGTTTTCGTATTCCGTTACGTCGTGAGAGATGATCTGTTTATTTACTGCGTCGATTTTGTAAGTGTGCAAAACTTCGTCTTTTACAAACGTAAGCGTGTACACAAGTCGTCCGTCAACGGTTTTTTCCGACGTAACGCGCATTCTTTCCAGAGAATCCAAACGGGTGATACCGTCCGTGTTATTTGCAATAAACCAGTCTTCCAACTGACGACGGGTAAGGTAGCTGTCTTCACCGTTAAACGTCAACGCTTCGAAACAAGCGTACAAAACCGTACCGTCCGAACCTAAATTGAATTCGTAGTACGCATCCGCCGTACGGAAGAATACGTAATAAACCTTATTTCTGTAATAACGATCTTCCGCCGCAAATATATCTTCTGCTTGTTCTACGTTCGCAAGGTCCAGCGCATACGTTTCGGCTTCTTCCTCACTTTCGATAACGGTTTCTGTTCCCGAATTATACGCGCCCATAAGTTCTTTTTCGAAAGCAACTACTTTTCCGCTGGCCGCGCCGATTTCCGCTTCGTAAGCATAACCCGCGTAAACGAATTCCGCTTCGTAAACCATATATCCGTCGTCGAATTCGATTTTATTTTCTATAACCTTCAAACCTTCGCTTTCGGCAGTAAGTCCTTCTACGCCTGTAGCGTTAAGCGCAATTTGCAGAGCTTCGCTTGCTTCGAAATATCCCTTCGAACTGGCTTCGCCCGTCTGATCCAAATTGTCGTCCTCGATATTGTTGCTATTGAGCAGCAGCGACAGTTCGTTAATGGACAACTCGGCAAGCTGCTCTACCGTGTATTCGGTTTGCGAAGCTATCTTGTAAACGAGCTGCGCCTTGCCTGTGGAGATGTCGTTGTCGGCGGCGATTTTGCTGACGGCGTCGTCGGAAACGATCCACTGTTTTACAACGGAAGCGTCGATGCTCATTTGTCCCAACGTAAGCGTAATTTCTTCCGCTACCGTATCGGCAATAGTTTTGTAGACGTTCTCGTTAGAATCTACGCTTACCAAAACGGAGTTGGCAAATTCCGAAAGATATCCGTTACGGAGCATAGAACCTATCAAAGCGTTGACTGCAACTTTAAGCTGGCAGCCGCCGAAATCCATACCGCTTACGATAATTTCGCCGTCCTCATTTAACGGTTTGACTGCTACTACGCGGTTGTTTTTGTTGAGTTTGATTTCTACGCTGGGATTAACGTCAAGAGCAACCACCGCCGCTTGCGCGTATTCGTTGCCGAAACTTATTCCGCCTACTACCGCAGTAACCACGAGTATAAGCGCCAACACGCAAGTCGACAACTTCCAAAACAGATTTCTGCCGTTGGAGCTTTTTGCAACTCTGACGCGATTTACCTGCATACCGTCGCAGTCCGATTGAATCCGATTGTAAATATCGGGAGTAACGCCGCGAAAACCGTCGGCTATTTTCCTTTCGATTTTTTTCTTATTCACCGTCTTTCTCCTTAAATATTCGTTGTAATTTTTTTAACGCCCTGTTGTACTTGGACAGGACCGACGCAAGAGGAATTTCCAAAAGCTTTGCAATGTCTTTGTGTTTTAAGCCGCTCATCGCATGCAAAACTACGATGGTACGTTCGCTTTCGTTGAGGGCGGACAGCATCTGCATTACTACGAGCTTGCTCTCTACCGCCTCGCCCGAATCGCAACCGAATTGCTTTTCCAAATCTTCGTCCGAAACGTCGGCAAACTTAGACTGTTGACGGAACTTGGTATAGCACAAATTTTTCGCTATCGTAAGCAGCCACGCCATAGGCTTGCCTTGCGAAACGTAATTGTGCGCCGACTCGTACACTTTGATAAATGTGTCGTGCAAGACGTCCTGCGCGTCGTATACGTTCTTCGTTACGGATAAAGCATACGCGTACACGGAAGAACCGACGAGATCGTAAAGCTTACGCAGCGCGTCGTCCTCTTCTCTGCCTACCGCATAGATACATTCGTCAACGTCTCTTGCGGACAGGCTGCCGTCGTTAGTTGATAGGGGCATAACGTTTTCCTCTGTACATAATTACAACGCATTAAGGTTGAAATTTATTGCAAAATTTTTTTTAAAATTATCTGTCGTTAAGCGTCAAGCGGTATATCTCGTTCTTTGCGACGTTGCGGTCTTTTGCAACCGCTTTAATCGCTTCGCTTTTGCTCATGCCGCAATCGATATAATAATCGATATGTTCGAACACGTCCAACTCGCACAGCGGATTTACCTGTTCTTGGCGGTTGACTACAAGAACGAACTCTCCCCTGTCGTCGGTTATTTCGTCGGACAGTTTACAAAAACGCGCGCTTTCGTGCGACTTAGTAAGTTCCTTTACGAGACAGCAGTCTCTGTCTCCCAGTCGCTGCGCAAGGTAACTCATAGTTTCCTGCAAATCGTGCACGGAAACGTAAAATACCGCAACGCCTACCGAACCGTCAAGCAATTTGTCGCGGTCCGAACGCTTTTCGGGCAAGAAACCGTAATAAGTAAACGGAGGTTGATAACCCGAAATTACAAACGCGTTTACAAAAGCGCTTGCTCCGCTGAGCACCGTATAGGGTAAACCTCTTTCTTTAAGCGCGTTTACGAGAATATTGCCTGGATCGTTTATGCAGGGCATACCCGCGTCGGATATTACGGCAATGTCC
The DNA here is from genome assembly GCA_023667435.1 of Corallococcus sp. Lineage (GTDB taxonomy): Bacteria > Bacillota > Clostridia > Christensenellales > CAG-314 > Fimimonas. The sequence continues at coordinate 283 of JAMPAB010000040.1, read as the reverse complement.
TGTCCCTTTTCGCAGAAAGACAGTACGAAGTCGAGACTTTTCTTTTCGTTGAATTTGTGATAGGAATACAACGGTTTGTTTATGCCGTAGTAATCCAACAGAATTTTGCTGTGACGCGTATCTTCGCAAAAAATCGCAGAAACGTTTTTTAGCGTTTCCACAGCGCGATACGTTATTTCGCCGAGATTTCCTATCGGCGTCGCTACAAAATAAAGCATAAAATTCTCCTTTCGGACCACTCGTTCGACGGGATTTGTACGCGTTCGCTCCGCTCTGCGCTAGC
>JAMPAB010000003.1 GCA_023667435.1 Corallococcus sp. | reverse complement strand
GGAGGCGATTGCGTTATCCGATTACGCCACGCGAACAAACGAAAAATATTTTATACCGATTTTACATTCCGTTGTCAAAAGCGCGTCGACTTTTTTAAATGCTTCGCACGCGCGAAATCGCCGCTCGAAGCAAAATCAACTTAATTATTGTACCACGCTCGCTGTAAAAAATCAAGATGCAAACGGCAGCAATAGGCAAAAATATATCGAAACGGCAAAAACGCCGCCGCAGAACACCGCCGCCCGAGGACGTCCTCGTTGACGGCAGAACGTCGTTGTGATATAATGTGAGCGGAACACGGCAAGAACGCAAGTATCGCTGCGTCGACTTGCAGAGATCAATTCTCTGCGTCCAAACGATCGGAATTGACTAAAACGCTCTGCTGTGTTACAATTTTCAATACTGACACCAACTTTGCCGCGCTAAAGACCCTTCTTGCGCGCAGTAAAAACATCTTCAAGCATTGATAAATACGGAAGGAATATATGTTTCAAAAAGCTTTACGGTTAATAAAAAAATACGATAAAATAATTATTCACCGCCACTCCAACCCGGACGGCGACGCAATAGGCAGTCAGGTAGGATTGCGCGAGTTGATTAAAGCCAACTTCCCCGACAAAAAAACGTATATCGTCGGCGACGGCACAAAAAGATATGCTTTCATGGACGGTTGGCAGCCCGACGTAATCGACGACGCCGAATATAAAGGAGCGCTCGCAATAATTCTCGACACGTCGGTACGCTCGATGATCAGCGACGACCGCTATACGTTAGCGGACGCTACGCTCAGATTCGACCACCACATTTACTGCGAAACTATCGCGGACGTGGATATCGTAAATTCCGATTACGAAAGTTGCTGCGGACTTATTACGGATTTCGCAATTCGATGCAAGCTCGATTTCAACGACGCTGCGGCGAAAGCTTTGTTTACGGGAATGGTAACGGACAGTGGACGTTTCCGTTACGACTCCGTCAATGCAAGAACCTTTCTGTTAGCTTCGAAACTCAGAGAATACGATTTCGATACAAACAAACTTTACGCAGACCTTTACGCAGACGACTTCGAAACGATAAAGTTGCGCGCAAGCTATACGCTTAAAGTTAAATTTACGGAAAACAACGTCGCCTACATAGTGACGACAAAGGAAGAACTTGCAAAGTCGAACGTTGACGCTTTTACCGTTTCGCGCGGTATGGTAGGTGTAATGTCAGATATAAAAGGCGTAGATATTTGGGTCAACTTTACCGAGACGGACAACGGCGTTTTGTGCGAATTGCGTTCTAAAAAGTATAATATAAATCCCGTAGCCGTAAAGTACGGCGGCGGCGGACACTCCAAAGCCAGCGGCGCGACGGTGGAAAACCTGGACGTTGCTTACAAAATGCTAAACGAGCTGAACGAATTGAGATAAGGAGCCGACGTATGATGACCGAACAGCTTGCAACAATGCGCAAAATATTAGATAAGATAAAGGAATACGACAAAATAATAATCACCCGTCATATCCGCCCCGACGGCGACGCGATAGGCTCGTCTAAGGGACTTTGCAGAATATTGAAACTGACCTATCCCGACAAAGAAATTTCACTGCAAACAAAAGACGGTTCGGACTATTTGGCTTTTCTCGGCAAAGACGACGATCCGATTGATCTTAAAGCGTATGCCGACTCGCTGCTCATCGTATTGGATACCGCAACGGAGGACAGAATTTCCAACGACAACGTAAAGCTTGCAAAAGAGATTATAAAAATCGACCACCATATCGACATTCATCCGTACGGAGACTTGTGCTGGATAGAAGATTGGCGGTCGTCTGCCTGCGAAATGGTAGCTTACTTCTATCAAACGTTCAAGGACGAATTGAAAATAGACAAGCTTGCCGCAACCTACATATTTACGGGAATGGTAACGGACAGCGGACGGTTCCGTTACGAATCCACTACGGGAGAAACGCTTAGGCTTGCAAGCGCTCTGCTGGATATGGGAATAGACACCGAAACGCTGTACGCGCATCTTTATTTAGAAGATTTCGATTACCTCAAATTTCAGGCGTACGTTTTTAAAAAGATGCAAATTACGCAGCACGGCGTCGCCTATTTGTACGTAGACAAAGCTATGCAAAAGAAGTTCCGCCTAACTATCGAACAGGCAAGCGAAGCGGTATCTTTTCTTAAAAGCATAAAAGGCAGCATCGCCTGGCTTGCGTTTATATCGATGCCAGACGGCTCGATACGCGTCCGTTTACGCAGCAGATTTATGACGATAAACGAGCTTGCCGAAAAATACGGCGGCGGCGGTCATCAATGCACTTGCGGAGCGACGCTGCAAAGCGAAGACGAAATTCGACTTATGTTAAACGACGCCGATAAAATGGTAGAAGAATACAAAGCGACTCACGAGGGTTGGCTATGAAAATACTTGTTACCAACGACGACGGAATAGAATCGGAAGGAATACGGATTCTTGCAAAGTGGACGCAAAAACTGGGCGAAGTTACGGTATGCGCACCCAAAACGCAGCAGAGCGCGAAAAGCCACGCAATCTGCGTCCACTCTCCCATAGCGATAGAAAAAGCAGACTTTCCCTATTGCGCAGAGGCTTACGCCGTCGATTCCACTCCCGTAGACTGCGTGCGGTTTGCAACAATCGGACTCGGCAGAGAATACGACCTCATTTTATCGGGAATAAACAAAGGTTACAACTTGGGCGAAGATATTTTGTACAGCGGAACCGTCGGCGCAATATTCGAAACCGCCTTGCGCGGAACAAAAGGCATCGCTTTTTCCGCCGATTACGACGGAGTAGAATACGCCGAGCAGTATTTGGATACGGCATACGGCTTTATAATCAAAAATAACCTGTTTGCATACAACGGTATATACAACGTCAATATTCCTCCTCAGGCAAAATCGGTCGCAATCACAAAACAGGGCGGAGCATATTTTTCCGACGAATTCGTAAAAGTGGACGACTGTCTTTTCGACCAACAGGGATATTCCGTTTACAATATAGGGGACAATTTGGAACTCGATACCGACGCAACCATGAACGGTTACGTTTCGATTACTCCTCTGTCCGCAAAGAGAGACAATATAGACGCGTACCGTCAAATAAAAAAAGTAATAAAATAAAGCTTGCGCCGCCAGATTGCAAACCTTTAAAAATTCGGCGAATACGACAACGTTTGCATTTTTATATTGCGGCGAAACCGAATTATAAATTGCGCTTTATGCTTGCCTAAAACCGAATTTATAGTAAAATCGATCGAGAAAATATTGACTTTCTTTTGAAGATTTGCTACAATAATTATGCAAAGCGGATAAATCGTTCCGCATATATGAGGGAGTAACTGACACGCGCGTGTTGCTCGTTGCCGTCATCACAACGTAAATAAATACGTTCGGCAGAGATTAAAAGATGAGACTCATACGAAAGTTTTCGTATGAGTTTTTTTGTTTTTTTAAAAACTATTACGGAAATTGCGAAAAAACGTTCGCTTTGTAATAAAAATATAAGGCGGTAAAACTTGCCGCGAAGGAGTTTATTATGTTGGGAACAATTTTAGCAATCGTATTGATTTTAGCAATCGTCGGCAGCGTTGTCGGAGCAGTTCTGTTCCGCTCGAAAAAACGTTACAATAACAAATTTTTCGTAGCGTGCGTTTCGGTCGCGGCGGCGTGCTGTGCGCTGTTTTTAACGGTACCTTTCAGTATTCACACCGTCGAACCCGGACAAGTAGCCGTAGTAAAAGTGTGGGGCGATGCAAAATACGTCCGCAGTCCCGGTACGTACTTCGACTTTTGGATCAGCAACGAGTACGCAATTTACGACACTACCGTTCAACAGGAAGACATATCTACAATGTGCTATTCGTCCGACGCGCAGACAATGGACGTAAACATAGTCGTTCAATATCAGATTCAGTCGGAAAAAGCCATTCAAATCGCCAACAATTACGGCGGTTTGGAAAGACTGTCGCAGCGTATACAGTCGGTATCAATCGACAAAGCTAAGACCGTTCTTTCGAAAAAATCGGCAATGAACATTATCGAAACGCGCGCTTCGGTAAGCCCCGATATCGAAGCGGCAATCAAGCAAACCGTACAGGGCGATTACTACGTGGATATAGTAACGGTGGTAATAACAAATATCGATTTCTCCGACGCGTTCGAAGCAACCGTCGAAGACAAAATGATTGCCGAACAGCAACAGTTAAAAGCAAAATACGAAAAGGAAAAGGCGATAATCGAAGCGGAAAAGGAACTGGAAGTTGCAAAGCTTGCCGCTCAGGCGAACATCGCAAAAGCGGAAGGCGACGCCGAAGCGGTCAGAGTAAAAGCTCTTGCGGAAGCAAACGCCATTAAACTTAAATCGCTAGAAGTTGCGCGTATGCTGGGATTTACAGTAATTGCAGACGAAGAAACTTCGACGGAAGAAGTTACAAACTACGTGATAGACTTTACGGGTAAGACGGACGCGGAAATCAAGGTTATATCCGATTATCTCAAATACGTCGAGTATTTGGAAGTGTGGGACGGCAAACTGCCTAACGTTATCGGCGGCGACTCCGCCAACGTTTACGTACCCGTAAATCCCCAATCGTAAAAAGTCTCGCAAATTTGCAGGAGGAAAGCCAAATGAAATTCCCCGTATTCAAAAAGTCTCAAAAAACGACGTACGCCGTAATTGCATCGATACCGCTTGTCATAACCTTAGCGATTGCTTCTATTTTGTTCGTCGACGGCGCGCGACGGGACGGAGCGATAATTATTGCCGCAATAGTTGTAATAGCGCTTTTAATGTTGCCTCTTTCGGTGCTTACGGTTATTTGGGGATTTTCCGACGTCGTAATCGACGAAACGGGGATCGCGCTTTACTTCGGAAAAATAAAACTGAATAAAATGAAATGGACGGACGTCAAACGGATAGAATTGATTTTCGGCGGAGCAAAATTTTGGGTGTTTAACGCAATGACGAAAGACAAGCCGAGTTTCTCGTTTCGGCGCGTACGCGTTTGGGAAAACACAAACAAAAAAAGAATTACGTTTGCATACGACGATAAAGCGCTGGAACTGATAATGCAGTATTACGACGGTGAAATAATTTCTCCCCAACCGATGTAATGCGTTTTGCGTTCGACCCGAAAAACGCTTGACACTTTGCTTGCTGCAAGTTATAATAGACTGGCACGATTAGGGCGACCTAAAATTTTAAAGCGAGGTAAAGCGAAATGAAACAAGGTATACATCCGAATTATCACGAAGCGACTGTTGTATGTGCTTGTGGCGCAACCTTTAAGACCGGTACGACTAAAGATACCGATACTATTAAGGTAGAAATCTGCAACAAATGCCATCCTTATTTTACAGGAAAGCAAAAGTTGGTAGACGCAGGCGGACGCGTTGACAAGTTCAAGAAAAAATACGGTCTTCAATAAGATAATTCTTACGGGCAATCAAACGATTGCCCGTTTTACTTGTTTTGTTCTTTTTTACACGTCGCATTCGGTTGCGCCGCTAATATTATTTTCTAACGCTTCGAGTGCGGCACGAAGCGACTGTTGTATGTGCTTGTGGCGCTTATCAACCGAACAGAATAAAGTCGGCGTCTTTTCCCACTTCGATTGTTCCTATGCGGCGCGACAATCCTACCATACGCGCGGGGTTAACCGTCCACAGTTTGATAGCTTCGGCAAGGGGAAGTCCCGTATAACTTACGACGTTGGCAAGTCCCGTATACGCATCCAACGTACTGCCCGCGCGAACGTCCGTTCCCGTAAGCATTGCGTCGCCGTTAGACACCGTTACGTCGTTGACGCCGAGTTTGTAGTTGCCGTCGGCAAGTCCCGTAGCCATAATACTGTCGGTTACGCCTATTACCTTGTCTATTCCTTTAACTTTTACAAGAAGTTTCAACACGTCTCCGTTCACGTGCTTTCCGTCGCAGATAACTTCGCAGTACGCGTCGCTTGCAAGCGCGCTGCCCGAAACGTTTAAATTGTGTCTGTCAAGCTGCGACATTGCATTTCCCCAGTGCGTAAAAGACGTTGCCCCTGCTGTCAACGCTTTTTTTACCGTTTCCGCATCGGCGGCGCTGTGACCGACGGACACTTTTACTCGCGCCGCGACGGCTTCTTCGATAAAGGCAATCGCATCGGGCAATTCGGGAGCTACCGTTACTAACTTTATCAATCCTTCGGCAGCTTTCTGGTATTGCAGAAATTTGTCGAACGACGGCTTTTGCAAATACTGTTTCGGCATTGCTCCGCAATACTGCTCGGACAAAAACGGACCTTCCAAATGAATCCCCTTTACTTCGGGATATTCCTTTGCAAGCTTTGCAATGAGCGAAACCTGTTTCAAAATCGTTTCGTCGCTGTCGGTCATAACAGTAGGAAATACCGTTCCGACGCCGTGAGACACATAAAATTCCATTATCTTTTTCATTCCGTCAAAATCTGCGGAATTGAAATCGTACCCGTTTGCGCCGTGCGTATGAATATCCACCAACGCGGGCAAAATGAAACGTCCCGAACAATCCACCACTTCCGTCTGTTCGTCGGGAACGATATCCGAATCGATCGCAATTATCCGTCCGTGATTCGCCGCAATATCCGTACGCACAAGCTTGCCGTTTATCAATGCGGAGCCGTTTTTGTAAAGTATCATATTAGCTCTCCTTAGCAATACGGCAATCGAACGCCGTATTGCTGCGAAACTTATTCTAACATAATTACATAATGCGGTCAACAAACATTTATGCTTGTCAACTCGTTTTTAATGGTGTATACTGTATTCAACGTCAAAACAAGGAGGTTAACTGTATGGCTGACGTGATGATTTCCACCACAGGATTGACCAAAGTTTACAACAACAAAACGGTAGTAAACAACGTCGGTATTTCGATAGAACGCGGTGAAATTGTCGGACTTGTCGGACAAAACGGGGCAGGCAAGACAACTCTTATAAGAATGTTGACGGGACTGGTAAAGCCGACTTCGGGCAGCTTCGAATTGATGCCGGGACAAACGCGTAAAGACACCGACGTTGCCGCAATCGTCGAAAGACCGTCGATATATTCGAATATGACGGCTTTGGATAATCTGATTGCGCAAAGCAAATTGTTGGATTTGCCTACGGATTTAACGTATCTCGAAACCACAGTCAGACTTGTGGGATTGGACCCGAATTCCAAAAAACTTGCAAAGAATTTTTCATTGGGCATGAAACAGCGTCTCGCAATAGCGATGACTATGGTAGGCAGACCGCAGCTGTTGATTCTCGACGAACCCACAAACGGACTTGACCCTCAGGGGATATTCGACATGCGCGAAATATTCGTAAGAATCAACAAAGAATTAGGCACTACTTTGTTGGTATCCAGTCATATTCTTTCGGAATTAAGCAAGTTTGCAACGGTATTCTACATAATGGATAAAGGCAATATGATAAAACGCGTAACGCTTGACGAAATCAAAGGCATAGGCGGCAAACGTATAGTCTTAAAGGTAGATAAAACTGACGCGGCGTTAACAGCGCTGAGAGAATACGGAGACGTACGCGCCGTTTCCGCCGAAGAAGTGGAACTCGTATCCGATGCGCCTATGACCCAAATTATGCTTACGCTTGCGCAGAAAGAAATTACGGTATTCAATATCGCTCAAAAGGGCGACTCTTTGGAGGACTACTATCTCGATATAATCAACCGACAGGGCGCTTCGCATATCGATATCACTAACGGAGGCGCATTATGATAAGTATTTTACGCGTAGAACTTTTCCGTTTGAAAAAGAGCGGATTGTTTTGGACGATGCTGGGTCTGTGTTTTGCGTTTCCTCTGCTCGGGTTTTTGTCTACGATAGCTTTTATAGGAAACGTCGGCGAAGGCGTAACGGTAATCGACATACTGAAAAACGCCGCCGTTACGGAGTCGTATCTCAGTTCTCTTACAGATATTTTAAGCAATGCGTCGCTATTCTCTTTGATTACGGTAAGCATATTTCTCAGTAAAGAATTTGCCGACGGCACAGTACGCAACGTTATACTCGCAAACAAATCGCGCGCGCAGTTGTATTTTTCGTATTATATTATAGCGTTGTTTGTAGGAATAACTTATTTGCTTGCGCAATTTATCCCCGTAGCGCTTATTATCGCTCCCGTATGCGGTATAGGCGCAATGTCGGCAGGAGAAGTCGTAACGTCCTGTTTATGTTCGTTTGCGTTGGGTTTATTTGCCGTGCTGTTTACTCAGTCGTGCGTATGTATGTTCCTGTTCGGAGTGCGCAAACAATGGGCGGCATGGCTGCTTCCCTTGCTCGTATGCGCGTTCGGTCCCGCAATATTCGAAACTATTGTCGCCATTCGCGAACTTGCGATGGCGTTTAACGGAGTAGAGCTGTCGTACGCGGTCAAGAGTTGGATTCCTTTCGTCAACGCAAATTTATTCCAACCCAACGCAATCGACGGCGGACTCATATTAAAAATTATTCTGTATTACGGCGTCTTTTCCGCAATATTCGTCGCGAGCGGTTACTTTACGTTTGAAAAAGCGGATTTGAAATAACCGATTGCATAAGTCGACCTATTACGATCGGAAACAGAAAACGGACTGTCGCGTTATAAAACGCGTCGGTCCGTTTTATCTGTTATTGAAATTTATATTTTTCGACGGCGTATACCGCGCCCTGTTAAGACGGATTGTAAAATATTTCTACTTTTCGCTCTGTTCGCCGTTTTTCGCTTCTTCTTCCGTTTCGTTACGTTCCGATACGGCATACTGTATATCGTCGGGTATGTATTTTATAAGCACTCCGCTTTTTTGCAATGCAAACAGAATAAGCGGAATGAATACCAGTTGGACTATAATACCCGCCCACGTAGAAGTAAAATTGCTTAACAGTCTTTCCCCTAAGCTTACGAAAAAATTTCCGCCGCTTAAAGCTAAGATTACTGCGGCGACGAACGCGTTGATCAGTCTGCCCGCTATCATCGAGATTGCAAGCGCAAGCACGGAATAAACCTTGTTCGTTTTGGGATTTTTAAGAAAAATTCTGCGTAGAAGTCCCGATAAAAATCCATATACGGCAAGCTCGAATATCATAGGAATAAGTCCCGTCGGAAAAGGCGGACGTACTCCTCCGCTGGACATAAAAGATATTAACGGCGTCAACGCTCCGCAAATCAGTCCCAACCACTGTCCGCACAGAATCCCCGCAAGCAGTACGGGAAAGTGCATAGGCGAAAACAGCGAAGAAATCGGAGACTGCGTAAGCGCGTGGAAAGTAGTACCTAATATCACCGCAAACGCGCTGAGCATTGCGCTTGTTACGATATTTAAAGTGGTAAACGTCTTATTCTTCATAACGCTTATCCTTTGCGTAAAAAACAGTCGTCTATCTGACGTCTGATTGCTTCGCTACGCGCATTGCCGTCTTCTTCGCCCTTGATTGCTACGTAACACTTAATAAGCGGCTCGGTGCCGCTGGGACGAACGATAAGCTGACTTCCGTCCTTGCTGTTAAAGCGGAGTACGTTTGATTTGGGCAAGTCCGTCTCCGTTTGAGTAAGATAATCGCAAACGTTTACTACCTCGCTTCCGCCCAATTGCGCAAACGGTTTGCGACGGAGTTCCGAAAGCAGTTCGTTTTTGATCTTTTCGCCTTTTGCTCCGTCGAAACGGTAACTCACCGTATCGAGATAATAATGCCCCGTTTCGTCGTACAACTCGGACAAACGGTCGAAAAGAGTTTTTCCCTGTTTCTTGTAAAACGCCGCGCACTCGGCAATCAGAACAGCGCCGACAACGCCGTCCTTATCGCGAACGTACGATCCTTTAAGATATCCGCAGCTTTCTTCGAATCCGAACACGAAACGGTCCGCCTCGCCATGCTTTTCCAACTTGTTGACGGCGTCGCCTATATACTTAAAGCCCGTAAGGACGTTTATGACTTCCGCGCCGTACTTATTTGCGACGTCGTCAACCATAATGGTAGTGACGATTGTCTTGACTATAACGGGTTTTTCGGGAAGTTTACCCTGCGCGGACAGCTTTGCCAACACGTAATCGCACAAAAGTACGCCGACTTCGTTTCCCGTAAGCTGTACGTATTGTCCGCCTGCCTTAACCGCAACCCCCAAACGGTCGCTGTCTGGATCGTTTGCGATGACAATATCGGCGTTTTTTTCTTCGGCAAGCTTTACGGCAAGATTAAGCGCTTCGCGCTTTTCGGGATTAGGATAAGGACACGTTGCAAAATGCCCGTCGGGCATAGACTGTTCCGCGACAACGTTGATTTCGGCAACGCCTAGCCGTTTAAGAGCCTCTGGTACGATACGGTAACCAGCGCCGTTTAACGGCGTATATACTACGGACAATCCTTCCGCGCAGCCCATGCTTTCCTGCAAAACTCTGTCTATATATCTTTGTTCTAATTCGTCGTCGACGTAAAAAACGTTTTTGCCCAGATATTCCCCGAAAACAGGAAGATCCTTTTCGAACATATCTACGTCGTTTATATACGAGGTTACTTCTTTTGCGGCTTCGTCGAGAAGCTGACAACCGCTGCCGTCGTAAACCTTGTACCCGTTGTAATCGGACGGATTGTGACTTGCCGTTACATTAATACCGACGTCGCAGTCTAATTGACGAATCATATACGATATAAACGGCGTGGGCATACATTCCTTAGTTATGTACGTCGTAATTCCGCGCCGCGCCAAAACGCCTGCGGCAAGCTCGCCGAACAATTTACTGTTTAAACGCGAATCGTACGTTACGGCGCAAGTCGACATACCTCGATCCGCCATATATCTTGCAAGTCCTTCCGTTGCGCGATACACCGTATAAACGTTCATTCGGTCGGTACCTGCCGACATAATTCCGCGCAGTCCGGCAGTGCCGAACTCCAAATCTTTACCGAACGCGTCGCGCTTTTCGCCGTCGGTCATAGATTTAAGACTTTTCAAAACCGCTTCGTCTTTTGCGCGTTTTAACCAAATATTATAAGTCTGTCTGTAATCCGCCATCCTATATCCTCTGTTACTTTACCGAAATTTCTTTTTCCGTTTCGACAATACTTGACGATAGGAACGTTGCAAGACACCGATTTATAGCGTCGATATCGTACGTTCCGCACGTTTCGCAAGCGGAATGCATTGCCAACTGAGCAATGCCTATATCGCATACTTTTATTCCCAATGCGCTCGAAGTAGCAAGTCCCAGCGTAGAACCGCACCGCAAATCGCTGCGGTTGTAGTAGTCCTGATATTTTATCCCGTTATCTTTAAGCAGTTTTTTGACAACAGCGCTTGTAAGTCCGTCGGTTGCATAGTTTACGTTATGCTTAATTACCACTCCGCCGTTCAAAACGGTTTTGTTGACGGGATCCGCCTTTTCGGGATGCGCAGGATGATAAGCGTGTCCGTTATCTACCGACAGCGCCATGCCGTTTTCAATCGCTATTCTCTTTTCTTCCCCGTTCAATCCCATATCAAAGCACAGCGAAGACAGCGTTTGTTCTAAAAACGACGGCGATCCTTGACGCGTTCCGCTGCCCGTTTCTTCGTTGTCCAAAAACGCCGCAACCGCAATATTCGGCGGCGTTGACGAAGATATCGCCAACATGCACGCGTAAGCGCTCGTAAGATTATCCAGTCTTGCCGAACACAAAAACTCTCCGTTGACGCCGCTTGTAAATGCGTTCGCCGCAGGAACGACGTATAAGTCTGCATCCAGAACGTTTTCTTTTGCAAGCGTAGAATACAGATCTTGACCGCTCTCGGCGAATAACGGCAGCGTGTCCGATTGCGGATTGACGGAAAAACCGTCGTTCGCGCTCGGATTATGATGAATTGCCAAACTGGGTATGACCACGTTGTAATCGCTTTCCGCAAGACGGATTTCTATTCCGCCGTCCTTTTCGACCATAATCCGTCCGGCTATTTTCAACGGCCTGTCAAAAAAAGTATAAAGAAGTCCCCCGCCGTACTTTTCCGTATTAAGACGCAGTTCGTTGCCTTCTACAAGCTTGTTCCCTTTAATCTTAAACGACGGACTGTCCGTATGACACTCGCAGATATTGAATGCGTTTTCCTTACCGATATTGAACGCAATTACGGAACTTCCGTTACGGGTAACGAAATATTTTCCTCCGCGTTTTACGTTCCATTGTTTGTTCGGCTCGAGACGGACAAAACCGCGCGACTGCAAAAAATCGCATACGTTCTTCGTTGTGTGATAAGCGGTGAGACTTGTATTTAAAAATTGCTTTAATTCCATTTTTTCCTCCGTAAAGCTTGCTTTATCAGTTGCGCTTAACGCAGTCTACGATATGCTGCGCGTAACGTCGCGCTACGTTTACCGACGTTGCGTCTTCCATTGCCTGAAACATCGCGTTACTGTTTACCTCGCATATCTGCGGAAACGGTTTAAGCAGAACGTCGATTCCGCAATAATCCAATCCGATGATTTTTGCTGCTTTTTCACAGAGTTTAGCGATGTCTTCCGAAATATCGGCGGCAACCGCCGTTCCTCCCCGATGCACGTTCGAACGGAAATCGGTCGTCGATTTGCGCAACATTCCGCATACGGCTTTTCCGCCTATGACGATGACGCGCATATCTTCGCCACAACTTTGAGAAACGTATTGCTGAAACAGATACGACTTGTTTTTTATACTTTCTACGATTTCGCGCAACCGAGCGTGCGTTTCCGCGAGATACACCTGTTCGCCGTAGCTGCCGTGACATTCCTTGACGACAAGAGGCAAACCGAGCTTTTCAACCGCTCCGTTGAGATATTCGTCGGACACAACTCCGTTTTTGTCGTAACACAACGCGCCCGAAAGCGTAGTAGGCATTGCAATGCCGCCGTCCGATAAAACTATATGCGTAAGCATTTTGTCGTCGCAAATTTCAGTCGCCGACGCGCTGTTGAAAACTCTTACGCCGCTCTTTTCCAGCAGACGGGCGGTATATTTATCTTTGTCGAAATACAACGCAAAATCCGCCTTTAAACGGCAAACCGATTTGCCGTCCTCGACGTACGCGGCAAAACGGTCGTTAGATGCGGTTTCGACGTCGACTCCCAAATAAGAGAACTCCCGCAACATACGTTTGACTTTGTACAGTTGCGTTTCGCTGCGGTCGAACGGGTTAGTAATAATTACGCCTTTCATACAATTAAAATGATAGCACAAATGCAAAACGTAGTCAAACAAAGCAATAAAATTTGAATCCCTGCAATCGGATATATACGTTGAAACGTTGTGCGGCAGTCGGACTGTTTGCGCGCCGTCCGATTCGTCTTTCGACGGAGATTTGCGGCGAACCGTTATTTTTCGATTATTTTCAGTTCCAGAGTTATCGGTATTTCGCTCATCGCCCGATTGCTCAGTTCTTCGCTGCTGCCCGTTTTCTGACGGAATTTTTCGTGAATTTCCAACAAGTCGAAATTGTACTCAACCTGTTTTTTCAACATTTTTTCGGCAAGCGATATTGCTTGTCTCGTAACGTCGTCTATCGTCTCCTGCGGAATTTCCTTCTTGTCTTGCGACACGAACACTCCCTCTACGTCGGCGCTGTCGGTTCGGGCGAGCTTGGTGTAGAGCGTTACCGTAACGGATATTGCGTTGCCTTGAATTTTTTTATCCACCTTTTTACTGTTGACGTTGAGCGTAAGCAGTTTGCCCGAAGCGTCCGACGTAAAAGTGTCTCCCAAAACGCTGTCGTCCAACAAGGCGAACCCTTTGACCTCGTCGCGCGATAACGCGCACAGGTACGTGTTTTCGCGGAATATCGCAATGCTGTCCATTGCAAAATAACCCTGTTTTTCTTCGGGATTTTCCGTATCGGCGTTTTCCGACGGTATAAAAGAAACGTTGTTTAAAAATCCGGTTTTAAGCAAATCGCGCTGGCTCAAAGCGTAGTCGAGCAACGTATTTGTGGAAACGGCGACTTTCTTTGCCTGATCCTGCAACATTGTAGACAATGCCAGCGAAACGCTCTGCGACAAAGCGAATCCTCTGTTTAACAACTGTTCCGCTTTGCCCGTAGCGCAGCAGATAGCGGAGCTTTCCTTAAAGCTGTCGGAATTTATAAAGTAATCTATTACGTCGGAGAAGTCCACGTTCTCGTACAGTTCCTGTCCCAAAACTATTAACAAACACCTTCCCAAAGACGCTTCTTTGCCCGTTAATTCCGCTATTCTCTGAATGGCCTGACCTACGCTTTTACCGTTAGCGGATACCGTCTTGCTGTAAGTGCCTACCTGCTCCGATCCGTTGCCGGGATTCACTATTTCGGCGGTCAACCGTATGCCGTCCTCATCGCCGTCGACGCCGATTCCTATAATTATCGCTCTGTCCATTATATTGCTTCCGACAAAACTGTTTGCCAACAGCAACACCGCTAAGATGACTGCAATGAATATCGCTATCCGCTTTATATCACTCATTCGTCGCCTCCTTAAGTTTTTCGCTGCGGCGCGCGGTATTTTTTATTGCGCGTCGCAAATCCGTCATTCCCGACTTTACCTGCGCGGCTTTTACTAAAAACGGCATTGCTATCGGCAACACGTACTGCAACAGCGCAAACGGGATAAGTCCCCACGCAACCACCGTCGAAAGAACGACATCGGTAGAAATCAGCATCGGCAGCATAAGCGTCAACGTAATAAAAATTACGGCATACGCGTTCAATTTGGAGGACTTGAATTCAAACAGTTTTTCCAAACTTTTATAGGCGCAGTAAATAAATACGATGATTTTTAAAAACACCGACATTAACCAAATCGACAGCGTAAGCCAGTCCCATCTTCCGTTGGAGGAGTTCGACACGAAATAAACGCCTATCTTGCTCATTGCCAAATCGACGTCCTTTGCCATACTTCCGTATAAAGCCACGAAAACGGCGTTCATACCTATCGATACCAACGCGCCCACAAAAAACGCTACCAGTACGGGAGAAAAAACCTTGCCTTTTTTTACCTCTATGCTATCCATTACGAAGTAAAAAAACAGATAATCGGAGAACCAAAAACTGCGTTCGAACGAGGTTTTTACGATATTTCCCCACCCTGCTTCGCCTGCGGGAAGCAACGAAGTAAGACTTATTTGCGATACGGGGGACAGTATCAAAAACAGAACCGATATAAACACTATCCCGAACAGCAGCTGCCCCGTTCGAGCAACGGCATTGAAACCCAACTTCACCGCAAAAAAGCTCAACGCCGCGACGGGCGCAACGAAAACTATCAGATTTGTGCTTACGTCGAAAGTTACCGCAAACATTTTATAGCACGAAGCAATAAGTATGTTTGCGCGAATAATGAATATTACGAAAAACAGCGCCATAACTATCTTGCAGACGGCCTTAGTTACCGTTTTGTTTAAAACCGCCGACAAGTCGAACTTGCTGTCCTTGTTAAGCTTTATTGCCCACAGCAAAAACGTAAGACAGATTGCGTCCCACAAAAAACCGAACGCCAGCACCAACCAACTGTCGTGTCCGACGTCGTTTGCGAGAATGGACGGCAACGTCAGAAATTTTCCTCCCGCGATCGCAAGCAGATACAGTAGCGCCAACTGATTTATTCCTACTCTGTTATTTTCCATCAACCTCTCCTCCGCTTGTTTTTGTTTGGAATAGATTCGGGACGGTTAGTCATTTCGGGTACGGGGTTTTGTCCCAGCGCGTCCTGTCTGTCTTGAGGTATATTAGGAGCAAACGGAGCAAGGAAGGGCGTTTTGTTGTTCTGCAAAGACGCCAGATACAGCAAAACCGCTATCATTGCAAGGGTAACTCCGAACAATCCCGTTGTGCCGCCTATATACGTGATTGCCAACCTCATAAGCGACAGCACGAGAGTATTGTCGGGCATCGTAAACAAACCTATGCCCGACAACGCTCCTATCATGACTGCGGGCGCGCCTAACAGCCCCGCCTTTACCGCCGCGTCGCCCAACACTATCGCGCCTACCAAAGACAGCGATATTCCTACCGCCGAAGGCATACGCAAATTAGCTTCGCGCAGAATATCGAAGATGACAAGCACTATTATCATCTCCGCCATAGGAGAAAACGGTATCGCTTCCGAAGCATTGAGTACGGATATCAGAAACTGCAACGGAATTATCTGGTAATTATACGCCTGCAAACATACGTACAGCGAGGGAAGCAGCACCGAAGCGATTACGCTGATAAAACGCAGAATTCTACTGAACACAGTCATTGTGGAATTTTCGTAATAGTCGCCGGGACTTTGCATATCTTCCACAAACAGATACGGCAACGTCAGCACCATCGGCGATCCGTCTACAATTATCGCGACGCGCCCTTCCAACATTTTTGCAACGGCAATGTCGGGTTTTTCCGTCAAGCCGACCCGTCTGAAAAGTAACGTTTTGTTAGTGTCGAGATAACGCGCGACATAACTGCTGTCTATTATGCCGTCCGTTTTTATCGCCTGTATTTGTTGAATTATTTTGTCTACTATCGCCTTGTCCGCAATCGTATCGATATAACAGACGTTCACCGCCGTATTCGTATACTGCCCCACGCTCAAACTTACGTATTTAAAGTTAGGCGTTTTCAGTCTTTTGCGCAAAAGAGTGAGATTGACCTTTATATCTTCTACAAATCCTTCGCGCGGACCTCTTAAAACCATTGACGTCGGCGGTTCGATAATGCTTCGTCCCAGCGACGTACGCGTGTCTACCGAAACGCCCTGCCCGTCCCCGTCGAATATAAGAGTGTAACCGTTTGCGTAGTCCTCCGCCGCCGTTTGTATACTGACGATTTTGCGCACCGTTGCGCTTACCGCAAGGCGCGATTCTACGTCCTCAGCCGACTGCGCGTCGTGAATATACGCTAACGGCTGCAACACAAAACTGCTTACCTTTACGTCGTCGCACATTGTATCCATACTGATAACGGTTAACTTCGTTCCGCAGTTCATATATCTTACGCGAACGTCTTCGTCGTCGCGGAATACCTGCAAAAATTTTGTGAGTATATTTTCTTTCATATGTTTGATTTTTCCGTAAACGCGCAAAAATTATACCTGTCCGCGCAAATGCGTCGAAAAGTCGGTTTATCGGAAAATTATATCGATAACCCGAAAAAAAGCGGCCGTTTGAATAACGCCGCAACGGAGAATTTTTTCGGCAAAATGAAAGCGGAGACGTATTGCGGATAGAAGTGTGAAAACGCGGAATATTTATACCTAAAATTAAAAGAAACGGCTAAACTGAAAAGACCGAGTTCGGCATAATACCGAACTCGGTCGCAGATAACCTAAATATTATTCAACTTTTTGTCTGACTTTTTCGGGTAGACGCAAAAACGGAATCGAACTTTAAATTTTGTATCCGATACGACGTTATTTATCCAAGACCACCCCGTAAAGTCTGTCGAGAGGCACCTGTCCCAGTTCGCCGCGCGAGTCGGCGCTTTCCTCGCGGTTGTCGCCCATTACGAAGATACACCCTTTTTCTATTACAAGAGGATTGCTCTCCGTCGTTCCCTCGAGACGTCCCAGTTTGTCGTAACTTACCGTAAACTCGTCGAGCTGCGCGCCTTTTTTTACATAGTAATCTTCGAAAAGTCTGCCGCTGTCGGTGTCGATTACTACCTGATAGGTATCGGGCGAAATCTGCTGAACCCACACTCTGTCGCCCTCTAAGGCAATTACGCGTTTGATAAGCCTTTCGTACGGTTGATTGCGTCCGTTTTGCTCTTTCGATGCAAACATCGCCTTAAACTTGCTGTCTATTTCGTACTTATAAAATACTATTACGTCACCGCGCTTCGGTTTGGAAACTTTGCTTATCGTCACCACGTCGTTGCTATGATACGTTTCCGTCATAGAATCTCCTATGACGCGAATACTCGAAAAAACAAACAACCGCAAAACAATCATAACGACAAGCAACGCTATGGCAATCCACAACGCTATGTTTATCGCTTTGTCCGCTTTGCTTTTCTTTTTTGCGGCGGCACCGTTCGTAGTTACGTCGCTTTCGATAACCGTTTCTTCTGCTTCCGTTACGAATACCGAATCGTCCTTATCGGGATTAAGTTGTTCTTCTTTATCTGTTTCCACTGTTTTTAACCGCCTTACGGAATTTTTCGCCGTCAAGCATTACAACGCGTCCGCACTTCAAGCATTTTATTTTGTAGTCGGCTCCTACGCGGACGACTTCCCATTTGTCGTTACCGCACGCGTGAGGCTTCCGCGTTATTACATTGTCTCCAACCGAATAAGAAATCATACCAAAAATACGTTGTTTACGATAATATCGCTGTCGGCGGAGATAATAATCATATCGATAACGTCGCCTTCGGATATTTGTTTGCCGTCTTCGGCTCTGCGAAAATAGTCTCTTTCTACGGTTACGCGCTGCCACTTTCCGTCTCCGACAAGATCGACGGATTGTTTAAACTCTACGTTTCCTCCTCCGAAATCGCACAAAGCGGTAACGGTCAACTGCTGTTTTACGTTGCAACAAACGTCGAATCCCAAAGTAAGCGAAGAGTTGCGGCAAATACTCTCGTCGCTTATGGCGAACGTTCCCATTGCTTTGCCCTGCGCGCCGACAATTCCCAAATATCCTTCCGTAAGCTGCTGCTCCAACGGCAAATTAAGGTGCGCGCCGCCGCTATCCAAACGAATAAGTCGTTGTTGCGTTGTTCCGCTGAAAATATTTTTATTTGCAATTTTCGGCCGGGCTACCGTTACAGTATCGGTAAACAGCGGCGTTGAAACCGCCACTTCTCTATCGAAAAGCGCAAACGCCATAATTTCGTTTTCTTTGTCGTACAAATCGAGTTTTGCGGCGTAATACTCCCCGTCTCGATACACCTTTGCCTGCCGCCAGAATTTGGCGCGCTTTTTAACATTGGTGCAATACCACACCGACACCTTATTGATGGAACTGGACGTTTGCACTTTGATATAATATTCGCCGTTCTCGTCCAAACTTGCGGTAAGCGCTTTTTGCGCGGGTACTTGCGCGCCCTTGATCCAACGCACAAGACCGTCGAAATACTTGTCGGAAATGTAATCGAACGTGTTTGGCAGCAATAAAAATCTGCAGCGGTTGTTCAGTCTGCCTACCATTTTGTCCGCTTTGACCGCATCGACGCGCGCGCTGTTGGCAGAGTTGATTACGTATATGGGGATTTCCGCCTGCATAGCGTACGTTTGGGGAGCAAGCCCCATCGTCCAAGCCTGACGCCATATGTCGTATTCCAGATGACGGTTAAGCATTTCCGCATCCGACGTATCTACTTCCTCCTGTTCTTCCGATTCGGGGAACTTACGCGTAAGACTGCCGAACAGTACCGCGCCGTTTGTAAGACGCTTGTCTACGCCCATTACTATTATCCCTACGTATGCGCCCTTGCCTACCGTCACTACCGATACGCCCTTTATTTTTTCTTCCGTAAACAAGTACGTTATGGCGCGGCGGCAGTTTAACGCATATTCGAAAAGCTTCGTTTCGCGAGCGGAGGTCGTAAAATAAAACATATCGGGCGCAACGTCTGCGTTGCAGTAATCCAACGCGTCGGTATATACCGTGTACATTCCTTTGCCGCATCTGCCTGCAAAATCTATCGCCATAGCGACAAAACCCTGTTTTGCAAGTTCCTCGACGTCCTTGACGTTGACGGGTTTTTTGTAGTCTCCTATCAGCAAAACCGCCTGTTTGACCGAGCGCGTGTTTTTGTAGCAAACGGTTGCGAAAACGCGCGTTTTCGCGTTTGCGTCAACGGTTCTTCCCGTAAAGTACAGCTGTTTGGTGACAAGTCCGTCCTTTTCGGTAGATTTAAAAACGTTTACATCCAGTTGTTCTTCGGTAGGAGAATAATTCTCCCACAACGCTTGCGATGTTAATATTTCCATAATAATTCGCCTTTTTCTGTTACTACTATTTTAGCACATTATAATCGTTTTGACCATATAACTTTTAAACAGCTTTTTCTTTGCACGTTTTTTTCAACGTATTTACTTGTGATACGCGACGTTGTTTTCTATGCAGCAGGCGCGATAAATCTGTTCGCAAAGTACAACTCTGAACAGTTGATGCGGCAGCGTAATTTTACCGAAAGAGCAGCGCGCATGCGCTTTTTTCTTTACCTCGTCGGACAGTCCGTAACTTCCGCCTATAATAAAGGAAAAAACGGAGTTCGTCATTTTGTTGCTAACTATAAGCTGCGACAGTTCTTCGCTGGACGTTTCACGGCCTGCAATATCCATAGCGACGGTAAATCCTTCCGCCTTTTGCAAAATACCCTGTCCCTCGACGGATATTATTTTTTCGATTTCTTTTCCGTTCGGTTCGCCGTTGAAGTAACATTCGGGCACTTCCGTAATTTCTACGGAAGCAAACCTCGATAAGCGCTTGACGTATTCCGCTACCGCTTCCCTATAATAATTTTCTTTGATTTTGCCTACCGCTATAATTTTGAATTTCATTCCGTACTCACAATCAACGCCGTTAGCCATACGGCTGCGCATACGGCTACCGCCGCAATCAGCAGTATCAAACAGTTGCGGTTGTATTTGGGTTCTTCGTCGTTATTCGACTGCCACTTGCTCTTTGTGGTAAACATATAGCCGACAATGCACCCCGCAAAACATACCAGTCCGACAAAAAACAACCATATCGCGTTATTGTTTATAAACGAGTCTATTGCTTCGTCGCCGAAAATCGCCGAAAGCGCTATTACGAAAATATTGTTGAAAAAGTGTATTATTACCGTCGTCCATAAACTTCCGCTACGGTAAAATATCAGCGCAAGCAACGCTCCCAACGCAAATTGATGAACCGTTTGAGCGGGATTCATATGAAACAGCGAAAACAGCGCGCCCGCTATCGCCAGACTTGCAAGCTTATTTTTGTTTCCCTCCAACGCGCCCGCTATCGCTCCGCGAAAAACTATTTCCTCGAAAAAGGCGGGAAGAACCGCCGCTAAAATAATCAGCGACGCT
Source organism: Corallococcus sp. (assembly GCA_023667435.1). Lineage (GTDB taxonomy): Bacteria > Bacillota > Clostridia > Christensenellales > CAG-314 > Fimimonas. Next base: position 46,994 of record JAMPAB010000003.1, on the reverse strand, counting down.
ATGTCGAAATCGATGTCTACCGAAGGATCGGGCAATCCCAGCGAAACGATCAATTTGCTTATCCACATATTCAACGGCAACATAAAAGCGATTAAGCATACCGTCGCCAAACACCCCCATCCTATATGAGCAAGAGGAGGTTTTGCGTTCATTTTGCTTGCGGTAACGACGTTTGTTCTGCTTGCTTTGGCGTAGATAAACGCGACGGAACCGATAGCGATTGTGTTTACTGCGGTTTGAACTATCCTTAATACGTTGTTGTCCTGCGGAACGGAAAATATCTGCGAGACAAAGGATGCGATCAACGCAACGGTAAACGTTGCGAACACCGCCGATGCGAAAAGCGCGCCTATATCGTTTTTGTTAAATTTGTTTTTTAACATATCGTAAACCTGTTGGTATATTGATCCGCTATATATATCCGAACGTCCCGTCCTTCTACCCGTCCCGATTTTTTAAGAGCTTCAAATGCGGAATTGAAGGCGAGTTCCTTTGTGTTGTTTTCTTCGGACAAATGCGCCAAAATTACGTTCTTCAGTTTTCCGCTTGCAAGACGCGCCAGAATTTCGGCGGTCTGCGCGTTGGACAAATGTCCCGAATCGGACAGAATACGCTTTTTGAGCAAGTAATGATAGCTGCCGTGCTTTAACATATCTTCGTCGTGATTGCTCTCTAACTGCACGGTTGAGCACGGCGCAAGAAATCCGATAAGCCCGTCGTTGAAACAACCCGTATCCGTTACGCTTGCAACGCTGTCTTCTCCGACGCTGAAACGGTAACCGTAACATACGCGTGAATCGTGCGAACACTCGTAGCAGTCTATTTTTACGTCTCCTATAACGAAACTGCCCGTTATCTCTTCCACGTTATTGCCGTAAGTCCGTTGACGTATGTAATCGGCGATAAGTTCGGGAGCGTAGATTTGCGTATCGAAACTGCGCGTCCATAAGGGAAGCGCGGATATGTGATCGCTGTGCTCGTGGGTTATAACGATGCCGTCGATATCCTTCGCGTCAAGACCCGACTCGGCAAGCCTCGCCGTTATCTGCTTATAACAGTATCCCATATCCAACAAAATACTGACTTTATCCGTTTGTATCAATGTACTGTTTCCTTTGCTTCCGGAAAACAGCGGCGTAATTTTTATCATTTTTTTCCGTCTTATAACTGTTTAAGCAACTCTTCTCTCAACTGCTTAAACTCTTCGCTCGTTTTATCCTGACGTAAATTCGCTTCCACAATCTGTTTTTGCAAATCTTTGGTCAATTTGTATCTGAAAGCTATGATTGCTCCTATTATCATAATAACAATGGGAAGCAGCGTAAAAGTAAGTCTTAGCGCAAGCTGCGCCGATTCCGACTGAGAAATGGGCAGCAACTGAACGGAACCGTTGCCTACGTTCGCTCTGAATTGCGACAAAGCCATTCCCAAATAATTTTCCTGTTCGGCAACGGACGAACTCAATAAGGTTTGATAAACGTCTTCCGTAACGTAACGGGTTTCGACGTATCCCGCCAAACCTATAATTGCAGGAGGAATGGCAAGTCCTATTGCCTGCGCGGCGGTATTGAGGAAGTTGGTAAGTCCCGAAAACGCGCCTTCGGTACGCTCTCCGAAATACAGTTCTCCCACGTCGCACACGTCGCCGAAGCTACTGTGCGGCACGAATACCGTTCCGCCTATTCCGAACCCTGTCAAAAGTCCGAATATTATTACCGCCCAGTCGGGCGTTCCGCTTACCGTAAACACGCTCGTCTTGCCGCTGTCCGTAAGTTTCGAGCCTATTTCCGTTTCCGCAGGCAATATCAACATAAGCGCGACGACGCCGATCCATATAAACGCGCCCGTAAGATACGCAAACCGTTTCGATTTAACTTTGATTAGTTTGAGATAAAACGGCAACGCGAATATCTGCGCGACGAACATCATTGCGGCGGCAACGGTGGCGATGGGAAAACGCGTTCCGTCGTCTCCCAACAAAGTGACCTCGCGATACGTCATACGCCTCAGATAAAAATCGCAAAAAGTGAAGAAAAAGCTGGACATTACCGCCATCGCCATAGACGTACACATTTGCATCCCCAGATACTGCCTGTACGTTTTAACTTTTAACGGACGCACGAATTCCTTCAAGCTTATTTTGGATTTTACCGAAGGCGTTACTATTTTTTCTTTACTGAACAATGCCGTAATCAGAACGGACGCTGCAAATACCGCGCCGAACACGCCCGCCATAATCAAATAACATACACCGTTGTCTTTCTTCGTAGGCGAAGCTATCAATCCGGGAACGGCTACGCATATTATACTCGATGCAATGCTGAACGCCAAACGAACGGCATTTACGTTGTTACGTTCGTTGAAATCGTCCGTCATCTCGCTCGCGTGAGAATAGTACGGAATAAGCACGAAGCTTTGCGCCGTTGCGTAAAGCATATACACCAACACGACGAAAACGCATTTCAACGCAACGCTGTCCGTCACCAGATTCCAGGGGAAAAACAACAGCACGAATCCGACAAGCACGAGAGGCGCGCAAATCAACATAAAATATCTGCGTTTGCCGTATTTTCCCGGTTGTTTTCCGTCGGTTATTTTTCCGATAAACGGATCGATTATACCGTCCCACAACTTTGTAAGCAGCAAAATGGGCGTAAGGTATATCATAGGAATACCCACGACCAGCGTTAAAAACGGCGTAAACAGAAAGTTGATTATATTGAAGCTTCCTCCGCCGAAAATATCTCCGCAAGCAAACGCAAGTTTGTTACCCAAACTGATTTTTCGGTTATTCGTATCGGGCGTTTTTGTTTCGTTCATTCATGATCCTCGACTGTTCTTTCCGCGTTGCGACCTACCGTTTTGCCGTTATATTACGCGGTCTTCGTTTATACCGTTATTTTAATATCCTGTTACAAAAGTTTTCCGCAATTAAAACTAAACGTTGAATCGGAACAAAACGACGTCGCCGTCTTTAATTACGTAGTCCTTGCCCTCGCTGCGTACCTTACCGCGTTCTTTTGCCTGATTGTAACCGCCCGATTCCAACATGACGTCGTACGGAACGATTTCGGCGCGGATAAATCCCTTTTCGAAATCGCTGTGAATTTTACCCGCCGCCTGCGGCGCTTTCGTTCCTTCGTTCACCGTCCAGGCGCGTGTTTCTTTTTCGCCTGCGGTTAAATAGCTTACCAAATGCAGCAGCTTGTAACACTTTTTGACAAGTCGGTTCAGTCCGCTCTCCTCGATTCCGTAGCTTTCCAAAAACATAGCTTTTTCTTCTGCGTCAAGTCGGGATAATTCCTCCTCTACCTTAGCGCATATAACAAGCGTTTCCGCGTTCTCTTCGGAAGCTTTTTCTTCCACCATAGATACGAACCTGTTGTCCGTCTTACCCAAATCTTCTTCGGCGATATTCGCCGCGTAAATTACGGGCTTAAAGGTAAGCAGGAACATTTCCTCGACCGCCTGCTTTTCGTCCTCGTCGAATTCCATTGTGCGAACGGGTTTTTCGCTTTCCAAATGCGCAAGAATACGTTTGAGCAGCTCCGCCTCCGTTTTGTATTTCTTGTCGCCCGTTTTCTGCATATTGACCGCTTTCGCCATACGCGCGTTGACCGTTTCGATATCCGCAAGAATAAGCTCGAGATTGATTGTAGACATATCCTCGACGGGGTCGATTTTGTCGGAAACGTGTGTGACGTTGCTGTCGGCAAAGCAACGTACTACGTGGACTATCGCGTCTACTTCGCGTATGTGCGAAAGAAACTTGTTGCCCAAACCTTCGCCGCGCGAAGCGCCCTTTACAAGTCCCGCTATATCTACGAATTTGAGATACGTAGGCGTAATTTTCTTACTGTCGTACAACGCCGCAAGTTTATCCAACCGCTCGTCGGGTACGGCAACAACGCCTACGTTGGGTTCGATTGTGCAGAACGGGTAATTTGCTATTTCTGCGCCCGCTTGCGTTATCGCGTTAAATAAAGTGCTTTTTCCTACATTGGGTAAACCGACTACTCCCAGCTTCATTATACACCTCAGGTCTAAAACTTTCAAAAATTGCGTAAACTTGTATAGTACGCGCATTGTCCGTCCGCGCCCGTTTAGAGCGCCGCGTACTTTATCGCATTATAATTGTACTATATAATTCGCCGATTGTAAATAACTTTGCCCGTTTTTGAAAGCAAGCTGAGGTTTTGCCGTAACGGAAACCGTACGCAAGAGTTCGAAACGGCAACGTTTCGTCGGCAGAAGGCTACTCAAAATTTGCTTCTACATGTTCGTTCCGTACGTAAGTTCTTGCCTTATCAGGATAGTCCTACCGCAACGTGACCTGTAAAGTTGAAGTTTTTTGAAAACCTTTTCCGACAAATGCGGCAATAGTACATTTATTTACTGCGGTTGTCTCGCGCGTTAGCGCGCTTTCTTTGTCTGCTTTAAGAGGTTTTATGACGGTATTGGAAAGCATCTTTTTGGGATTATTGCAAGGATTTACCGAGTTTCTGCCCGTATCGAGCAGCGGACACCTTTTGCTTGCCGAAAAATTGTTCGATATACATGCAGGGCTATTCTTCGACGTAATGCTTCATATCGGGACGCTGCTTGCGGTAATAATATCTATGAGAAAAAGCTTACTGTCGGCAATCCGTCATCCCGTACGGGATAAGCGTTTTCTTTATCTTGTCATTGCAAGTATTCCTACGTTTGTTTTGGCGCTGCTTGTAAAACTGTTCGTCCCCGAAAGCTTTATGCAGAAAATTCTTCCCGTCGGTTTTGCGCTGACTATCGTACTGATCGTCCTCTCCGACAGACTGGCACGTCCCCGTTTGAGACTGAACGAAACAGGGTGGCTTCCCGCAGTAATTACAGGCATAACGCAGGGCGTCGCCGTTTTTCCCGGCTTATCCCGAAGCGGAAGCACCATTTCCGTTATGAAACTGTTCGGCGTAAACGCAAGCGACGCGGCGGAATTTTCCTTTCTGCTGTCCGTGCCGATTATCGTTGCAAGCGCTTTGGTAGAAGGGTACGAAGCGTTTACGACAACGGTTACGGTATCCTGGTACTGCATTGCAATAGGAATACTTGCCGCATTTGTTTCGGGACTTGTTTCCGTTTATATGGTTATGCGCGCCGTAAAAACGAAAAGCTGGATATGGTTTGCTGTCTATCTGATTATTCCGTTAACCGTATCGCTCATAATTTTATAAACCGTAAACCGCGCCCCATTTTTATTTTAGGGCGCGGTTCTTTTTTTGCTTGTTCCGTTTGCGACCGAAGGTTATCGGTTTCGGTTAAATTGAGTTTTTATTTGTAGCGTTTGTCGAATTTCTGTTGTTTAACCCACGTATTCATAACGGCGGTAGTAGGAACGATCCTCACCATTCGCACCTGACTGCGCGCGATGAAACCGCATATGGAAATATCTTTGCCTTTCATTATATCTTTGTACGCGCGCTTGACAACGTCTTTCGGATCGTACATCGCCGCATAGTTGATGACTACTTTGTGGTCCGTCGTTTCCGCTCTGTCGAAAAAATCCGTCTTTGTCCAGAACGGGCAGACAGCGCATACTTTGATTTTTCGCGGACGCAGTTCTACGTTAAGCGCCCTTGCGTAGCTGTGAACAAACGCTTTCGTCGCGGCGTACACGTTTTGGAACGGTGTCGGTTGAAAAGCGGCAACAGAACTGAACTGGGCGATTTTTGCGCCCGAAGTCATATACGGCAAACAATATTCCGTAATAGCGACCAAAACTTCGCAGTTGAGACGCACCATATTCGTACTTTGTTCTACGGGTATTTCGTCGTATCTTCCGAATTTTCCGAAACCGCTCGCGTTTACCAGCCACCGTATGTCGGGTTTTTCCGCTTCTACCGTCTGTCTGACAACGTCAACGCCGTCTTTGGTAAGATCGACGGCAAAAGTACGGAACGGCGTTTTCATAAGCTTGCCCGTTTCGTCAAGACCGCTTTGATCTAACGCAACTCCCCAAATTTCGTCCAGACCGAATTCGTCCAGCTTTAACGCGAATTCTTTGCCCATTCCGCTTGACGCGCCCGTTACTAATGCAATTTTCATAATATCTCCTCCGTAATCAGTATTTGTTTTTTGTTTATCCGATATTCGGACGTTCGATCCAAATGTTCTTATACTACGCGCAGGAAAGCCGGCCGCTGCGTTCGCATACAGTTTGTCGCCGTGACGCGTTGTACAACGGCAGTTATACGTCGTTATATTTTATTATATCCTAATTTTAACGCAATTTCAATACTCGAATTCTGCGTCGGTTAGTTTTAATTTTACGCAATCAATCAAACGCTTTATTCTTTACCCGTACGGCAGACAAACCTGCAAGGTTTCGGCGATGTTATGCGCCGCGTTATTTGCCGTACGTTTGCGCAACGGAATAAGACAAGAATACCGAAAATGCGCATTGCGGAAAAAGCAGGGGGTACGTACTGCGAGACGGGATATAAGTAAAGAATATGCAACCGTACTTGTCGTAAACAATCCGTTCAGAACTAAAAAAATAAATACGTTTTATTTTTATTGATTTGCGTATTGTTTTAAATATTCGAATGTGTTACAATAGTTATATAATCCTAAGATATTCGGCAAATACAATCGTTACGTATTAGGGTTACTATGATAGGAGGCACGTTATGCTTATTGAAAAAATCAAAAAACACTGGCTGGCAATAGTTGCCGTAGCTTACAGTTTGCTCGTAGCGCTGTTTTGGCTGGCTCTGCGCGTAAATTGGAGCGGCATTTCCAAAACCTTCGGCGCGGATAAAAACCGTTCGTTTTTCATCATGGAAACGCCTTTGCTCATTTGTATCTTTTTGTGGCTTGCCGCAATTTTCGCAATAGTAGCAATGTTTTTGTGGAGCGGCAAAAAGAAATGGCCGTTTATTACGTCGCTGGCCGTAAGCGGAGTATTTACAATCGGAATAATCGTCGTCGTAGCTCTGGGCGCGATAGACTATATGCCGTTTATCCTGCCTACGTTCGGAGTATCGGTGCTTATAACTCTGTGTCTTGTAGCGTTCGCGCTCCTTCTGTTTTTCCCTATAACTGGCAAAAGCAAACTTTGCACTGCGCTTAAATGCGTTACGCTTAGCGTCGCCGTACTGGGAACCGTGCTTGTAGCGTTTGACGTAAAAGCAAACTACTTTACTTACGACGCGGTAGTATACGCAGTCGAAGACGATTACCAAATAGTATTTTCCACCAACGACCACAGTATCGCGTGGGTGGAAATCGACGGTGAAAAATACTACGACCTGTATGCAGGCAGTATGAAATCTAAAGACCTCGTTCACAAAATAACCGTTCCTCAAAAAGAGTTGGACGAAGCCAAACATTACAAAATATGCGCGCAAACTATGATTTATCGCGGACCGTTCGGCGGATACAAAGGCGCAAAGGTGCTCAGTAAGGAATACGACTTCCGCCCCGTAAACTTGGACGACGGACTGGTATACTACACTATGACTGACGTTCACGGAGCAAGAAAGGGAGCGGTCAACGCCGCTTCGAGCGTGAAAGATATGGACTTCTTAATAATACTGGGCGATTCCTACTCGATGATTGACAGCGAATACGACGCGCAATTTACAAATCTTCTTGCAAACGACGTCACAAAGGGAGAATTCCCCGTTATCTACGCAAGAGGAAATCACGAAATAAAGGGAGAGTATGCCGAAGATTTGTACAAATACGTCGGATCCAAGAACGGTAATTACTACTACGATTTCGAACTTGCGGGCGGTAAAGTTTACGGAATTACGCTGGATTTGGGCGAAGATCATACCGAAGGCGCAAACGACGACGACGGTTGGTGGGAATATTACGGAACGGACGTTTATTCGCAATACCGTAACGACCAAACGGAATTTTTGCGCGATATAGCGGAAAATAAGAAAGACAAATATCTTAACAGCGAATATACCGTCGTGTGCTGCCACATTCCCATTCAGTTTGTAAATTCGCGTAAAAACAATATAGGAATAAAAGCGGAATGGACGGAGATTTTAAACGAAATCAAACCCGACCTGTGCGTATACGGACATCAACACGACCTGTACCCCTTCCTTGACGGACAGGAGACAAAGTACGACGGCAAAGCCAATAAATACAACGAAGAAGGTAAGCTCGTCTACAACACGCAATTCAAAACAAACAAGGACGGGACAGTTGCAACGTACAGCGGATTCCTGACCGATTACGAATTCAACGGATTTATCTGCGGACGTCGCGGTTCTTCGCAGCAAGACGACGTAGGCGCGCTGAACAAATCCGAGCATATCGGTTTGGAAACCCGCGTCAACTTTACTACGGGAAAGCAAACGCACGTTTACATTAATTCTCGCGGAGAACACGTTGCGGTATGCAACCCCTTTGTAGAGGGCGCCGCTCAGACGGAATTCGAAACGTTGTTGAAAACCTTCGATTAAATCGAACCGACCACATAAAAACGGACTGCCTCGCAATGAGGCGGTCCGTTTGTTGTTTATCGTTATTCGTTCGTCAAGGCTATTCGATTGCGTATAACCGTAATTACCGCGTATGTACGGACTTAAAGTCAACCGTTAAGCAGTTTGTCGAGTTCCTCTACGTTCATGCCATAGCATCTGTGACGTTTTACGAGGGCGCGGTCGTAGTTTTTCCACAGATTCTGAACGTTGCGGTTATCTTCCAATTCGGGACCGGTTTCCAGATATTTCACTCCGAGTTTTATGCAACCGTCCAGCACGTGATTTAAAATTACGGAAACGGCGCCGAGATTTTTGTGATCGTTGGCAATGCCTATCGACATCATATCGGCAACTTCGGGATGGGACATTGTTTGGATATACGGAACAATTCCGAACGGAACTATATGCCCCTTGCCCTTTTGCAATACTTTAAGCATAGACGGCATGCACAACCCGTAACATATTACTTTGCCGTCTTTCAATACGGCGCAGGCAAGCTCGGGAACGAAAACCTGCATAAGCATATCCACTTCGCGCTTTTGCTGTTTCTCGCTTAACGGACTGGTGCCGTACAAATCCTCGAACGCTTCGTTCATGACTTCGTTAAGGCACTTCATCATCAAATTGCGCAGAGGTTTTTTATCCCGTTGTTTTGCAAGAGCATAGACGTCGGCAACCTCGTAACCGTTGCGTTTTACTACATAATCGGCAATGCGGGCAAGTCTTTCGTCGCGCTGTTCGGGTACTTTGATGAGATAGCAATTCCAATCCACCACCTTGCGCGCGCCCAAAAGTTCCATATGCTCTACGTAGTAAGGATAGTTGTATATTTCCTGATAGGTGCTGTTTCTGTCGAACCCCTCTATCAACATTCCTTCTTCGTTGAGATCGGAAAAACTCATCGGACCTATTATTTCTTCCATACCGATTTGCTTTGCCCACTCTACAAGAGGACGGAACAGACTTTTCGTTACCTCTATGTCGTTTATAACGTCAAATCTGGTAAACCGCAGTTGTTTGGAATTGTTCTTTTCGTTGACGCCTTTGTGCCATATGCCGGCTATACGTCCGACGATTTTTCTTCCGCTGTATGCCAAAAACATACGACATTCGCAAAATCGGAACGCGTCGTTCACTTCGGGGTCGAACTCTCCCGTTTCGTCCGAATATAAATTCGGAGCGGCATACTTGTTGCCTTTATACAAATCTATAAGAAATTTAAAAAACTTTTTCTTATCTTTTTTCGAGTTAATCGATATCTCTTTTACCGAGATTGACATAGCATTATTTCTCCAGCTCGACTGGTCTCTTGTCCGCTACGAATATTACGCCTATGGTTCCCGGACCGCAATGCGCTCCGATAACGGGACCTACGATTTGACGGACAATTTTTGCTTCGGGACGTTTTTCCTTAATCATCTCGGCAAGAGCGTCTCCTTCGTCGGGACAGTCGGCGTCTACTATATATACCGAGTATTCCGTTCCTGTAAGTTCGGCAATAACCTTATCGGCAATTTTTCGCAGCGCTTTGCGTTTGCCTGTGATTTTTTCGTATACTTTCAGACTGCCTTTTTCGTCAATGGTTAAAACGGGCTTTAACGAAAGCAGCGTGCCTGCAAACGCCGCAACCCCCGAAAGGCGTCCGCCGCGCTTTAAGTGCATAAGGTCGTCAACTACGAAATATACCGCAACCCGATCGGTAAATTCTTTCAACGCTTCTATAATCTGCTCGTCGGAAGCGCCTTTATTTTTAAGTTCGGCGGCATATTCCATTTGAATTCCGGCGCCCAAGCTTATGGACTTGGTATCGAAAACGGTACATTGACGCTCGGGATATTTTTCTTTAAGAGTACAAAGCGCCGTTTCGAGATGGTCGAACGTTCCGCTCATTGCGTGAGAAAAGCTTACGTACAACACGTCTTCTCCCTTTTTAAAATACGGTTCTAAAATATCTATATATTCTTCGGGATTAAGCGCCATCGTTTTGGGAACCTCTCCTCCGCGAACAGCGCCGTAAAATTTCTTAAAATCGGTATTTTTACCTAAATCGTAATAATACTCTTCTCCGCTGTACGAAAAAGGCATTTTTATATAATCTACTCCAAGTTCTTCCTGACGGGTATACCACAGTTCACCGTCCGCATCGATAATCAATACGCTCATTATATTCCTCCTTAAAAACAAAACGTTCTAGCAAGCTTGTCGCCCGAGTATTCAGACTCTTAAAGGGCGCGTAGCTTTTTCCTCTGTCGTTTTATTTTATCACACTTACCTGTTATAATGCAAGCATTTACAAATATTCCCCTCCGACAACAACTTTTCGGCGCGCTTTTGAAAATATAAACCCGCATTCGCAGCCGATTGCGACGGAAATTTGTTTTTCTCATTTTATTTGCAAATTGCTCCCGTTTTTATTTGGCGCAGGCATTGCTTTTTACGCCCGTTTGTGATAAAATAATTGTATATATATACAGCGCGCGTCGTTAACGACTGCAACCGAAGCGCGACTGAATGTAAAGCAAAATCCGAATGTGAATAAATACGAAATCGCTGTGGAAAAATATCGGAAGTTATCCACGTAAGCTATTTGTGGCATAACACAATATCTTGAAAAAATTCGCCTCGATTAGGACAATATATAGATTTCGGCGGTTTTAAAAAGAGGTTGTCCACATATTCACAACGTCTAATAACACTACTACCAAAAGAAAGAGTATTACTTGTAAACGCAAAAGAAAAAATCAAACACGAAAAGCTTATAGAAGGAGTTGCTTATGAAAATCATTGTAAACAGTCTCGATTTAAACGATGCCATAGCAAAAGTCTCGAAAGCGTTGCCCAGCCGCGACGTGGCGCCCGTTTTGGAATGTATCAAGATGTCCGCAGAGAATGACAGATTGACGCTTTACGCTACGGATAAAGACCTTGCAATAGAAAAAACGATCGACGCAAACGTTATCGTCGGCGGAGCGATGCTTGTGCCGGGAAGAATATTCGGAGAATATATCCGAAATATTGCCGATAACGGAAGCGATATCTCGTTAGAAATAACGGACGACAACAGACTGTTTATCAGCTCGGCAAACAGCGAGTGTACCATAAGCACTTTGGACGTTTCCGATTATCCCGAAACGGAAAATATAAACGGCGCCAATTACTTCGCCGTTCAGGAAATCAACCTTAAAGATATAATTACCAACGTAATATTCGCCGTAGCTACCGACGACAGCAGACCTATGCTTAAAGGCGTACACTTCGAGGCGAGGGAATACACATTGTCTGCCGTAGCTACCGACGGTTACCGTTTTGCAATGAGCAAAAAGGCTCTCGAAGAAAAGGTTGATTATATTTCCGCCACAATTCCGTCCAGAAGTCTGTCGGAATTGTCGAAATTGCTTACGGATAGCGACAACGTACTTAAAGTATTCATCGAAAACAACTATCTTACGGTTGCTATGGAAAATACTAAATTATACACCAGATTGCTGGGCGGACAGTATATTAAGTACGACAATATAGTTCCGAAAGATTTCTTATCCACGTTGGTGGTAAACAAGGAGACGTTCGAAAAAGCGCTTAACACGGCGTCTATAATGTCGCGCAGCGAAAAGAATAATCTTGTAGTGTTGAATATAGAAGAATACAATATGAATATCTCTTCCACAAGTCAATACGGAACGGCGAAGGAAAACGTTACGATATCTCTTTCCGGTAAGGACGTCAGATGCGCGTATAACTCTCGCTATATTAACGATTGCTTAAAGGTTATAAGCGCCGAAACCATCAAAATGGAATTTGCGCAACACAACAGCTGCGTTATAACTATTTACGACAGCGACGAAGTGCTCTACTTTATTTTGCCCGTAAAGCAAATAGTCTGACGAATTGCAACGGGCGTATTACCGTTCATAAATACGAATAACCGAAAAAGGTTGCGGAAAACAGTACGCAACCTTTTTGTATTTGTGAAACGTACGCCCCGAAGCGTTTGACTTTAGGACGTACCGTTTGTATAGGCGATTTTATTTTTCTCAATTAAACTCTTTGAGAAGAACGCGTATCTTTTAGCGAAAGCAGAGAGGACGTATCCGAAATTGCCTGCATGCTTTTTAATTTAAGCAAAATAGCGCCCTGCTTTGCCTTGCATAAAGGACATTCCTTCCATCCTTCTTTACTTGTTGCCTGATAGCCGCAAGCGGAACACACCCACGTTGTCGGTTCGTCGCGTTTGTAAAGAGTGCCATCTTTAAGCTGCTCGTGCAATTCTACGAATATGCTTTCGTGAATTTTTTCCACCTCCGCCGTTTGCTCGAACAAAATGGCGATATCTTCGAAGCCTTCCTTGCGCGCGGTCTTTGCGAACGACAGGTAAATTTTCGCTTCGTTATGCTCGTCTTCTGCGGCAAACTTTACGTTATCGGTAACGTTCCATTTTTCTTTGAAAGGAAAACCTGCGCTGTATTCGATATTTTTAATAGGTTTATCCGACGCCTTTTGCAGATACGTGTAGAACATACGCGCGTGATTGAATTCCTGGTATGCGACGGTATCTACTATTTCCGCCATTGTCACGTAACCTTCGTTGCGCATACCGTATTCTACAAATTCGTAACGCGTCCGAGCCTGAGTTTCGCCCGAGTACGCTTTTGCAAGATTGATATAAGTTTGACTTTCGATAAGTTCCATATACATTGTCTCCTTTTTGAGTTAACTATAGCGTTCGAACGCCGCTTTTTCCGCAACGCGATATATTCGGCGTTCCCGTTACATTCCGTTGCTTAAACCGTCAAATACGCCGTTGAAACGCAATGACGCGAATTCTATTCCGCAGGCGAATTTGTATGTTCGGATGCTATATGGCTAAGTGTTGCCTCAAAGTAAAATTTATAAACAGTTTTTAATATAATTCGTAAAAATTTCATTGCGTTTTTTGCGCAAATTATTTGCTTCGAAAGTAAAGTTGCGTTGCCGTATTGTTGCAAAATAAACTTAAAAAGTGTATAATGTTATCACTATGCTTAAAATAAATCAAATATGGAACAATATCTTATTGGAAACGGAAGCTAAAGTTTCGACGTTGCAGTACGACCTATACATAAACCAACTGCAACCGGTAGGCATTTACCGCGACAGACTTATTCTGCTCGCCGAAACGCGCGCCTTGAAGAATATCGTAGACAACAACTACAAAGATACGATAAAGAAGTGCGCCAACCTTGTATTTCCGTCGATTATAGATATAGAAATAATAACGGAAGACGATTTGGAAAACGTAGGCAACGTTCAAAAAGAAGTAGATTTGCCCGTAAGCAGCAATTATGTTTCTATCGTGGAGGACAAGGCGGTATTTGTATCGCAGTATACGTTCGACACGTTCGTCGTAGGCAAAAGCAACGAATACGCAGAGGCCGTAGCCAGGACCGTTGCGGAAAACTCCGCTACTAAATACAATCCCGTATTTTTGTGGGGAGGCGTAGGACTGGGGAAAACGCACCTGATGCACGCGATAGGCAATTCTCTCCAACGCAATTTTCCCAATAAGAAAATTATGTACGTCACTTGCGACCAGTTTGTAAACGAATTTATAGAATCGCTTCACGATACTACAAATCCGAACGCGATGAAAAATTTCCGCAGTAAGTATCGCAAAGTAGACGTACTTATGATGGACGACGTGCAGTTTCTTGCAAACAAGGAAGGAACGCAGGAAGAAATGTTCCATACTTTTAACGAACTGTATCTTGCGGACAAACAAATTATTCTCAGCAGCGACCGCCCTCCCAAAGAAATTAAAATAGAGGAAAGGTTAAAAACGCGTTTCGCAACAGGCGTTATTGCGGATATTCAACCGCCCGATTTGGAAACGAGGATAGCTATTCTTCAGAAAAAATGCGGCGCAAAAGGATATAATTTGACAATCGACGTTTTGAGTCTTATCGCCGAAAAGATAACCAACAACATAAGAGAAATGGAAGGAATGCTTAACAGAATAATAAGCTATTCCACTCTCGTCGGCGGAGATCCCAACAATATGGATATAGTTTGCGACGCTTTGCGCGATTATGCCGACGCAACTAACGATATAATTACGATAGACCGTATAGTAAAATCGACTTGCGAATATTTTAACGTAAAGCGCGAGGATATTATAGGCAAGAAAAAGAATAAGGAAATCGTAGTTCCGCGTCAGATATGTATATATCTTATTTGCGACATTTTAGGGCAAAGCATTCCTCTCGTATCTATCGGCGAATATTTCGGCGGTCGCGATCACACCACCGTTATGCACGCGCGCGATAAAATAAGCGAAGAGTGTAAAAATAACGACAGGACTGCGTCTCAGGTTAAGGATATAAGGGATAAGATTTATAATCGTTAAGTTAGTCGCATCGGGGTGTCGCGTCGGGTATTCCGTTTGCTCTCGGTTTCCCTCGCTGCGCTCAGTCCAAATGTTCGCAAACGGAACACCCTCGCTCCGATTGTCAAGCGGTGGACGTTAATGGACTAGTAGGTTGCAGGAATATTTCTCGGTTTCGCCCCTCTGCAAATGTGGCGTTACGCTACGCTTCACTCTCAATGGGACACAATTAGATACCCCTCACTCTGCTTAGAACAAGGTTAACTTTAATTGACTAGTCTGTTGAGATAAGTAGTAGCTCGTTGCAGATACAGCCGAGACGAATGAAATACGTCGAACGCCGACAATAACCGAGTTCGCTCAAACACGAAGGTTATTGTTCTTTTTCTGTCGAACACCGGTCTGCAAGCATAGCACAGTGTACCCCATAAAATTTACAATTTTACGGGGACCCCGTTGACCGCTTTGGCTAACAACAGCGCACTGTGCTGTTGTCTTAACGCGTCGCGTCATTGTTCCGATTAGAACAACGAAAGACTTTCGGTATTTAAAAATTCGTTCTGCCGTATTAGATACGGCGGACTTTTTTTATATTGCAGACTTCGTTTAGTAAGCGCGCGACATAAAATAGTTGTTTCTACACATCGAAGCGAATGTGTCGTAAATTCGAAACATATCGATCTCTTATCTTCATTGCCTATCAGCTTAAATATTTATGTACAGGTAATACGTTTTAAATGCGTTACTTGTACGTTTTTTATTGCAAACATTACGTTTTCGAAATTAAAAGTTGACTGCGCGCGAGTAGTTCCATACGTAAAACAATCGCGCTGCAAGTTCGCTTTGTAAGATTTATGCGGCGCGCCGTTGCCGCCGCACGAATGTTGTGCGTGCAGTTAAAAATCTCTGCGTTATTTGCAGATACGACGGCTTTCCGATTTACGGATAACGACGAAACAAAGCAGGTAGGCTGTTTTTACGGCGGAGCGCATAAAATGTCGAATTTTGTAAAATACGCTCTTGACAACGGGGGGGGGTATAATGATATACTAGTATAGGAAAAGAATAAGGAGGTAACGTTATGCATAGGAAGTATAAAGAATATTTCGAACAGCGCGGAGCGGTTGTAAACGGCGAAAAAGCGTACGGCGTAATAAACGGTTACGAGGTGAATTTTTTAGGCGCTATACCGTATGCCGATATGAACGGAGGTAACGGAGGCGTCACGCTTCATATTGCGTTTTACGCAACGGAACAGTACAGGGGCGCAATCGAAAGCGAAATCAAAATTCTTTCGACAAAGTTCGTGCGCTATTCTTTCGATAAGTTCGGCGTTAAGTTTGTAATAACCGACTGGACGGCGAGCAAGATTGCTTTGAAAATAGAAGAAATAGTCAATAAAGTATGCGAGATCCTGACGAACAACAACGCTTCGGGAAGCGGACATTGTCCCATTTGCGGAATGACGTTACCCGAAGGAGCGGCGAAGCGTCAGGTAGAAGGAATGACGTTTACGCTCGACGACGATTGCATCAATAAATTAAACGAGATTATCGAGCAGGAAAACCTCGAGTTCGAAGCGGCGCCCAACAACTATCTGAAAGGTTTTGCGGGCGCGTTAATAGGCGGACTGGCAGGCGCGTTAGTTGCGGTTTTGCTGTACGTAGTAGGATTTGTGTCTGCGATATCGTCGTTTGTAGCTTTCTTTGTCGGTATTCTTTTATATAGAAAATTCGGCGGCAAGCCCAACAAGATGATGATAGTAATCGTAACGGCGACGACTTTCGTCTGTATGATTGCTTCGGTTTTGGGTATTTATCTGTATGCGGCGGGAGCGGCAGGCGCAGAATACGGTTTGAACGCATTCGAAGCGTTCTCCGTATTGATGAAAGACGAGGAATTTTCGAGATTGTTCTACGCCGATTTGGCGCTTACAGTATTGTTCTGCGTTTTGGGTTGCGTATTCGAAATAGTCAAAACGGTAAGAGATATTAAAAGAGCAAATAAGATATAAAATAGTTTAAGCTAATCAAAATGTACCTCGAAGTCGGAGGTACATTTTTTATGCGAAAAAGTATTGAAAATCGACAAAAATCGTTTGCCGTACAAAGGTCGAACGTTAAAAAATCAGTTATTGTTAAACGCGTAATCTTCTTCGGCATTTGCGGCGGCCGCTTCCGATTCGTTTAAATCGTATTCGCGCGCGGCGTTTTTATCGTCGTAATTTTTTAAAATCACGGACGGATAATTCATTGCTATGCGCATATTGTTTTCGTCGAAATACTTCTTGTATGCGCGCGTAAGCATTCTGTTGTAGCTTTTCGTATCGGGCGATTTGGGTTTTTTGAAAGAGTAGGCGCCGTTAACCTTCCACTTGTTAAACCAACCTATTTTTATCGCGTCCTTACTGCAAAGATGCGCGCAGCGCATACACATAAGGCAATTGTTTCCGAAGCGTATTTTACCGTTTTTGATTGTAATATTGCGCGTGGGACATATATTGATGCATTTATTACAGTTTACGCAGTTTTCGTTGACTTTGTACTGTTTGCCGTTAAGTCTGCCGCCCCAGTGTTCGCAGCGCATAATCCAGGCGATAAAACCGCCCATAAACACGGGTTTCAATTTCGAACCTTCGCCCGAACGGAGCTGCCGAGCGTCAAGCGGCGCGACCAACTGCACTACCCGCCACATACGGTACGCCATTTCGTCGCCGTGACGGAAAATAATGTTGTACGGCATACAGTAATGATATTCGTTGGTAACCTCTATATTGCGCTTTTTGAGAATTTGAACGGTCTTTATGGACGAAATGTTGTTTAATTTGAGCGGTTCGCCCGAAGTGTTGACTATAAAAGCTTTTTTGCCGTTTTTCAATTTAGGCAGTTTTTTACAAAAGTTTAAAACTATCGAGGGCGCGTTGAAAGCGTGAACGGGATAGCCGATTCCGACAAGATCGAACTCGTTGACGTCGAGATTAAATTCGTCTTCCATACGGACTAACGTCACTTCGTCGTTATATTCTTTTGTGAAGCACTCCGAAAAGCAGTCGATGACTTTTTTCGTATTTCCCGTGCCTGAAAAATAGCAGATAAGTATTTTCATATAATTATTTTATCTTAGTGTATTTTGCCTCGAATAAGTCGTTGTAGAAGTAGAAGTTGTCCTCATCTTGTTCGTGACTGTCGTACCATACGTCCGCGTAGATTTTATCTGTCTTTGCAAGGCGGTCGAAATCCCAACAGTATTGTTTGTAAGAGGGATTTAACCAATGACCTGCAAGTACGGTAGTTCCGCGCCAGTTGAAACGTTCGCCGTCGCTGTTTTCCCATTCCAGTCTGTCGGTTATGTTTCCCCGCTCTGTAACGAGCTTGCCGCCGTGCAGCAGAGCTATGCGTTTAAGATCGTCGAACGTTACGGGTTTTTCGGGATCGTAACCTATGTTTGGAAGAACGGCGTTTTCGGTATTACGCAGCGCGTCGTAATCGACAGCGTTGCCGAGCGAGTCTTTTCCGAATTTAAGCAGAGGGAAGCCATCCCATTTTTTGCCCAACTGCTCATACTTGTCTTTTCCGCAGAAGTATGCAAGCATCTTAGCTTCATCGTTGTGTTTGTACCAATAAGACGCGCTGTTGGGACTTTTAAACAGTCCCATTATTGCAAGACGTTTAATCCAGCTTTTCGGAACGATTTTTCCCGCTTTGAGAATTCCGTGAGTTTTTTTGAATTTATTCCAGAAATCCGCCGTGCTTTGGCGTTGATAGTGGAACATATCGTCGAGAGCGCGACTGTCGTAAAACCACAATCCGTGAAAGTTGCGCGTTGCATTGAAACGCGGTTCGAAAAAGTTCTGCACGGACCCGCCGATAATTTCGAAACCGTCGTTTAATGTGTCGTAGCCGGTTACGCAGTTATACAGACCGCCGCCCAAGTTAAACACTTTTCCCCAGAACTTTTCTTCGAGATCGTTTTCGGAATCTTGCCTTATTATATTTGCTATAAGCAGTCCCGAATCTTCCGCAGTCGCCCATTCGAGCGGAGCATTGAAACAGGTATGGAACATAAGTCCGTCGCTCATATTGTCGCTGAGCATATTTTCGTGCAGCATTGCCGTTTGACGTATGACGGTTTTGTATGTTATGTCGCTTTCCAACACCGCAAGTTCGCCGCGCATTTTTGTCAACGAATAGATATCGAAAGGACTTATAAGCAGCGGATCGCCGACCCTGCCCCACAAATGCTTTTCGTTGCGGTTGCCGTACAGCGCCATTGTGGAGATATGTACGAACTTCGGTTGAGGATTGCATTGTTCGATAGCGGCAACGAGTTGTTTGACGCCCTTTTCGTTGCAGTCTATAGCTTGTTCGGGATGTTGGTCGGAGTGAGGCGGAATGACCGCAGCCATTCCTATTACGTACGAAACGCCTTCGACAAGTTTTTTGCAGGTTTCTTCGTCGGACATATTTCCGAATACGAATTTGATACGCTTTAAGTCTTTTTTGTGCTGTTTACGTATTTTTCTTACGCGCTTGTCGTTAGGTAAAACCAGAAGTTTATATTCGGTATCGGGAATTTTAAGACATTCGTTTAATGCTTGAATTCCCATATTTCCCGTTACGCCCGTTAAAGCAATTTTCATTTGTTGCGGCACCTTTTAAAATATTTTGCGTTGTTTTCGCATTGTCGACGGCATTGCTTGCCGTTGAAGCAGAAGAAAAACATATCTGTATTATTATACATTCTTTTAAAATAATAATCAAGACAATTTTGACCGACGCGACGGAAATTAGCGCGGAATTCACCGTTTAATATGATGCAAATATCATTGAAATATCCAAATTCTGTTAAAACGGCCGTATTAACCAGGTTTGAACACTATACGGCCAAGCAGCCTCTGTAAAAAAACGCCGTTTAATACAAAAAAAGTAATTTTTTGACTGTAAAAACACGGAGGTATTATTGTACTGATTTTTTGCCGCTTTTAAAGATTTACGACTAAATTGACGCGAATACTAAACGGATGTAATAATTTTTGTATTATTTTAGTTTCGCTTAACGCGTATTACGATTTAAACTTCGTCAGTGTTGCAACGCTTGCAAAAGACGAAGTAACGGCAGACGGCAACAGTGAAAATAAAAAGAACTTTTACCTGCGGAACGTAAAGGAGCGGGCAAAGCATTGTAGGCAAGTAAGCGAAACAAATTAAAAATAAAGACGGGTCATCGCGATAATACGGTAACCCGTCGGTTTAGCAAGACGGTAATCGCACTTGCAATAGAAGCATTATGCGCGCGATATACTGCGTCAATCGCGCTCGTTGTTGTATGTACGTTAGAGCAACGGAGCGCGACAAGAGCGCGCGAGTATCGCCGCGTAGAAAAAGAAGAGTTCGATTGCCGCGCGGCTACCGAAAAGAAAGTCAATTTGCCCTGAAACCTGCTCTGCGTAGCGTTTCGACAATCTTTTGTTTAAAATTTCTTTCGTCAACTATATCGTCTACTCTAAAATCGTATCTTGCGCCGCCGTAGCTCGATGACGAACGCACGTTTTTTCCGCCTGCTTGCGTCAGCATATTTTCTATATCCTTTTGCGGATTGGCGGCTTTGACCGTGTAACGTACTTCGAGTTCGCCGTTGTAGTTTCTTCGAACGTCGATATTGCGCGCTCCGCTACGCTGCAATTGAGATTTCAACTCGCTTTCGAGATCTTTAAATTCGACGTTTAAGTAAATGTTTTTCATTGCGCTATTTCTCCTTTTGTTTATTTACTGATAGTTTAGCATAAAACTTATCCCATATTTGGGATAGGGTTTCGAGTCAATGATGTTGTCGAGTTGATTTAATTAAAAGCACGTTTTTCAATTATTTCTTTCGCTTTCTTTAGGTCTTCCTTAAGGCAATTGAATAAATCTTCGTAACGCATGTTGTTATTTTGTTCTTCTATGTTGCAATACTGATAAATAAAACAATATTGTCCTGTGGTATACGAATCGAATTTCTTTTTTAATTTAGTGGATTTGTCCCAAATTACGCGGTCTTTTAGTTTGGGTTCGAAATTTTTGTCAAACCAAATGTCGGCAAGCGAATCAAAAAAGGTTTCGGCAGGCTTGTCGGAATTAAGATTGCGCGCGGTTTGTCCGTCAATCAACGCCATACGCCTATATTGCGATTCTTCAATCTGTATGCCTATGTCAAAATACGACGAACAATTTTCGGTCCAATTAGAGAACTTTATATCCAAAGTCGCATGTTTATTATTGTAACTTTGCCATATAGCCAGACGATATCCTTCAGACTTAGGACATAGTTGATCCAACTCATTTTTCCGTTTTCGCACATACGCCAAAAAGTCTGCGCCTTTTAATTTTTTAAACACGTCACCTATACGAATACGCTCATCTTCTAAATTCTCCATCGTTTTGTAAGACAAAATATTTTTTGTATCATCCAACGACGATTCCAACAAATCGTTAAGCGCTTGAACAATATGGCAATACTCCAAAATTTGAGACTTGTGTTCTTTTATTGCAGAAATGTCACTGTCATTTGTAATTTTTACAATACTTTCCGCAATATCTTTGTAAGAACGGAAATTCCACGTAATGACCTCGTTTGTTTTTGCAAATTCTATCTTCGGAATTCAATACGCTTCGTATTCCCGTATATGTCGCAGCAAACAATTCGTTATTCCCAAGATCTTCGGTATAATCTTGCAATTGCTCTTTCGTCGGCAAAGACTTGATTTTGTTTTCTATTACTAGATAGCATTTCCCTTGATTATCGGGATATCCCTTCTTGTGCAGCCATATCGTAATATCTCGATGGGCAAGCTCGCGACGGACTTCGAATTTATTGTCAAACTCGGTTAAATCGATATTGAAAAATGCCTTTATGTATTCGCGGTCTTTTTCCAAAAGCCACGCCCAAACGTTGGAATGGTACAACTCCTTCGAACCCAGCGACATTTGATACATTAACGAGTTTTTTAAGTAATTCAGTTGTTCTTGTTTGTTCATACAGTCTCCTGTTTGATAAATATTATTTATTTCATTGTTGTTTTTTTCCGATGCATAGTTAACTATCATTGTAAATTATTGATTTCGATTAACGTTTCTCTCAATTTTTTTACGAATTCGTTTAACTTACCGTCGATATGTTCTTTCATAGCGTCATTGAATGGCTTGGCGCAGTCGCCTTTTTCCAGATAGTAAACTTGGAAAATCAACTTATGCGATCCGCACGGCAACCCTTTAACCGTAGGAATAGTTTCGGCAATTTTTTTCTGACGCGGCGACCATTCTCCGCGCTTCTGCATTATTAACTGTATATTGTTATATGTGCTTGTACATTCAACGTGGTATCGCGGACATTTGACAGTTTGGGTAACGTAACAACGCCTAAAACGGCAACGTCAATACGAACGCTGCCGATGTTTAGCAGGACGGCGGAACTATTCGAACAAGGCAAAAGCGGTAACGTCTTTACATATCCTCGTAAAGTTTATCAAAACAGTATGTTGAAAATATGCAAGCGGTTAAACTTTGACGGAATCAACATACACTCGCTGCGACATACGTTTGCAACGCGCTGTTCGGAACAGGGTATTGCCGTAAAGGTTGTGCAAAAATGGCTCGGACATTCTACGCTTGAAATGACGTTGAACGTTTACACGCACGTTAACGCCGACTTTGAGGCAAAAGAGGTTGCCAAAATTGACACTCAATTTGACACTCACGCCGACTAATTTTTTGCAAAAAGGCAAGAAAAACCGCCCCAAAAGGGGCGGAAACATTGCCCAAACTACGAAAATACCCTTAAAAAGCCGTAGTTTTGGCTGTGTTGGTCGAAGTGACGGGATTCGAACCCATGGCCTCTTGGTCCCGAACCAAGCGCGCTACCAACTGCGCTACACCTCGATACTATATTAAGTCGTTGCCGCATTGCTTGTGCGTATTTATAAGCGCGGAAATTGTTTTACCCTACTGCAGATAACTCTGTTAAACGCAGAATTTCAACCGAGCGCGGTATCTGCAACGATTGTCCGATATTATTTGCTTTGATATTATACTAAACTTTTTGCAAATATGCAACAATTTTGCGAAATGTAATTTTTCCAATGCTATTTGCAAGCAAAAAATTTCCGTAATAATTCAACGGTTTGCGGTTAGCCATACAGTGCTCGAACTCTGCAAGCCTACGACGCGCATCTTGCGCGTTCTTGCCATATTCCGTAGCTAACACGTACCGCAAGTACGCTTACGCTCCGCAATGGTGTCAATACCGCAACCCCGTAGGTACGCAGTAGTTTTTCGGCGAAAACCGCCGAAGGCATAGATGCGAGGGCGGATGTAATACGTCGTCAGACGAGGAAAACCGGACGAGACTGTACCGGACGTACTGTGAGTGCGGTTTGACGAAGTATAACGCGCGCATAACGATTGCCGCGCGGCGAATAGAGCGACTACGTAAAATTGCGTTTTAAATAAATAGTCAAATCGCTTGCAAAAGAAAATAATGTAAAGTATAATTTTTTTCGGTAAAATAAAACAATAAGGAGAAAACATATGAAGAAATTTTTCAGCGAATTCAAAACGTTTATTATGCGCGGAAACGTTCTCGATATGGCTGTCGGCGTAATCGTCGGCGGAGCGTTTACCGCAATCGTCAACGCGCTCAGTAACAACATACTAAGGCCGTTAATCAATGCTTTGTTGGCGTTAATATTAGGCGGTAACGACGCGTTGGAAAAAGTTTACACCGTGTTGGTGCCTGCATACACCGGAGAAGGTGCAAACAGAGTTTTGGATCTTACAAACTCTATTTATATTGACTGGGGCGCGTTTATAAGCGCAATTATCAATTTCATTCTTATCGCTATCGTGTTGTTCTGCATTGTTAAAGCAATCAACGCCGCAAACGAAGGAGTAAGGAAGGGCATACACAAATACGATCCCTTGACAAAAGAAGAAATAGCCGCTTACCGCAAGGAAGGCAAAAAGAATGCCGAAATACTTGCTCTTGCGAAAGAAAAAGAAGCCCGTCTTGCAGAAGAAGCTCGCATTGCCGAAGAAGAAGCGGCAAAGAACGCTCCCAAAACGGAAGCGCAGCTGCTTGAAGAAATCGCCGAATTGTTGAAGGCAAAACAAGGAAAATAATAAGTAATTACGCGGCGGCTAAACAATCGTTTGCGTATTTATGCAAAAGCGTCCCGAAAGCTCTTGACTTTTGGGACGCTTCTTCATGTCAAAGAAAGTAAAACCTCGAAACGTATGGCGAAAGTTTAGCCGCGCGATGCCGCATATGCGCGAGAACGTAGCGAACTGTCAAACTATGAGAAAACACACATTTGCCGCGCAGGCCGCAAAATATTTTGATTGCCGCATCCGCATTACTAAACCGCCTCAATGACGTTTCGGTTTGCAAATTACATCATAACTAATCCCGATTGTAATTATTTTTTCGCCGAATTTTCTATATCAGTAACGTTACCGTCCGTTATTTCCTGCGTATCCGAAACGTCGTTTGACGAAACTGCCGCTTCGCGTTCCCGTTCCTTTTTTGCAAGTTTATTCGTGTCGACTGCTCCGCGAAATACAACGAAGTTTTGCCAAAGGAATTCCAAAACGAAGTTTATTATCATGCAGGTTCCCAAAGCGATTACGAATCCCCAGTCGCCTATGCTTGCAAGACTCTTTTCGACGGCGTCTACGTACCATATCTGAAAATGGTAGAAAGGTATATAGAATACGAAAGCCAGCAGCATCGCAACGGGTACGTTGTTTGCCGCTTTAAACGTAAACTTGCGGTTGAACGTAAAGTTCCAAAGTATAGAAAGGGCCAAACCTATCGTGTCGGCGATAAACGTATTTTCGTTTAGTTCCGTAATGTAAAATATCGTTGCGTCGGCAGGAATGAATTTTTCAAGTATAACAAGACGCAACAGCAGAGACGAAATCATTTGTATCGCGCCTGCCGATATCGAAAACAGCGTAAATTTGACAGCCCGTATTATTTCTTTCTTGCTTATTTTCTTTTTTTGAGAGGTATTCTCCATAGCGTCAAACTCCGTTCGTTTTAGAAATATAAATTAACGAAATTATACAACTACTTATCGGTCGTGTCAAATACTGAACACGGCAAGCGCAAATTTCTTTTTAGATGAGTTTCAGCGTTTCGCTAAACCGAGCATGGACGGCATACCGAAGCATGCGAGCAAAAAAACAAATTGAATTGCTAAAGGCAGCAACTCCGTACGCTTCGGGAGAATGAAAAAGAAATTAGTTAAAAGCGCGCTTCCCATAGGAAATATAAAAAAAGCGAAAAATTCCTAATTCTCCGCTTTTTTACAGTTGCGCAATAAATTGCAGTTTATCTATATCAGTATCTGTTTTTGGCGAAAGATAATCTATATATCACTCATCGTCAACATAATTTTTCAACCAGTAAACTGATTCTGAATTCGAAAAAACTTCAGTATTTACATACGAATCATTTTTTTGCTTCATTCTACCGCCGAGAATATGTAAAATTGCCTCATTTGAGTTTGGGTTTGTAATAGCAAAATCAGACTGAACATAAAGGTCGGATGCCGGCACTCCCGCATCGTGATCTAAATCACTATATATAGAGAAAAATAACGTTGTCTCCTGATTGGAATTAAATTCATTACTCGGAGATATATGCAAAGATTCACATCTGTAGTCGGCGATGAATGCCGCGCTATCTTTATGTAAAAATAAAATTTTACGTTGTCTTGTTTCTCTATCGATTTGAATAATGGAATATTCGTTTAATGCTTGTTTTTGTGAAAAGGCATATACGAACTTCGGCGTGCTGTGAATAATGTCAAAAACATCGTCGGTTATTATATCTTTTGGAAAAATATTTTTTATTTTATCATAATCGATGTCCACGTCGTTTTTTGTATGAATTGATTGAGAAATTCCAAGTTGCATGTTTAACCCCTGAGATAGCTCAACATTCTCCAAATAAAAAGTTAATATCGGAATATTGTTTGAAACAGCATAATATATTTCTCTTTTGACATTTTGTGAAGCAATAGAATTAGCGGATAATATCAAAAAGAAAAGCGTTGCGCCGGAGAGTTTTTTTGCAACAGTCTCTGCCCATTCGTCTGCGGGTAAAATTCCTTCATCATACCAAATATTACAACCGACACTTTGTAATTTGTCTATTAGAGGCGCGATTCGATCTTCATCTTTATGTGAATACGACATAAATGCGTAAGGGTACAAGCCATTATAAGCCTTCATAATTATCCTCCGTGAAATTACTGTTTACCATTCTGCTATATAATATAATCGAAAAACAATCAACTTGCAATTAATAGAAATATCCATCGAATGTGAGTTATTCGTACTTTGAATTGATAATTTAACATTCGATGATATTATATAACGCACACGTGCAACATTTTCTGCAATACACTATATTCAACGTGATGTGTTGTATAATAGCAGTTGGCAGTAGTTAATATCAGTTAAACGTCGTTAGTAGCTGTTGTATTTTATTATATAGAAACGAAACCGGAAAGTAAGGCAAAAGCGCACTTGCCTGCTTGCAAGGTATAGCGCGCTATACTTATATTGCGTTTAGCCGCTGATACGTACGGTGGTTTACGCTCACTGTCGGTATCGCTCAATCATAGTATTTGCGGTACGTGCGAGGCGGTTTTGACGAACAGTCGTTCGTTTGAAGGCGATTATTCTGTCTGAACGTATATTTCAACCAAGTTGTTCGGCGGAAAACCGTAATCTGCGCAAGGTCTCTTGTTTGCCGAGAATTTCCGCGATCTCGCTTGCTCCTCCCGGAGTTACCGCAAGCCCAGTCAATGCGATACGCGCAATCCACAAAATCGCGCCTTTTTTGCAACCGCTTTCTTCCGACAGTTTTACAAGCGCGTCAAACAGACTTTGATTGTCCCACGTCTTTAATTCGTCAAACTTCTTGCTTATCAGCGGCAACGTATTGCGCGCCAACTCGGCGTCCGCTTTCTGCTTTTGATTGACGTACAGTTCCGAATCGAACGGTCCGAATTCCGCAAGGAAGCGCAGTTTGTCCTCGATTTCCGCGAAGGTTTCGATACGGCTTTGAATAAGCTTGCACACGAGTTGTTTGTTGAAATTTTTCAAGTAGCATTTATCCAGCCATTTAGCCGCGTAGTCGGCAAACGCTTCGGGAGACATTTCTTTTATGTACAGCGAATTGAGCCAGGCGAGCTTCATCGGGTCGAATATAGACGGACTTTTATTGATGCCCGAAACGTCGAATTTTTGTTGCAGTTCTTCGAAACTCATTTTTTCGCTGTCGTCTTTCGGAGACCAACCGAGCAAAGCAATGTAATTTATTATGGCTTCTTTAAGATAACCTTTGCCGATTAAATCTTCGTAACTGGCGTCTCCGTTTCGTTTGGAAAGTTTGTGCTGCGCGTCTTTCATTATCGGGGGCATATGAATATACGTAGGACGTTCCCACCCGAACGCATCGTACAGCAGATTATACTTGGGCGTGCTGGAAAGATACTCTATTCCGCGCATAACGCAGTTGATTCCCATCAAATGGTCGTCGATTACGTTGGCGAAATTATACGTAGGCATACCGTCCGATTTGATCAGAATTTGATCTTCGAGTTCGCTGTTTTCTATCGTTATGTCTCCGTAAACGACGTCGTGATATGTGCTGTTGCCCGAAGTGGGCATATTTTGACGAATTACGTATTTTTCTCCGTTAGCTATGCGCCGTTTAACTTCTTCCTTATCTAAATGCAGGCAGTGTTTGTCGTAACGTCTTGCGCCGTTTATGTCGGGGAGAGACGCTAAACGTTCTTCCGAGCAAAAACAGTAATACGCATGTCCGCTTTCCACCAATTTTTGCGCATAATATAAGTATTCGTTTTTGCGTTCGCTTTGTATGTACGGGCCGTAGTCGCCGCCGACGTCGGGACCTTCGTCGTACATTATGCCGGTATCGCGCAGCGTGCGGTAAATCAATTCCACCGCGCCGTCAACGTATCTGCCCTGATCGGTGTCTTCGATACGCAGAATAAATTTACCGTTGTTTTTTCTTGCGTATAAGAAGGAATATAAAGCGGTTCTTAAACCGCCTATGTGTAAATATCCTGTGGGACTGGGAGCAAATCTTGTTCGTAATTGAGACATATGTATTGACCTCTTGCAATTAGTTTATAGTCTTTTTGAATTTGGAAGCGATTTCGTCTATCAAACCTTCGCGATAAAAACTGAAATATTCTCCCCGAGCGTTGAATATAATGTGTTCCATAACTACCACGTCCAATCCCGCAAGCGAAAAGATTAACCTTTCGGTAAACGATACGTCTTGCGCGCTGGGTTTGCAATTTCCTTGCGTGTGACAGTGAAATAAAATTATTCCGCTTGCGTTTACGCGCACTGCGGAAAATACGATTTTCTTCGGGTCGATAACGACCGTTTGCGCGTCAGACGAATCGAACTCCTCGCGGAAAAGAAAATTCGTACCTCCGTCAACGTAAACAACTACCATACGTTCGACGTAACTTTCCGCAACTAAGGCGCGGGAGTATTGCAGTATGGACGTAAGCTTATCTAACGTTATTCTGTTCGTTTCCTCCGCTTTGTAACGACGCCAAACTTCTTTAAGCATGGCAAGGTTGCACGCGGTTACTTTCGATACGCCTTGTACCGACATTAGCTGTTCGGGCGAAGCGTTGAGAACGTTGCCGAAACTGCCGAACCGTTCGATAAGCCGATGCGCCAACTTGTTCGTATCCTGTCTGGGTAAATATTGAAATAGCAGAAGTTCCAAAATCTCGTGATCTTGAAATCCGCTTAAACCTTCGTTTATCATTCGTTCGCGAAGTCTGTTTCGATGTCCGTCGTTGACGCCAGCCATAAATAACCTTTTTTAGTAATTTAGTACAAATATAATAGCACAATAAACGAAATTTGTGTATACTATTAGTACAAAAAGTGAGGTTTATTATGAAAGATGCGAAAATAATATTGAACGAACAATTCGATAACCTTGTAGAAACGCTGCAAAAGGTAATAACTTACAAAACGGAAAAAGGCGAGGCGTCAAAAGGCGCTCCTTTCGGCAAAGAGGTTAGAGCGTGCTTGGACTACGTACTTTCCGTTGCAGAAAGTTTCGGTTTGACTACATATAACGACGAAGGTTACGCAGGGCACGTTGACTTTGTCGGAACGGGAAAGGAGACGGTCGGAATACTTGGACACCTCGACGTGGTACCCGCAAATCCTGCCGAATGGCAGTATCCGCCTTACGGAGGAGAAATTCATTGCGGCAAAATGTACGGACGCGGAACGATGGACGATAAGGGACCTATGATAGCTTGTTTATTTGCCGTCAAGTGTCTTAAAGACGCGGGGTTTGCTCCCTCGAAAACGGTACGTCTTATATTCGGCTGCGACGAAGAAACGGATATGGGTTGCGTGAAGCATTACTTTAAAACAATGCCCCGTCCCGACGTGTCGTTTTCGCCCGACGGAGACTTCCCCGTTATAAACAGAGAAAAGGGAATATATCATTTCGATATAAATTTAGGAAAGCTGCCAAAAGGCGTATCAGTTACGGCAGGCGACAGAGCTAACGTAGTTCCGTCGTTATGCAAGGCGATTATAGCGAAAAACGTCGAAATTTCCGCAAAAGACGTGACTGCGACTACTGCAAACGGACAAACGGAAATAACGGCGACGGGCAAGGCCGCTCACGCAAGCACGCCCGACGAAGGAATTAACGCTACTTACCCCGTATTACGTTTGCTTGCGGATATTTATCCCGAGTGCAAAGCGCTGCGGTTTTTGGCGGAGTGTCTGTGCGATTCCACAGGCAAAAGCTGGGGCATTGCGCTCAGTGACGAACAAAGCGGAAATCTTACCTGCAATTTGGGCGTATTACGCACTGCCGACGACGGAACGCTTACTGCGACGGTGGATATACGATTCCCCGTTTCGTACGATTGCGATTACATGACGAAGCTTTTACGCGAGCATATCCCTGCCGAATTCAGTTTTAATTCTTGGCACATAAGCAATCCTTTATACGTACCTGCCGACAGCGAGCTTGTAACGACCCTTATGCAAGTTTACAATTCGCTGATGAACGTCAACGTCGAACCTATCGCTATAGGCGGAGGCACTTACAGCAGGTGTCTGTCCAACTGCGTCGCGTTCGGCCCCCTTTTTCCGAATGAGGAGCAGACCATTCATATGCCGAACGAGTGTATCGATTTAAACAATCTTAAACTCATGACGGAATTATATATGGAAGCAATCTATCGGCTCGCAAAATAGTTAACGTACAGGTAACCGCGTTAAAACGCGTTACTTGTACGATTGAAAACAACAAGTATTATTTTACAACAACAACAGACCGCCGAGAAACGGCGGTCTGTTGTTGTATTCTGTATAACGGAAGTTTAAATTAACTTATTACGGAACGGGTTTTGTCGCGACTAAACGTTCGATTGCAAACTTTGGAGTTTACGCAATTTCCAACGCGAGTTCCATCATTTCGTGGAAAGAGTTTTGGCGTTCCTCCGAAGAGAGTTCTTCGCCCGTTAGAAGGTGGTCGGAAATCGTGCAAATGCACAGCGCCTTTTTGCCGACTCGCGACGCGTTGAGATAGAGCGCCGCGCTCTCCATTTCTACCGCAAGTACGCCCATTTTGTTCCATACCGCCGAACCTGCTCCGTCGTCGTAAAAAGTATCGGAAGACAGAATGTTGCCTACGGTATAATCCAATCCTTTTTGTTTGGCAACCGCAACCGCTTTTTCCAGCAATTCGTAACTGGCAATGGGAGCCAACGTTCCCGGCATTCCGAACTGGTCTGCGTAGTTGCTGTTAGTGCAGGCACCTTGTCCGAAAACAAGACTTCTGAGTTTTACGTACGGCTGCATAGCGCCTGCCGAACCTATTCTAATTATATTTTCTACGTCGTAGAAGTTATACAATTCGTAACTGTAAATACCTATGGAAGGAATACCCATTCCGCTCGCCATAACGGAAACGCGCTTGCCTTTGTACGTACCCGTGTACCCGTGTACTCCGCGTACGTTGTTGACCAGCACGGGGTTTGTAAGGTAATGTTCCGCTATGTATTTTGCGCGGAGAGGATCTCCCGGCATAAGAACGGTTTCGGCGAAGTCGCCTTTTTTTGCAGAAATGTGCGGAGTAGGAATCGGCATAAAAATTTCTCCTTTATTGAATTTAATTATATTATATCATCGAATGATATTTATTTGACTTTGACTTTGACTTATAATAACTCCCATTCGATGGATATTTCTGTTGATTGTAAATCGAATGTTTTTTGTTTATATTATATAACACACACGAGCAACATTTATTGCAAAATATTATTATCAACGTGATGTGTTGTATAATAGTAGTTAGCAGCAGATAGACGTAGTTAGACGTCGTTAATAGTCGTTGTATTGTATTATATCGTACACGAACGGAATATTTCAATAACAATTGCTCTATTGCGTGTACGATGTAATAGCAAGTAGTTAACGGCAGTTAATGGTAATTAAACGTCGTTAATTATTGTTTTTATGCTATTATCGAATGACAGATACTGCAAACGGCGATAAAATTTACTTGTCCGAAATATTTAAGTCTGTCGAGAGCAGTCTGTATCCGAATCAATTATATAATCAAACTTTTAAATTGTCAATATCCAAATCGCGCGCGTAACGCCGTCAAAATTTTGCCGGCTGCGTTGATGCACAGTTAGGCGTTCAAACGCGATTTGTATCTAAGATATACTTTTAACAGGGCAGTATTTAATTAAATAACGGATAATCGGTTTTGTCGGATTTTACGTTACGGCGAAGTCAAATTAAAAAACCGTTTTAATTGCGCGTATTCTCCGACAAGGAAACTCATTTTAAGATATATTTAAACATAGGGGGTATAATTGTAAACACTTGACTTTGCGGCGTTCTTTTGATAAAATATTGTAGTATGCGGTCGTGTCGGCAAATATTGTTCGTTCGATGCGCCGAAATCAACAAAATAAACGCGCTGTTGCGCGTTAGCATAAGGAGAAAATCAACAATGAAAAGAACTTACCAACCCAAAAAAAGACAAAGAAGCAAAGTGCACGGATTCAGAGCAAGAATGAAGACGACGGGCGGCCGCAGAACGCTTGCCAGAAGAAGAAACAAGGGCCGTCATTCTCTTTCCGCATAATTCGGAGTGAATCGCTTTGAAGTCTATATACAGACTTAAAAAGAACTATCAATACAATTACGTGTACAAGCACGCTCAGAGCGTTGCCGACAGAAATCTTGTTTTACTGTACTGTAAAAGTAACAATAAACAGTCTAAGGTCGGATTTTCCGTAAATAAGAAGTTCGGAAATGCCGTTCGTCGCAACAGAATACGCAGGCAAATGAAAGCTGCCGTATCGCAATTTATGCCCGACGTATCGATCGGATATAATATGATTTTTATTCCGAGAAAAAACGAGGATTATTTGTTTTCCGATATTATTCAAAGCGTAAACGCGTTGCTGACGCGGTCGGGATTACTTAAATGAAATATCTTGCAATCGCTTTGCTTAAACTCTACAAAGCTACGCTGTCTAAGTGGAAGGGCGGAAAAAGATGTATTTATACTCCCAGTTGCTCGGTTTACTCGATGGAAGCGTATTATAAGTTCGGTTTCGTAAAGGGCAGTTGGCTTACGCTAAAAAGACTTGCCCGTTGCGCGCCGTGGGGAAAAGGCGGTTTCGATCCGACGCCGATCAACCTTAAAGGGACGATGAAGTGGCACGTATAAAAGATGGTTTAGTAGGAGAAACAATGAACAAAAAAACGCGCTCTATCCTTATAATGATAATTGTGTTTGCGTTCTGTCTTGCGTTATTCGTAAGTTGCGCCAACAACAAGATCAATTTTTTCGATTACTCCGACGACAATCTGGGTCTTATCGGAAAACTCGTTAAATTGATGCATCAGGGATGGATAAAGAATTACGGCTGGACGGTTGTTGTTTTTACCGTTTTTCTTAAGTTGATAATGCTGCCGTTGGATTTTTGGCAACGTTATTCGACGAAGAAAAGCAGCGTAAAAATGCAAAAAATCCAACCGCTTATCGAGAGCATAGACAAGCGCTACGGAGCTAATACGCAGCGCGCTAACGAAGAAAAACAAAAATTATACAAAAAGCAAGGTTATTCGATGGTTTCTACTTGCTTGCCGATGATAATTTCTATGGTCGTTTTCTTCGTAATGTTTGCAGGTCTTCGTAATTATTCTACGTACAGCACGATTACTACTTTCCAAGTTTTGTCTAACGAATATTACGACACTTACGCTGCGGAACTTCAAAAGCAGGGCGGCGACGTGTGGTCGGCTTATAAAGTTAAGTACGACGAAGCGTATCAGGCGAAGTACGGAGAATATGAAGTGAAGCTCGAAGGCGACGCGGTTGTAAGCGACAAGGATAAAGATTACTGCGACCTTTATGCAAAAATCAGCGGAATAAGCGCGGCGATTAACGCCGATACCGCCGCTTGCGAACAGGCGGAAAGCGTTGCGTTTAACGCAATAAAAATCGCCTATACGGGCGGAGTAAACGAGGACGGTACGCAAATAGAAGGTATCCGCGAAAGCTGGCTGTGGATACAAAACGTTTGGCAACCCGACACGTGGGATTCGATTATGCCGGAGTACGACAGCGGAGCAAACAGCTTTACCGCCTCTATCGATATGTCGGGATACCCTGCGGATATGGGAAAGAGTACGTATAATACGATAAGACAAGCTATTCTCGAATCGGGCGTGCGCGGAGACGCGGGCAAATGGAACGGACTGATGATTCTGCCCATTCTTTCGATAGGTTTATCTTTCTTGTCTATGTTTATTTCGCAGCTTATGGAAAAAAAGAACAAAAACGGCGAAGCGATACAGCAGAATCAACAACAGCAAGCGACGAACAAAACAATGATGATACTTATGCCGTTGATGATGGCGTATTTCGGATTTATTTATACGGGCGCGTTTGCAATTTACATGGTGGTAAACTATCTGATCAGTATTCTTTCCACAGTTGCATTGCGTTGGCCGGTAGAGAAATTAGTAGAGAAAAATATTGCCAAAGGCGACAAAGACGGCAAGTCGTCTAAGGCAAGCTATATGAGGTAGTATGATGAGAAAGTCAAAGAAAAACGACGAAATTTCGGAAGTCGCGGAAAGCGTTGCCGAAGAACAGACTGAAACGGCAAGCGACGAAGCAAACAAAGTAAAAGAGTTTTTGGAAAACATATTGAGCAAAATGGAGCTTGACGGCTGCGCTGTGGAAATGAAAACGGACGGAGACACCGTTAAGTTGAACGTTATAGGCGACAATGCCTCTCACGCAATAGGGTATCGCGGAGAAACGTTGGATGCGTTGCAATATTTATGCAATCTTATCTTGAGCGGAACGCGCGGCAATTACAAACGGGTGACGTTAGATGCGGAAGGTTACCGCAGCAAACGCGAAAAGAGCTTGCAACGTTTGGCAAGCAATCTCGAACAAAAAGTAAAACGTACGGGACGTTCCGTAAAGCTCGAACCGATGAATCCTTACGAAAGACGTATAATACACACTTCTTTGCAGGGAAGCAAATATGTTACTACTCAAAGCGAGGGCGAAGGATTGTCCCGACACGTGGTCGTACTTCCTTTGCAGCAAAGCGATATTCTTAACGCGCCAAATGCGCCGAGAAAAACGTTGAATTTCGTCTATCGCAGCGAAAAGAAAAGAAGAAGATAAACAATACAAAAATAAACGCCGAGATTAGCCCGCTATGCTCACAAGTTGAGTTTAGCAGGCTATACTTTTATGAACGTTTCTTCAATGTTTTACAAAAAAACGTCGGTTACCTACGGAGAAAAACGTTTGAAAGCGTTTATTCGCAACAGTAACGCTTTCGGCGTGTGTTTAATCGCTAAATAGCAATAAAGGAGTTTTGAAATGAAAAAAACGGCGATAATCATCTTGCTAGCAATAATGCTCGTATCGCTTGCGGCTTGCGGACTGATCGAAGCGAATCCTCCCGTGAACGAGAACGTCGTAATAACTTTTTTGTCGGGAGAAGGAGTTTTTTCCGACGGAGGGACAACGTTGACGGCGCATCCTTACGAGGAAAACGGAAAAGTACAGGTGAGCGAAGAACCTCATCGAGACGGATATGCGTTTAGCGGTTGGTTTTACGGCGACGAAAAATTCGATTCTTCGAAAAGTTACGCGCAAAATAAAACGTTTACCGCAAGGTACGTTTCCGGAAGCGAAAATAAAGTTTACGAAGCGCTGTTCAGTGAAAATTCTACGGTTGCGATAGATATAGATATGTCCGACGCCGAGTGGAAAAAACTGAATCAGGACTATATCGATTTTTTAAGCAAAGGCGGCAAATCTCCCATATACCGAATGGCGAACAGCGTTATTATAGGAATAGACGACGGTAACGGTTGGTTGAATTATTATTACGAAGAAGTCGGCGTTCGTATGAAAGGCAATACTTCGCGTCACGCATTTTATTCGAACGGCGGATTTACAAACAATATACATATGAAACTGTCTTTCAAGCAGACGTTTGACGATGTAAGCGACGGTTATACGCAAGATGAGTTAAAAGTTTGGTCTAACGCGTCCGAACGCGCCGCGCGCAAAAACAGAACGCTCGGCGGAATGGAAAAAATAGATATCAAGTATAATTCTACCGCCGACGAAACTTACGTACGCGAGCTTTATGCTATGAAGCTTTTTCGCGACAACGGCATATACGCGCCGAACGTTACGCTTTGTTCGTTAACGGCGCTGGAAAAAAATAAAACGAAGAAAAACTTAGGCGTATACAGAATATACGAACCGATAGACGAGGTATTCGTTACCAGAAACATCGGAGAGGCGAAAGTCGGAGATTTGTGGAAATGTACGTATACGACAACGGGACCTGCCGATTTGACGACAAACGAATTAGACAAACGCGTAGGCGTCGAGGACGAGTTGAAAGGAGAGTTTTACAGCTACGATAAAAAGACGAATAAAAAGAAAAACGCAACGACGGGATTGCGCGATTTGTCTTCCGTTAAAAATTTTATCACCGCTCTCAATAAGTCGAACGCCGATTATTCCAAACTTATAGACGTAGAATATTTTGCAAAATTCGAAGCGGTAAATTACATATTAGGCAACCCCGACTGTATACGCAACAATTACAACAACTATTATTTGTATTTCCGCGCCGACGGCAGGGCGATAATTATTCCGTACGATTACGACAGATGTTTGGGAATTACGAAGGATTGGAATCCTACAGGAAGCGCAAATATGAACGTTACGCCGTATACCCGTACCGTTGCGGCAACGGGCGGCGGACAAACGAACCCGCTGTATATAAATCTTATAGATAAAGGCGCTCCCACAGGCAGCGGATCTGCGCTTAGTCTGTACCGTCAGAATTTGCTGACGTTAAATTCTTCGCAAGCGTTGACGGCGTTGACGTTTGACAATTACAAGAACAATTTTAAATCTAAGTATGCTCAATATACGTCGTCGGCGATAAAGACTAATAATTTGGCGTTTGACGCTACCAACACGGGCAACGTCGCTTACGCCACGTATATGCAGACTAAATTGAAGACGCTTACGGACAATATAAATAACTACAATCCTTAACGCAAACAGAAGATTTAAAGCTAAACAAAGGGGCGGTAGTAGTTTTTTACGTGCTATTGCCCCGTGTCTTATTACGAGAATGAATTCTATAAAAAAAGCTTAACCGAGTTTATTGTGGATTTCAACGTATTTACGGAGTCGTCGGATTATTTTTACGTATAGCTTTTGATTTTATGCTGTTGAAATGACAGTTATTTTTTATGCGGCAAAATCCTTTTATAATGGTTGATACGGGCGTTTAGACAGAATTTTTAACTTCAAATGAATAACGTTTCATTAAAACGTTTGTTTAATGAGGCGCAAAAGCTTATCTTTAAGTAAATTGTAACGAATAGCAACGGAACGGACGACTTGCCGCCTGTCGATCATTTTTCGCAGTTCTTGTTCGGTCACCCATTTGGCGTCGGTTGTTTCGGTTTTGTTTAAAACTAAATTGCTGGTTAACGGATCCTTGTTAACAAGATAAATATCCATAAAGTAATTTTTGCTTCTGTATTCGTAAAGAAAATGTAAGTCGGTTTCCGCAACGCAGATGCCGATTTCTTCCTTTATCTCCCGTACGGTCGCGCGCTCTGTGGTTTCGCCGGCGAGTACGCCTCCGCCGACAAACTCCCAAAGTCCGCCCGCTTTTTTGTTTGGATGACGTTTGGTTACAAGCAGTTCGCCTTTGAAATTGACAATCCACGCTTCGCAGCAAACGTAGTAACGCCGTCTTTAAACGGATCGTCGCGCCGTATTGTTCTGTTTTGAAATACTCTGTCTTTATCGTAAATATCTCAATATTCTTCCATGATTTTTTTACAACGGCTGTTTGCGCGGTTTATTTTGTCCGCGCGGATATTTTGCGGGGGTATGAGACGTTTTGCGGAACGTAAGCAGACAGCGGTTACTGCCGTCGGGCAAGACAAATTTGTACGAATGTTCGTGCCGTAATCCCAGCGTTTTGCACGCGTTTGTCGCAGCGGAAAGCTCGCTCTCGTCGGTTTTGTACGCCAGGACTATGCCGTTTATTTTTACCGCTTGCGCGACGTATTCCAGCAGCGTCTGTAACGGCGCTACCGCTCGCGCCGTTGCAACGTCAAAACGTTCGGAATATGTTTTGGAGAAATCTTCTGCCCTCGCGTGATGAAACTCTGCGCTTATGTCAAGTTTGCCGCACAGCGATTTTGTAAAGTTTATACGTTTTTCGAGGCTGTCTACAAGTGTAACGTATATGTCGTGGCGTACGATTTTTAAAGGCAGAGACGGAAATCCCGCGCCGCTCCCTATATCTACCAGATTGGCGTTGAGGGGTATCGCTACGCTTCCTAAAATGCTGTCTGCAAAGTGTTTGACGTAAACGTTTTCGCGTTCGGTGATTGCGGTAAGATTGTATTTTCCGTTTTCCTCAATCAAAAAGTCGAAGTACGTTGCAAACTTGTCTTGCATAGCGTCTGTCAATTCGATATTTGTTTGTTGCAGTATGTAGTCTTTTATCATTTTGAGTTTATTAAAATGCGCAAGTAATGAGGTTAAACCGCGTTACCTGTACAATTATTTTAATCTTTTTTGTGAAAGGTGAACGATTAGAATTTGTATGTCGGCAGGCGACACTCCCGATATTCTCCCTGCCTGTCCCAAATTTTGCGGACGTATTTTGTTCAGTTTTTGACGTGCCTCTATTCGCAGCCCTTCGATTGCCGCATAATCTATATCTTTCGGAAGAGGTTTACTTTCCAGCTTATTTGCCTGAGCGATTGCTTCGTTTTCCTTTTCGATATATCCGCGATATTTACATTCCACTTCTATTTCGTATAGCGCGTCGTCGTCAACGTCTTTGAAAAATCCCAACGTCTGCATATCTTTTGCGGTTATGTTGGGGCGTCTCAGTATTTCCTCAACCGTCATTCCCGCGTTTGTTACAACCTCGTTCTTTTCATTGAAAAGCGGAGCGTAAATTTTGGGAGATACAATCTTTGCCAACTCCTTTTGCGCGTTGGAAATCTGCGCTTTTTTGTGAAGAAATTTTCGATACCGTTCGTCGGACACGAGACCGATTTCTTTTCCCAGCTCCGTTAGACGTAAGTCGGCATTATCTTGACGCAGAATCAAACGGTATTCCGCGCGGCTTGTCATCATACGGTACGGTTCGACGGTTTCTTTTGTAGTTATATCGTCGATGAGAACGCCTATATAACTGTTATCTCTGCGTAACGTGAAGGGCGGTTTATCGTGAACGTAGCGTTCGGCGTTTATACCTGCTACTATACCCTGCGCGCCTGCCTCCTCATAACCGCTTGTGCCGTTTATCTGCCCCGCAAAAAACAGACCTTTGATTTTTTTCGACATGAGAGCCGAATCGAGCTCCGTTGCGTCGATACAGTCGTATTCTATGGCGTACGCGTCGCGCATGATTTCTACGTTTTCCAGTCCTTCTATGCTGTGATAAATCTGTTCCTGAATTGCCGCAGGCATTGACGATGACGCGCCTTGCACGTAAAATTCGCAAGTATCCTCCGCTTCGGGTTCGAGGAAGATCTGATGACGTTCTTTATCGGCGAATCGTACTACTTTGTCTTCGATGCTCGGGCAGTAGCGCGGTCCCGTGCCGTCTATCGTTCCGTTGTATATTGGCGCAAGATGTTTGTTTTTCAGAATTATTTCTTTCGTTTTAGCGGTAGAATAAGTAAGATAACAGCTGCGTTTTGTTGCGGGTATGCTTTCCGTCAGGAAGGAAAAAGGTTTAACGTCTTCTTCTCCGCGCTGCTCCGTCGTCTTATTTAAATCGATTGACTTCATTCTTACCCGCGCGGGAGTACCCGTTTTAAAGCGACGTACGGCAAAACCTAACGAAACGAGGCTCTGAGACAGAAAATTTGCATTTGAAAATCCGTTCGGTCCGCTGTTTTTGACGCATTGCCCTACAATGGTCTTAGAATTGAGGTATACTCCGCAGCATACCACTACGGATTTTGCCGTATAGGATAAGCCTACGGCGGTTGTAACGGAAAAGGTTCCGTTGGAATTAACGTCGATTTTTGTCGCCTCGCCCTGCCGTAAATATAAATTAGGAGTGTTTTCTACGGTCTGCTTCATCGTTGCGTGATATACGTTTTTGTCTACTTGAGCGCGCGGAGAGTAAACCGCAGGTCCTTTGCCGCGATTTAACATACGCATTTGCAGAAGACTTTTGTCTGCATTGACAGCCATTTCTCCGCCGAGAGCGTCGATTTCCTTTACAATTTGTCCTTTTGCCGTGCCGCCTATGCTAGGATTGCACGCCAAAAAGGCAACCGTATCTAAATTGGTCGCCAAAAGCAACGTGGAACAACCTAATCTTGCCGAAGCTAACGCAGCTTCGCAACCGGCGTGTCCTGCGCCTATTACGATGACGTCGAAGTTTTTCAATTTTACGTACTCCTCTTTGCGGTAAAACGGTTTTGCTTTCGAATTTACAGTTATAATGCGTCATAAAAAGGCTTTTATAAACGGTTTTATTCGTTTGAAACGTTTTGTAACGCAATTATAATTCTTCGAACGTATTCTGCCTAAAACCGTTTTGTTTTATTTGCCCAAGCAAAATTTGCTGTATATTCTGTCGATGATTTCTTCGTTTGCCGTAGATCCCGTTATTTGTCCCAATGTTTCCCATGCCTGTTTCATTGCGCTTGCGACGACGTCCAGAGTATATCCGTCGCATGCGCGTTTCGCGGAAAGCAACTCGTCTTTCGCTTTTTTTAAGCAGGACAAGTGTCTTTCGTTTGTAATAAGCAAGTCGGAATTCTCTATATCTCCCGCGCTAAACATTTCGTATAAAGCAGATTTGATTATCTCTACGTCGCCGCTCTTCGCCGAGACTATCAGGCTGTCTACGCAGCAGGGGGAGCTGTCGTAAAGGTCGCTTTTGTTATAAATTCTTATTTGCGGACGTATTGTGGGATATACCGAACGATCGAGAGGATTATCCGTGACGTGCAGAACTACGTCTGCGCTGTCTGCGGCGCGTTGCGCGCGTTTTACCCCCTCTTTTTCTACAACGTCGTCGGTTTCCCGTATACCGGCGGTGTCTACAAAGTTAAACTTTATGTCTTTGTAATTTACAGATTCTGTCAGAGTGTCTCTTGTTGTGCCTTGAATTTCCGATACGATTGCTCTGTCTGTTCCGAGCAATGCGTTTAAAATGCTGGATTTTCCTACGTTAGGCGCCCCGACGATGGCTACGTTAATGCCGTATTTTGCGAACTTGCCTAACGTTGACGTCGAAATCAGTTTGTCAATTTCCGTTATTATGCGGTCGAGAATGGCTTTCGAAGATGATACGGTAGGTAATTCCAAATCTTCTTCGGGGTAATCCAACGCCGCTTCGCAAGAAGCGACGGCATCGAGAAGGGAGTTTTGCAATTCGACCACTTTTTTCCCTAACTTGTTTTCCAACAAGTTTGCTCCTGCTTTCGCAGCCGATGCTGTTTCCGCGTCGATCATTTCTATTATGCCTTCGGCATTCGTAAGATTTTGTTTTCCGTTGATGAAAGCGCGTTTGCTGAACTCGCCGTTTTGCGCGGGAATTGCTCCGTTTGCAATACATTGTTCTATGACCGCTCGACAAACGGCGATTCCTCCGTGACAGTGAAACTCCACAGTGTCTTCTCCCGTATATGAATGCGGCGCGTTGAAATATACGCACATTGCATGTTCGTCAAATTGCGCCGTGTGCAACGTGCCTACTTTTAATAGATTAGCTTTTGGCGGGAACGGCTCGAAAATTTTTTTAGCTATATTTATTGCGTCGTCGCCGCTCATTCTTATAACGGCGATTGCGGAGCGTCCTTCGGCTGTTGACCGAGCTACGATTGTTGTGTTCATACCGTCTCCTGAACGTAGGGATTTTTCTTTGTTTAATTGTAACACTTTATCGGAAAATCGACAAGCAACTGCATAGATATAGACACGAAAGTTTTGTTCGCGTTGCGGCTTAGAGGAAGTTAAATTATAAATGCGGCAACGTAAAGAGTAAACATTACAACCTTTTTATTGTATTTATGCGTCGCCTTATTTGCGAATAAATCGAAGTCGATTGCCGTAGTAGTTATGTTTGAAATAGCACAAGAAACGCATTTAAATCGAAATACTTGCGCATTATATATTTATTTCTTGTACGGCTTTGTTATTTGTAAATTCTTTTCGGTAGGATTGTAAAATCAACTTCGTTCGTCTTTGAAATCGGCGAAAAACGGCGCCGAGCAGAAATTTTGCGCAACAGCGTATTTATTGTTGAAAAAGTTTGCGATTTATGTTACAATAAAACAACAGACTACGTCTACGGCGCTTAGCTACTGTTTATTACATCGTATCACGTTGATTGTCGAGTTCTGCGAGCCGCATTGCTCGTGTACGATACAATAAAATGACGAACGTATTTTAATCTTCGACGGATTGTTACGCTGTTTGTGTCGGCAGTTGATTTTGCGACGAGATATTGTTTGAGCGATAAGTTATTTTGCTTACTGTTTACTTGGAGCGATTATGGGTAAAGTATTTGCTTTTTCAAACCAAAAAGGCGGGGTCGGAAAAACGACGACCGCAATCAATCTGTCCGCTTACGTAGCTAAGTTCGGCAAAAAGGTTCTGCTTGTGGATTTCGATCCGCAGGGCAACGCCACAAGCGGATTCGGTATTGAAAAAAATCAACTGGAATATACCTGTTACGATATGCTTATGGAAGCGTGTTCCGTAAGCGAGGTCGTTAAAGCTTCGGTTATCGACAATCTGTCGATTGTACCGAGCAATATCGATCTTGCCGCTGCCGAAGTCGATCTCGTTTCTATTCCGTTTAGGGAAAGCGCACTGAAACGCGCGCTTACTCCGATAATCGACGAGTATGACTATATTTTTATCGACTGTCCGCCCAGTTTGGGTTTGATTACGTTGAACGCGCTTGTCGCTTCCGACGGAGTGATAATTCCTATTCAAAGCGAATTTTTTGCGCTGGAAGGTTTAAGCCAGCTAATGAATACCGTTAAAAT
This sequence comes from Corallococcus sp., assembly GCA_023667435.1. Taxonomy (GTDB): domain Bacteria; phylum Bacillota; class Clostridia; order Christensenellales; family CAG-314; genus Fimimonas. Next base: position 4,446 of record JAMPAB010000003.1, on the reverse strand, counting down.
TGTCAAACAGCGTTTAAATCCCCGCTTATATATAAACGGCGTAATTTTGACGATGTACGATATTCGTACCACGATGTCCAAACAAGTAACCGAAGAAATTTATAAATATTTCGGGGACAAAATTTACACTGTTCCCGTGCCGCGCAATATAAAATTGGTGGAATCTCCCAGTTTCGGCGTTCCTATTATGCTGCATGCGCCGCATTCTAACGGCGCTTTGGCTTATGATGCGCTTGCTCGACAATTTTTAAAGAGAGAGGAAAAAAACTAATGGCTAACAAAGGATTAGGACGAGGCTTTGCCTCTTTGATGGGAATGAACGATATAGAAGAACTTACTCAACCGTCGGAGCCTGCCGTCGATAAAAAGCAGACGCCGATTGCATCGGGCAGCGACAACGTGGTACAGATTTCTTTGCTCGATATCGACCCCAATTACGAACAGCCGCGCAAAAAGTTCGACGAAGATGCTTTGGCGGAATTGGCAGACAGTATTAAGCTGCACGGCGTAATTCAACCCATCGTAGTTACCCCCATCGGCAAGCGTTTTATGATTATTGCCGGCGAACGTCGTTTTAGAGCAAGTAAAATCGCAGGAAAGACCGAAATTCCTGCCATTATACGCAATTATACTCCGCAGCAAATAAAAGAAATCAGTTTGATTGAAAATTTGCAACGCGAGGATCTTTCTCCCATAGAAGCCGCGCGTGCAATCAAGACGTTGATGACGGAATTCAATATGACTCAGGAAGTTGCCGCCGACCGTATAGGGAAAAGCCGCTCTGCGGTGGCGAATACTCTGCGCTTGCTTACTTTAAGCGACGACGTCATTTCGCTGATAGAACAAGGCAGGCTTTCCGCCGGACACGCTCGCACCCTAGTCGTGATTCCGCGTGATAAACAGTACGCGCTTGCGCTTAAAGGTTGCGATAATAAAATGACCGTGCGCGAAATGGAAAAAATGGCGCGTGATTTTTTAAATCCGAAACCGGAAAAGCAAAAGCCCGTTGCAGAAGAAAGCAAGGAGCTTGTCAGTCTTGTCGGAAATATGCAGCGCGCGTTCGCCACGAAGGTTACCGCTTTGGGCAACGGCAATAAGGGACGAATTTATATAGATTATTTTACGTCGGACGATTTGGACCGAATCTCCTCAATGGTCGAAAACTGGATGAGCGATAAATTCCGTAAAGAAGATTAGAAAACGAAATCTCGAAGCAAATTTGTTTCGGGATTTTTTTAAACTTGCTGCTCGCTAAAAATGTCTTGCTTTTCTTCGTGTTTGAACGGCGAGCCATGTCCGTCCGCGATTCCGGTTTCGGTCGTTTGTAATTTAGCGTTTTTTTACAAATCAGACCGCATCAAAACGCGGAAAAATTGCGAATAATTATGTTATAAAAGTTGGTCAAAAGAGCCGTTTTGACAGAATTTTTAATTTTAAAATCAATTTTTTGCGGGAATTTTGAACGTCATTCTGAGTTTTAAACGAGAAAATTCGATATTAAATTATCATTTTTACTCTAATCGCAAAACGCGTTCGCTATTAAGATAAAAGATAACAATTGTTCGTGTTTAAGCAAAATTTCGGAATGTTGTTGGTTTTATGTTTTTTTGACGAGCGTTGTTCAGGATTGCATCGCGGGCTTCAAAAGTTGTTGATTGTGTGCTTGAATTCTGCGTCGGCTTATTCCGATTTTATTTGTCTGATTTCACATTGATGAGTGACGAGACTTTTGCTTTGGAAAGTTTATTGCTTTCGTCTTGTTTGCTCGTAAGGACAAAAAGAGATAAGTTTTATGCGAAATTCGAATTGAAATTTCAAAAAGCGCAACGGCAAAATTTCTTAAGGTAATTTATTTGTTTAATTTGTGTGTTGTATTTTGGATGCGTTCCACGTGAAACAACTCTGAGCTTTGCGCGCTGCAATTATAATTATAGTCTAAAAATCGCTGGACGAGCGATAAAAAACATCAAAAAACAACAAATTTGACCCGAATAAAGGATTTAAAATGACGAAAATCGAGCATGAAGTGTGCGCCGCTTGTTTGGATGCTTAGTCATGATTCTCGGAACGCGTTTATGCTTACGTAGTTTTGAGTCATACTTGTTTGACGATTGCTTTTATTGCGTTTTACAAACTCTTGTGTTATGCTGCGAATTTTTGCCATGCGCCTTTTTTAATGGGCTTTGCCGTTTCGTGCTCGCCGCGAAGCAAGTTTTAATGCGCTGCATCTGCAGATCAAACTGACCGATTTGTAGATTATATTTGTATAAGGGGTAATTGGGTTTTCCGAACCGTATAAGTTTATTAGTCAAATTCAATTTTTTCTTTAAACGAACAAAGCGGCGAGCGCTAAAAGCACAAATCTAATGTGCCTTTTACCGAAAGATATTTTAAATGCTAATTGGAATATAAAGTGTTTCACGTGAAACAAAACGGGAGGTGTTTTGTGATTTCGCTAGATTTTAAGTAGCAAGGAGAATGTTTTGGTTTGCGACTAACGTTGTGTGTCTTGCGTACTTGTATGTCGTGCGGAGCTTGCCGTTGCGCTTGTATCATTATTGCTTCAAACCTTTCCTGCGCGCGGTGTTTTGTGTCAGTGAAAATCGGAATTGCTGTTTGGAATATGTTTCACGTGAAACATAAAGACAGCTTTCTTTGGGCGTCTAATACATTTTTTTCAAGAAAATTGGTTAAAAATACGGCAAATACAGTGGAAAAGCAAGCGTTTTTTACCAAAATACACTACCGAAAAATGCGCGTAGATAAGAAAAATCGAATTTATGCGCCGTCTTAGTGAACATGGTTTCTGACGTAAGCGTGCGTTACCCGATCCGTCGGAGAAAGAAATGTTTGTACATGTTCGGTATTTTGCAAACACGTCGAGTAAAACAAAGCGGAAGGAAGCTAAAACTCCTAATTGAACTGTATGTTTGCAATAAAAAACGTCGCTTCGAATAAGCGACGTTTTGAGTTTGCTGTTGGCGTATTACGCTAGCGCAGCGAGGGAAAGTAAATCTATGCCCAAAAGGTCCGCAATGTACGAGCCGACGAGGTTTGTTTCGTGTAACACTTTGAATACAAACGTGTTTTCGATTAAGGGACGGAGAAACGTATCTATTTGATTCGGTAAAAATTTAACAATTACTATTTCGACTGCCGTAATACCTATACAAACAACAAACAGGTAAGTTACGCCAAGCGACCAAACAAGTCCGAATATTTTGTCCAGCGTACGAAGAACGGGGAGCTGAGAGAGCTTTGTGAGTAACTTCTGGACGCCGAAAAGAGCAAGCTTTATTATTAAAAGCAATAGCAGCCATATTACAAAACCGACTATCAGCGTGGCGCAAACATGGCCGAAATATTGTCCCAAAGTCGTCATTTCTCCGGGAAGCATAGTGTTGGTGTAGATTCTGTCGGAAACAGACTCCAAAATCTTTAAAAAGCTTTGCCCGAGAACGGCGTTTAATTCTTCGATGCTGTGAACAGGCGTAGAAAAATAGTCTGCCGCAAACCACCCCGTTGCCGTCATCGAAAAGCTCTTGAAGAACTCCGTTTGTTGGATAAGAGGAGTTAGAAGAATTGCTAATGCCAGCGCGCCGAAAAACGACACGAGACTGCAAAATCCTTTAACGAATTGTTTTGTAAAACCTTTGACTAGCCCCGTGATGGCGGCAATCAAAGCTATTATGCCTATTGCGATATCTGTGATAGTCGGCAAGACGGAAACCCCCTCAATAATGAACAATGTTCATTATAATTTTTTGTCAGATTTTGCGGCGCACGTAATTACAAAATAATTATTCGAATGAACGTGGCCGCGTTAAAAGTGCAACTGCGTTTTTTAATATTTTATACGCGCGGACAGCATTTGCCGCATATTTTATTATCAATGTGATACGGTAGATAGACGTCGGTTAAATGCTGTCGACAGAGCGTTCTTTTATTGTATTATCGAATGATAAATTATCAATTCAAAATACGAATAATTCACGCTCGACGGATATTTCTGTTGTTCGTAATTTCATTGTTTTTTTGATTATCTTATATAACACATACGAACAACATTTACCGCAATACACTATTATCAATGCGATGCGTTATATGATAGCAGCTAAACGGCGTTAATAAGTCGCTTTTCAGTATTATATCATATATATTAACAAAAAGAAAGCGTTTTAAAACTTTCTGCCGCAGTGTGATTTCAAAAAAACGTTTTAATAAAAAAGAAAAACCGACGACATTTGTAAATTACGCATACGCATAACGGCGTAAGATAATGCGTAAAAATCTTTTTCGGAACGAAAAAACGCGACGGAAAATTTCAACCGCGTAACGCGCGTACTAAGTTCGAATTGCCGTTCCGCACGATTTTCTGTAAAGCAATTTTCAATACGGAGGGCAAATCTTTCAAGAAAACGCGTAGTAAAAGCAAATGTTATCGCC